>JAGCDD010000071.1 GCA_017651345.1 Bacteroidales bacterium | reverse complement strand
GAATCCTTTTACAATAAACCGACCCAATCCTTGAAGCAAATCAAGAGGCAGGAAACATGAAAGCGCAACAATTCCAATAACGTCACGCATTATCCTTAAAATGCCCATAAAAGTGTCAGCGTATGATAATTGCAAATCTTCAAAAGCCTTTGTCTTTTCTTTTTCGAGCCGTCGTTTTTCGCCTTGATGCCAAAAACGATACCATCCATTTTTTCCCTCGAATTGTTCTATCTTTTTTCTTGCAGCGACGGCTCTATTTCGAGCCTTGAGAATATTGAGGCGTATTCCTCCTATGTCGTCTTTCAACGCAGATATTTGCCGGAGGAAAAAAGTTTTTTTCTCGGCAACTTGGGTTTCGTTTATTGGGTTAACTTCATTCATATTTTTTGAATTTTAACTCGGTTTATCATTTCTTTTCTTCTCTGTGCCGCCTGAGCCACAGCGTCAAAAGATTCTTCTTCTTCCGCCACTACTTGCGCCATGGTTTCAAACGTATTCTCCACTACATCTTGTACAAACTCGTACATTTTTGCCAATGCTATCTGTGTTTTTCCAAGTTCGCACTGAATCACAACATCTTTTTCAAGTTCGCGATATATAAATGCGTCTCTACGCTCTTTGACAAGTTTTGTACGTCTGATTCCCATCGAAACATCGGCATATAGTGCTATTGCAAAACGCCCAATGCCGATGAAATTGACACACAAAACAAATGATGCCCAAAATGCGGGATTCGTTGGCAATCCATTTTTCATCGCTGAACGTATGGCTGCATCTGCAAGGTCAACTATGGTAAATGTTCCTGATGCAATGGTAATCATACGGACGATTGTCCTATTTTTGAACGGGAGAATTGTTTCCCAATTCAAATTCCTAAACTCGGACAAATTATGAACAGGTGTCTCTTTTATGGCTTTTGCGAGCCGCCTGATGAAATAAAAACCTCTTACGACACATTCATTCATTACGACCGGAAGTGCCTGTTTGCCAAATTCCCTCGTCAACCCAACTTCCGTCCTCATGTCGAAACGAATGCCACGCTCTTTAAGACCAGGCAAGGTGCCGTTCCAAAGTTTTGTTACCCATTGTGAAAATTCCGTGTTGCCCGACTGATTGAAAAATGGGATTTTGGAGATTTCATACAGTATGGAAACAATCGGACCCGGAAGTCCTGTTCCCGGCGAATTTCGATGCAAGGAACTTGTAGAGCCAGCAACATCGCTCACAAGGTGGAAAAACCACGTTACAACGCCAAGCGATATTTTGGTCGGGAAATCTTTACCTATCAAATCAGTAGAAGCAACATCTTCTATCTTTAATAATCCATCCTGTCCAATACCGTATGCCTTGCCCGTGAATTGAGTGAGAATCGAAAAAATCAATCCCACAATGTTAGGGTGATGCGCAAAATCTTTGAGATGATGCTGTGTTGCGCCACCGAAACTCGGCATTAAATTGTCGCTCGGAATATTGTATTTGTTTTCCAAATGATGAATGGCATCGTATATGTCATTCATTTCTTTGCCACAATCTTTGCTTGCCTCATACTTTACAAATTCTTCGATTTTGTCAGTACCCCACTTATTGGCTTCTTCAAGAGAAAACTGTCCCACAAAAAAAGAATCCAAAAGTCCGCACAAAAAACCGCTTGCAACGGCAACTATATAATCAGTTTTGTCGGCATGGTTTGTAAGCGTATCAATTTCCTTATTAAGGACAGCAACCCTATCGCTGAGTTTTTCTATTTCGGCGAGACTTGCCTTCTCCACGGCATTGATTTCTTCCTCCACTTGTTGATACTCTTCTCTTTTATACGAATCGAGTATTGAGGCAATCTCAAATTCTACCGTAAAATCATCGTTATTATCATTTGACTTCGCAATTACCTTTACATTCCGAAGTTTTTCGGAAATTGCTTCAAATTCTTTTTTATCATTCGTTGTCATTTTGATTTTATGTTTTTATGTTAAAACACAAAAAAGAAAGGGTGCAAACTTCCATATAGTTTAATAAAGGCCGACCAAAGCCCGCGAACTACTATAATAGAAGCCCACACCTTATACAGATGCGAGCATTTGCAAGAACCGGCAGTTCTTTTGTTTGTTGGTCTATTCTTATTAAGCCGGCTCGAGCAAACACTCCTTCGTTTTTGTCAATATTTTCGTATGCAAAGGAAAGTATTATTGCTGATTCCGCCAAATTTTTTCACAATTATTTTTCAATGATTTTCAAAAAAATATTACCTTTACCACGGATTAAAAAAAGCAATTAATGACAACAGACAGATTAGCAACGATATTGATGATTGGCGAAACCGTTGCGGTGGAGTTCAAACGCTGCGGAGGGAAAAACCATCATTCATATACACGTCCATACAAGCGGCGAAGTGCATAGTTTCAAAAAACAGGTCTATGACCGCGCCAACGATTCGGACGTCAAGGTGAAAACCCGATTATAGCGTCATTTTTCAGAACGATAGGCTACGCCGACCAACTTGGTTCGGGCGTAAGGAAAATGTTCCGTTACACGAAACTCTATTCAGGCAACAACCCGACGTTTGCTGAAAGCGACATTTTCAGGATTACCGCTCCCTTGGACGAACTGTATTCTTTCGATGCATTGGAGCCAGACAGCGGTGATTGGTTGGGAGAAAAGGGTACAGAAAAGGATAAAAAGGGCACAGAAAAGGATACAGGAAACGAAAAGGCAACAGAAAAGGGTACAGAAAAGACAACAGAAAACGGCGAAAAGGCAACAGAAAAGATTACAGACAGGATTACAGACAGGATTACAGGCAGGATTACAGACAGGATTACAGACAGGATTACAGACAACCAAAAGAAAATCCTCTGTGCTATAAATGAGAATCCTTTTGTAACACAAAACGAATTGGCAGAAATTGTTGGCATCGCTCGTTTAAATATTAGTAAAAATATGACGAAACTCCAACAGATGGGCTTGCTGAAACGTGTTGGCGGAGATTTCGGCGGTCATTGGGAAATCATCAAGAAGTAGTTTTCCCCCTACCCTACTTAAACGTCACCGACAATTTAACACCGAAATTGGCGGGCGCACCTGCCACAAATGTCGGGAAACCAATAGTTTCGCCAGCGTTGCCAGCGTCGATGAGATATTTGGTGTCGGTGATGTTTTTGCCCCAAATGCCAAAATCGTAGGACAGG
>JAGCDD010000004.1 GCA_017651345.1 Bacteroidales bacterium | reverse complement strand
AAGAAAAAACTTGCAAAAAAATTGCAACATATTCAAAAATACACCGTACATTTGCACAGAGATTGTTTAGAGGTAGTAGATTAGTTAATAGTTAGTTTTTTTTGAAGCGGGACATTCAGTCCCGCTTTTTTTGTCTATGGACATCGGGATGTCCATAGTTACAGAAATACCGTCTTACAGACGGTGGGTGGAAGGGAAGAATTAAAAAAATTAGAATAAGGGACCTTTGCCGTTGAAGTTTTTCAAGGATAATGAATCAATGTCGATGTTGCAGCCAAGGGTGTTACATTCGCTGAGGGTTTCGGCGATGGTGCTGAGGATCGGAACATCTAACGGCATAAGCATGTGAAGAATAAGTCCTTTTGATGTAAATTTAACTGTGGTTTCGGTGCGATGACGCGAATCTTGAAACGCAAATTCTTTGGCTATTATCTTTTGTTGCAATGGTGTAAACTCGCTTCTTGTATTGTTGCGCACCAATGCCTTGAACTTTATTTTGCCGTCTACACTGCCAAATGGCGATAGTATATATATCTTGATTTCGCCTGTAAGGTCGTATTCCACAGTGCCTCTACATTCGTTGCGAGCTATCGATGGCCAATAATCATACAATCCTTTGTTTTGTTCGGCGTAGGTGGTGAGATATTTGAGAGCCTCAACACTGCCAATGGCTGCCATGTCTGACAAGGCGGTTTTTACTTTGTCGTCGTTGGTGGTTTGCTCAAGTATATCCACATTGGTTTTGTACGATGTGCAGTTGTGTCCCGTTTGACGACGGCGTTCCGAAAATTCTGTATAATCAATCTGCTCCTCTAAGGGTATGCTCTCTGTCACAAATTCTACGGGACGTTCGTATTCTATCCCATATTCTTTGTGCAAATAGTCGCGAAACGAATCTGTTTTGTTTAGGAGCATATTGAATTATTAATTTTGAATTATAAATTGTGAATTGTGAATTATTACTTAATTCTCAATCGGCTGAGTGTTGTACCCTATTGCAAAGTGAAACAGCGAACCTTTTTGCGGTTCTGATTCGATGCTGATACTGCCTCCGAGCATTTGTATGTAGCAATTGCAAATCGAAAGTCCCACACCAATGCCGCCATGTTGACGTTCAAGAGTTTTTTCATCTTGCATAAAGGTAGAAAATATCTTGCTTTGCATCTCTTTGCGAATGCCAATGCCGGTGTCTTTTACAAAAAACTCTATCTTGTTGTCTTGCCCTATGTATTTGTATCCAAACGACACTTCACCTTTTTCGGTAAATTTCAAGCCGTTGTCTACAAGGGTAGACATTATGCGATGTATTTTTGTACGGTCGGTGTAGATGTACGACGCATATTTGTCGAGTCCTTTTTTGGGTATTAGAGCAAGTCCTTTCAAGTCGGCTTTGTTTTTGTAAAGGTCTAAAAGGTCGTCGATGAGGTCGTTGAGGCAGAATGATGTGTTGGAAATCTTCACCTGACGTGTCTCTATTTTCGACAGCTCTACTATCGATGTAACAATGCTTTCAAGGTTTTTGGCAGCTTTAAATATGGTGTCGGCATATTTAAACTGTTTTGGAGATAGTTCGCCCGAACGCAATAGCAGGTCGCTAAATCCTATCACACTATTGAGCGGTGTGCGTATTTCGTGACTTATATTACCGAGGAAAGCCGATTTGAGTTTTTCGTTTTGTTCGGCAATCTCTTTGGCTTTGATAAGTTCTTTTTTGTAATGATAATCTTTGATTTCGCGTTGCATAAGCGGAGCGGCATAGTCGGCAATGCCCAATACAAGTTGACGTTTTTGAGCAGTGAAATCGCCTTCGGTATCGGCAAGACCAATCAACCCAACAAGTTCTCCTTCGTTGAGTATCGGGGTCAACAGTATGTTTTTGTGTCCGTTTACGTTTTCGCGGTATTGTTGCTTTTTGGTTTTAACAGCCTCTAATCCCGCGGGGAAATTATTGAGGTTGGCTTCAAAATCACCGTCGGCGTTTCGCAGCGGATAACTTGCATTATCGTCGTTTACTGCCAAAATCCTCATTATTATGTTGTTGTCGTCGGTGGGATAGCCTATAAAACCGCATTGACTTTTGGTGTTGTGTTGCAATAGTTCTACAATAGCTTTGTATACGTCGATTTCGCCACCAAGGGCAAATGCTTTTGAAATTTCGTTCTGTATTAATAAGGTGTTGCGGGCTTCGTATTCGGCTTTGATGTCGTTGAATACTGCCGCAGTGTAGCCCAATCGAGGCGAAAACATGTTTACCTCTAAGTGTCGATGGGTTTTGACGTTTTCAAAAACCTCTTTGATGGCGCGTCCGTGAATGGCTATACGCTCAAACTTAGATGCAAACTGGTTGCTAATATATGGCATTACCTCAGATATGGGTTTGCCAATAACATTATCGCGTTCGAGATCAAAAAATATTTCAAATGTAGAGTTGATGTCAATAACCTCAAAATCAGATGATCCGTCGTAGTTCTCTATTTTTTTGAGGAACAAGAATCCCGAGGTCATGTTCTCAAACAACATCTTGAAATTGTTGTTGTCTAAGTCGCTGTCGGGCGAAAGTGGGTTGGATATTTCGGTCATTTGCAATATCAATCCCGAAAACATCCTTGCTGCTTTTATTCTGTACGTTACGCCATTGATGCCGCAGAGAAACTCTGTTACAGTGTTTCCTGTGATAGCTTTGTCGAGTTTTGGCTTGATGGTGTCGGCACATAACTCAGGGAATACTTCAAACAATGGTATTATATCGTGGTTGCTGCCATGGCTGCCCGAAATCATCATTGCGCTATGGTTGCGGTTGATAATTTCGTAATTGGCACTGCATAGCAACACGGCGTCAGTATGGCTTCCAAGCATGTTAGATAGGATTTCCATGCCGGCGTCGGTCGAAAGCCTCTTGAGACAATCGCAATCTGTTTGATGATGAATGTTTATATCTCTATTATCCATTGCGTATTTTCCCTAATTTTCCGAAACCAAATATAATAAAAAAACTAATATCTGTAATCCTAAATTTCATAAAAATGTAGAATTTTACAATTATTTTACATACCACTTTACGCAACGTTTGGAACGTTTATTGTAAGTCTGTAACCGTACATCTAAATATAGGTATAACTGAAAAAAGAAAGATATATACACTCAAAGATCATGAAAAGGCTGATTCTTAGTATATTGGCACTGATGGTAATATTGGTTTCGTGCAACAATGGCGGAGGCGAATCTTCGTTGTCGGGTGCGAATATTTACCGCGATGCCACTCTTCAGCGTATTTACAATTGCCGATTTACCGGTTCTTCGTCTGATTTGGTAAAATATATTAGCTCCGAACTCCCCGAATACCGTAAGGCGGCTGCTTACACTATAGGTGCTATGCGCGACAGCCTCAACATGATGAGCGTGATGTCGTTGCTTGGTGATGATGATTCTGGTGTGCGCCTTGCTGCTGTCAACGCCCTTGGTCAAATTCAGCACCGTGCCGCTTGCGAAAAACTCCGCGCCCTTATTGCTATGGACAAAAACGATGAGGTGCGTCAGGCTGCTCTTGTGGCTCTCGGTTTGTGCGGAGGCGATGATGAGCTCAATTTTGTTTGTTCGCAACACTATCTGCCTGCTCAGCCGCAAATGGCTTTGGCTCAGATGGAGGCTCTCTGTATGTTTTTAAACAATGGATTACAAAAACCTCAGGCTCTTGCCAAGGCTGCCGAAATTATTGCCGACCGTAAGGCGGACGACCATATCAAAAATGTGGCTGCTCAGTTTTTTGCCGCTTACAACGACGACCTTACGCCATATACCGATATTTTGGCGCAGGCTTACAAAAACTCAAGTATTGTATCGCTGCAAACAAATATTGCCCGTGCTATGCGCAACTGCCATACCGAACGGTCGCAATATCTTCTCCAGCGCATTATTACTCAAGATACTATCGACTACCGTATCAAGATTGCAGCCATCGAATCGTGTTCAAGTTTTAAATACAAAGATTTTAAACAAGAGATGGTAGATCTTGCCTACAATGCCGACGACCGTATTGCTTCTAAGGCTGCCGAGTTTATTCTCAACAAGGGTGTCAAGGCTGATACTGTGCTCTACCGTCAAATGTCCGACAATATCACTTGCTGGAAATCGCGTGCCATTATGCGTGGCGCAGTGCTTAAATATTCCAACGATATCAAAGCCCTCACCGATGCTATTGTGGAGGGTATCGGCGTAACAAGCAATATCTGCGAACGCGAGGCTCTTACGCTTGCCCTCGGTTCAAGTATTCAGGGATTTAGGTTTGTGGAATGGCAAATTCTCTATTCCGAAAACCGCGTTACCCGTATGTCGGCTCTTAAGGCTCTGATTTATATGTTTGAACAGCCCGGATTTGATGCCGCAAGTCGCCGCAGTGTTAAGGAGGGCAACACGTCGCTTTACAAAGAGTTTTATGAGATTTTCCGTAAAACTGTGGTGCGTGGCACTCCCGAACTTGCCGCTCTTGCTGCCGCCACTATTGCCGATCATTTCGACAAGCTTCAGCTCTTTGTAGGCAATACTTATTATCTAAATCAGGCTCTCAACAAATGCAGCCTGCCCGAAGACGAAAAATATTACCGTATGATTCTTGCCGCTATCAAAACTATCAACGGTCAAGATATTGAATATAAGGGCGAAAACACTTTTGTAATGCCCGATTGGAATTACATAGTGAATATCGAGCCCGACCAACAGGTGAAACTTAAAACCTCTCGTGGTGATGTGGTTTTGCAACTAAAGGTAAATCAAGCTCCTGTGGCTGTGCAATATTTCCTTAAACTTGTGGAGGCTGGATATTTCAACAATACCACGCTCTTTTTCCGTTCTCCCGATATCATTGCCAACGATGGAAGTATTTCAGAATTTGAGCAGACTCGCGATGTGGTGATTCCGTGCGAACCATATTTCGGCACTGTGTCGGAGGGTTGTGTATCGCTTGCGCCCAATACCGAGATGAATGTGTTTAGCAACAAATGGTTTGCAACACTGAGTCCCGATGTGGTGGGCAGTTTCCGCAGCAGTGTTTTTGCCTCAGTTGTTGACGGTATCGACAACCTTCACGCCATACAAGACGGCGATGTGGTGATTTCTGCTGAGAAATTATAGATTCAAAATTGTGAATCTATAATTGTGAATCTATAATTGTGAATTATTCAAAGTATCTACCCCAAGCATAGAGGTTGTCGTCGCGGTGCCACATCTTGCATTCCCAGCGAGATATGCCTTCAGCTACTTTTGATTTTACTTTTTGTTTAGTTCCGGGTTTGGTATACCAGCACCAGCGCATAAACTCGCGGTCGATGTCTCCATTGAGAGCAATTTCTTTGCGGAGAGTGCTTTTGGTGAAAGCTCCACAACCTTTGCTAAATATAAAGTGTGCTACTGCAAGTTTGCGGCTTCCTTTGAGGTTGGTGAGGCGTTCGGCTGTGCGTATTGCCTGACGGAAGTCGGAGCGTAGAAGGCTGTCTGCCTGCTCTTTGGTAATTTGTGTGGGGAAATGTTCTCCTTTGCGGATAATGTGGCCGTAGCCGATTGTGAGGTTGCCAGCAACGCAGCGATAAGCGTGTCCGTTGGCAAAGCCTTCGTGTTGTTTAATAAAGGCTATAACTTCTTCGTAGTTTTGTTTCCAGCTTTGGTCGAGCGCATGGTCAAGGTCAAATTCGTTTCCTTCGGCAGTGGTCGATTCAAGCTTTGGGTTCTGTTCTGACATTAACGGACTGCCCGTACTGCCAGCCAGAGTCAGTGCGATTACCATCGCACCGGTTCTAATAAGGTTATTCATTGTTTTGGTTGTTTTGTTAAGTCGGCGCAAAATTATGCCCTTTTTATTTTACCACAAAACAAACGGCGTTAAGCATTCGCAAAGTTTTGATTAAGACCATTATACAATGAATAATGCATAATTCATAATTAATAATACTTTTTGTAAAACGTAGTTGTGCGCACAAAAAAAACACGAATGAAAACGAAGTTTTTCGTATCATTCGTGTTAATACGTGTGTTTTTTATTAGTGTTAAATCATCTACTGTTGCTGGGGCATATCAGAGTTGTCTTTGATGATAGCCGATTTTTCAAAGCTAACATTAACGTTTTCGGAGATAGCCACAATGATTGTTGATTCGTTGATCGACTGTACTATGCCGTGGATGCCGCCGATGGTAACGATTTTGTCGCCAGCTTTAAGTTCGTCGCGAAACTTCTGAAGTTCTTTTTGACGTTTTTGCTGAGGGCGTATCATAAAGAAATAGAATACAGCTATCATGGCTACTACCATAAAGATAAACGACCCGCTGAATCCTTGCGGTTGCTGAGATGGGTCGGCAGCGGCTGTAAGGAGTGTAAATAATGTGTCCATGTATTAATATTTATATGTTTATAATTCGTGTTTTACTTCGCCAGTGATCACAAGTTCAAAAATATCCTCTTCACTGTTTGAGAATATTCTGATGGTTTTGTATTGAGTACCGCTTTTGCCGTTGCTGTCGAAACGCACGCGTATCGAACCTCTGTTGCCGGGTTTTACGGGGTCTTTGTCGTATTCGGGCACTGTGCAGCCGCACGATGTCTCTATTTTAGAGATAATGATGTCGGCTTTGCCAGTGTTGAGATACGAAAACTCAGTGCTCACCTGCTCGCCTTCGAGTATGTTGCCAAAGTTAAACACTGTGGTGTCGAACTTAAAGCTGCCCTTTTTTACAATAGAGTCGGTGGATTGCTGTTGCTCTGCGGTTTGGTTGCCCTGCGGAGCACTTGTGCAAGCTGCCACCATCAACATTGCTGCTACTATATATATAAGGTGTTTCATATTAATTATTATTTATCAATCGTGAATTGTCAATCGTGAATTTTCAATTTTCAATTTTCAATTGTGAATTGCTTTCCGCTTGTTTCATAATTCGTTTTTCTTCACGGAGAATCTGCACAATCTTGTCGAGCACACCGTT
>JAGCDD010000070.1 GCA_017651345.1 Bacteroidales bacterium | reverse complement strand
GTGTATTGCACACCGTAACTATTGTCGCCTCCACTGTAATATTGTTGAGGCTGATTGGCGGCGGCTTCTTCGGCTGCCACTTGAGCAATAATTTGTGTAACAATTTGGTTTCTACGGCTTTCTGGCATTTTAGCCACACGCTGAATACTATCCTGATAATTGGCTTGATTGATATAACCTGTTAACAACGAGAGGTTTTCGCTTTTTTGCGAAATCTCATCATAATCAGAATACGTTTTGGGCAGATACGACATTGTGCTGTCGTAATATTTTTGGGCGTTGATATAGTCGTGACGGTCGAAATAGATATTTGCCGAAGCGAGATACGATTTCGCCTTTTGAATATCGTTGGTGCGGCTTTCGTGAGCCGAAAGTTTGTAATAATCGAGCGCACGGTCGATGTTGCCGCTGCGTCGGTAAACCTCGGCTATTGCATAGTAAATCTGATCTTTATATTCAGCGTTGTTTTCGTCGCGGGCAAGTTTTTGAAGGTCTGAAATAATTTTATCCACATCAGCATCCTGCTCAAAAACTGTTGCAAGATTGATTTTGGCATTAAACACGGTGGCATAGTCGGGATTGATTTTTATCACATCCAAATAGTTTTGACGAGCCTCGTTGTAGTTGCCACAGCGACGGTTGATGTCGCCCATAATATACACAAGCCAAGCACGTTTGTTTTTGTTTTTGGTAATCTCAACAGCTTTTTTAAGAGCTTCGAGAGCCTCATCATACTGACGAACTGCAATATAAATATCAGCGTAGGTCATCAGTATGCCACGGTCGAGTTTTTTGGGATGACGTTTGTCGGCGTTGAGTTTGTTGATAATTTCGAGAGCCTCGGTATAGTTTTTTTGCGCCGACATAGTTTTAGCAAGCCACATCTGCGCCTCAAACTTGGCAGGTTCGTGCTTAAACCGTGTGGTAACAAGGCGGAACGAACTTTCGGCACGGTCGTAATCGGCTGCCACATAGTTTGCCTTGCCCATCAGCAGATAGGTGTCGTCGATCCATTTGCAAAAGTCGGGCTTGTTGTAAAACTCGAGTTCGCTCTGATCCATACCTCCCCTACCGTAATGCTTTTTAGGTTTGGCAGTTATGGAGTGAGTAAGGATATTTTTGCCGCATTTTTGAATGCACGATTCCATATCGCCACGCGCCATATCGGCAGCACCCGGAGCGTCTACCTTAAACACGGGCAAAATTTCGGTATAATCGCATTGCAAATCTGTCTCAATTTTTTGCACACCCTCGTTGTAATACTCTCGGGCATTGAAATAGACATTGTAATGCGAAGTTAAATTGTGAAACGCACGGCGCGAGGCAGTGTTTTTGGTGTTGCTACACCCTGCAAACACAGCCACCAACGCAACGGCTAAAATTGTTATCCTATAATTAAAACTCATTGACAATTAAACAGTTTCTTCGCCAACAATCAACTTGTAACCCTTACCGTGAATGTTGAGAATTTCGATAGTGGGGTCGTTGCTGAGTTTTTTGCGGAGTTTGGTAATATACACGTCCATAGAGCGGGCGTTGAAATAGTTGTCGTCGTCCCAAATCTGTTTGAGGGCGTAGTTGCGCTCCAAAACCTTGTTGATATTTACACAAAGCAAACGGAGAAGGTCGTTTTCTTTGGTGGTGAGTTTTTCGGGCTCATCGTTTTCAAACTGCAACTGCTGTTTGTTGCAATCAAACGAGTATTTACCTAATTTATAAATAGATACCGATTCGGTTTCCATAGCACCCGAACGGCGGAGCACAGCCTCGATACGGAGTAAGAGTTCTTCCATATTAAACGGCTTGGTAATATAGTCGTCGGCACCAATTTTGAAACCAGTTAGCACATCTTCCTTTAAATTCTTGGCAGTCAAGAAGATAATAGGAATTGTGGTATTGATAGCACGAATATCAGAAGCCACAGCAAAACCGTCCTTTTTGGGCATCATAATGTCGAGGATGCAGATGTCGTAAACACCTGCTCGGAAACCGTCGGTGGCTTTTTCTCCATCGTTAAATAGGTCGGTAGAATATCCTTTGGCTTCGAGATACTGCCTCAAAAGCGAGCCGAGGTTAACATCGTCTTCGGCCAATAATATGCGAATTGTTTTTTCCATTTTTTACTATATTATAATGTGTAACATTTATTTCAAACTAAATGGCAAATATATATAAAAAGTTGTTCCTTTGCCAACTTCAGATTTAATTCTGATATTTCCCTGATGTTCGTCTACCACGCACTTAACGTAACTGAGACCGATACCGAATCCCTTGACATTGTGCACATTGCCAGTGTGTACGCGGTAAAACTGGTCGAAAATATGTTTTTGACTTTCGCGCGAAATACCTATGCCATTGTCGGTTACAGAAATTTCGATGCCGTTTTTAACGTTTTCGGTAGTAACCTCCAATTTGGGCGTGCCTTCGGTATATTTAAGACCATTGTCCAAAAGGTTGAAAATCAGATTGGTAATATGAACTTCATCGCCGTCAATCAAATCGTCGTGGGCTTTGAGACGTGTAATAATCACGCCTCCACGGTCTTTAACTTTGAGGTCGAACGAATTAACAACTTTTTTGATTATTTCATTGATATAAAGTTCTTTAACCTTCATTCTTACCTTTCCGCGCTCAATAACAGCCATCTGCAAAACTCGTTCTACCTGATAACCAAGACGTTTGCTTTCGTCTTCAATCACTTGCGATATATGGTCGAACATCTGCTCGTTTTTCAAAACTGTCTTATCTTTAAGCATTTGCGAGGCAAGCGAAATCGACGAAATAGGCGTTTTCAACTCATGCGTCATATTGTTGACAAAGTCGGTTTTCATCTCGCTGAGTTTCTTCTGACGGAAAATTATCACGAGCGTTGCCATAAAAGTGAGCATAATAATAAGTGTAAGGGCAAGCGAGGCAAATCCCTGCCGCGAAATAGAGTTGAGCGAAACCTTGTTTTCGTCGGGGAAATATACCACAAGATAGCACGGCGGCGACACTATGTCGTTGGGATAGAGCGTTATCTGATAGGTTTGCGGCACAGAGTCGGGGTTGAATCCAGCGGTTTTAAAATAATATTGATTGTCTTCGCCGCGGATGGCAAAATCGTAATCGGTATCGATACCGTTGCACGAAAACTGTGTTTTAAGATGTTGGTTGATAATTGGAGGCGAAATGCGGTCTTCGATGTTGATTTTTTTGCGAATCAACTGATTTACAAGATTTTCTACAAAGACAGTCTTGTTGTGAATACGCGCCATCACCTTTTCTTGAAACTCTTCGCGGTCGATGGTCTGTTCGGTAGGAATTTTATGGTCGCCCGATTGAAGAATCGAAACTGTAGCAGAATCGCTACTGAGCACAAGGATTTTACCCTCCGAAGTATCGCGAAGCATACTGTCGACAAGTCTACGACCGTGCACATTGATATTGGGCACAGGCTTGCCCACCGAAGCGGAGTCGAAATTAACGGCGATAACCTCATTTTTGAGATGCGTTACCACCTCGCTCTCCTCCAATTTTTGCACAACGCCATAAAGCGAACGGTTTACCGATGCGCTAAACTGCTGCTTGCGCATTTTCAATGCCTCCTTAAACCACGACACCTGAATATAAATCAGCCAAACCATCGTGAAGGTCATCACACAAGCCAATGCAAATATCACTTTTCTGCTCATTGTACTCTTGATTTTCAACGCACAAAGGTAATAAAAAAAAGAAGATATGAGCAAAATTTAATTGGTAAATGAATTTAATTAATTTATCTTAACAAAAATCAAGACAGATTAACTTTGCAAAATTCTATATTTGCAGCAACAAAATAGTAACCTTATGCGCCAATATTTTCAACTGCAATTCACAATGCTAAACCGCCGGATGCAAGAGTTCGGGATTAATCCGGTGATTGGGTATATATTGTTGTTGGGTTTGTTTATTGGATTTGTTAAAGCGCTGTTTTATAGAGTAGAAGAATATGCACCGTGGATTTTGATTGGGGCTTGCTCAATGGCTCAAATGCCGCTTAGCAACAAACAACGCTCTGATTTTCTGCAAACTACATTTGGCAAAGGCAAGAAAACTAAGATAAGGATTATAGAAAACCTCATTATTTCGTTGCCGTTTGTTGCGGCATTGATATTAAACCAATGCTTTAATCAAGTAGCAATAATTATAATATTGTCAATCGTTTCTTCATTGATAACATTTAGGGGAAATGGAGGTTTTGTAATACCCACTCCATATTCAAAACATCCTTTTGAATTTACCGCAGGGTTCAGATATACATTCTATTTAATAGCATTGGTTTACGTAATAACAGTTATTGCAGTGAATGTCAACAATTTAAACTTAGGATTAGCAATCATTGTGGCGGTTTACCTCATAGCAGCAAGTTATTACTCAAAACCCGAAAACGAATATCATGTTTGGATTTTTGCCAAAACACCACGCAAGTTTTTAAGATACAAAGTATTACAAGCAATTAAAAACGCTTTCTTTATGGCTCTGCCGCCAATAGCATTGCTGTCGGTTTGCTTTTATTCCGAAATATTATTGATACTAATTGCCATTGCCGTTGGAACTATCTTTTTGATTACTATGGTGTTGGCAAAATATTCGTCGTATCCCGACGGCTTGGGAATGTCGGTAACTATAATGCTGATTTTGGTGTTGATGTTTCCGCCGTCGGTATTGGTGGCAATTCCATACTTTTATTATCGCTCTATCAACCAGTTAAAACCATTTCTCGATGATTAAGATAACGAATTTAAGCAAAAGTTTTGGCAAAAAAACGGTTTTAAACAACCTCTCAATAGAGTTTCAACGTGGCAAAATCTGCGGCATCATTGGCGAAAACGGCGCAGGCAAAACCACATTGTTTCGCTGCATAGCCGGATTAGAAAGTTTTGACGGTGAAATAGTTAGTCAAATTTCTCCACTCAAAGACCATTTGGGATACCTCACCGCCGAACCGTTCTTTTTCTCCATGATAACGGGAGAAGAATACATCCGTCTTTTGTGCAATGCCCGCAACAAAAAGTTACCCGAATTAGACAAGAATAACATCTTCGACCTTCCTCTAAATCAATACATTACCACATATTCCACGGGAATGCGCAAAAAACTCGCCTTGCTTGCCGTCCTTTTGCAAGGCAACGACATCCTCATCCTCGACGAACCCTTCAACGGCATCGACCTCAACGGCAGCATCATTCTCACCGAAATACTCCACCGTCTCAAAGAGTTAGGCAAAACAGTTATAATCTCCTCGCACATTTTTTCAACCCTCCGCGACACCTGCGACGAAATCCACGTTCTCCGCAACGGCATCATCACCCAAAAAGTAGCCCACGAAGAGTTCTATCTACTTGAAAAAGAGATGAAAAACTCAGCAGTGATAGGAAAGATTGAAAGGTTGGAGTTGTAGCAGCAACGGTTTTTCAGAAATATACAAAAAATTTTTCCGCATTTCATTTGCAATTTCCGCAAATCTCTTTTATCTTTGAAATGCGAAAAAATAGTATCAAAATGGATCAAAACGAATCACTCAAAAAAAACAAAAACCGCGATGCTATTATCAAAATTGCAAGGCAGGTTTTTAATAAATACGGGTACGACAAAACCCGTATGGATCACATTGCCAAGGCGGTAGGCAAGGGCAAGAGTTCTATTTACTACTATTTTAAAAGCAAGGAGCAGATTTTTCAGGCTGTGGTGTTGAAAGAGGCTATCGCTTTCCGCCGAAATATGATCGACTCTATCAACAGCAACGAAAATCCCGCCGACAAAATCAAAACCTACATCATCACCCGAATGAACACCATCAAGGTGTACAACAATTTTCACTCCGCGCTCAAAAACACCCGTCTTCGCCACATTGATTTTGTACGCCGCCTCAATATTTTTTACGACAACGAGGAAATTCGCGTGTTTCACAATATCTTAGAAGAGGGAGTGGAGAAAAAATATTTCAGCATTACCAACCTTGATATGGCGTCGGTGGCAATAATTATGGCGGTGAAGGGTATCGAAGACTATATTCTGCGCACCGAAAACCCCGAAATTTTTACCACTCGTATTGACGCGCTGCTCAAAATTATTCTTCACGGAATTGTCCGCAACCATAACGACTAAACCCTTGGAACAATGGAAACTGCAAACACTAAAAAGGCAACGGTTCTTTGGGTGGACGACGAAATCGACCTGCTGAAAGTGCAGATTCTGTTTCTCAAAAGCAAGGGCTACGAAATAGAAACCGCCTACAACGGCAACGACGCGCTCGAATTGGTAAAAAACAATTTTTTCGATATAATTTTCCTCGACGAAAATATGCCGGGTCTCAGCGGTTTGGAGACTCTGCGCGAAATCAAGAATATAAAGCCCGACATCCCCTGCGTAAGGATTACCAAAAACGACGGCGAAGAGTTTATGGATGATGCTGTGGGCTACAATGTGGCTGATTATCTTATCAAACCCGTCAACCCCAACCAAATTTTGCTTTCGATCAAGAAAAACCTCGAAAACACCCGCCTCATTACCAAAAAAACCACCGAGGATTATCAGCAGGAGTTTCGG
>JAGCDD010000069.1 GCA_017651345.1 Bacteroidales bacterium | reverse complement strand
ACCCAGGGCATCCTGGCCAGCGGCTACATGCTGGGAGGCACCGTTACCGATATCAGGGAGAACGGCGGCATCTACGAGATGACCATATATATGCCCAAAGTGGAAGAGTCCGAGATGGACAGCGGGCATGACGCTTTCTCCGTCGAAGCCAGGCTGTCGATCGAGGATGACAGCAGGATCATGTTCACATGTTTCGCGGGCGGCGGAGAGTACTGTCAGTGGAGATTCTCCTGTCTGGAATGGGAGAGCTTCGACTGGGGCGCGATCTACGGACATAACATAGAACAGGCATGGTACATGCTTGACGGCGCATGGGTCGGGAAGAACGAGAACGGCACCACCCTGTCCGCCTATTTCTACAGCACGGCGTCGGGTGACCATGTAGTGAGTCTCGGGATCCCCTTTACTGGACCAGCCATGAGCGGGACAGTCTCGGAATTCGAGGACAGGACCTCAGACTCAACTTTCTGGCCCAGGATCGATCTCGCCGACTCCGACAGGAGCATGTATATCATGATCGATTATTCTTCCGTCGCCGAAGGCAGGATCGTCCTGACTGACTTCTTCGACAGCGGAAAGCCGGTCACCCTTGAGTACAAGGCACCGGATCCCCAGCAGCTGACAGAAGATATGATGCCCTGATATCACGAACAGTATCTACTCAGTTATCTGCGGTCTTCCGCAGGTGACTGTTCTGTTTTCCGCCGTTTCTCCGCGTGCGGCATCTGACCTGTTACCGTCCTGTCTCCTCTTTGGCAAAAATACACAAAAGCAGACGTCTTTTATGCGGAAAGTTCCCAACTGCCGAAGCGCCGTTCTCCTTGTTTTGACTGAGCGCATATGGCAAAATATAAGCAGTGAAAATGACGAGGTAAACGCATCGTGATATATTGCTTCCACAATTATATTCAGTCCGGTGTTGAGCCTCTTTATACCCGTGGATGAGCCTGAAGGTTCTCGGCGGGATTTTTTATTTAAAACTGAATGATCTGGTCGATATAATTCAAAGAATGCGGTTTTGAAGTCTCTACCCGGCAGCCGAAGAAATGCCGGACTATCGGCGGACGCTGCAGATGCTTCTGCGTCCATCCGGTGGGAGACTTCATCGAAGTCCCCCTTTCTGTTATCTGCCGTCATCCGACGGTTTTGATATTTGCGTCAATCATTTTTGACAATATATGGAGGAAAAAATGAGAAAGTTCTTCGCACTCATGATGATCCTCATTCTTACTCTTTCCCTGGCTGCCTGCGGAAAGAAAGAAGAGGACGTGACCCCCACTCCCGAACCGGAACCGGACCCCGCAAAGTTCAAGGTCGGTTTCATCTTCCTGCACGACGAGAACTCCACCTACGACCTCAACTTCATCAACGCAGCTAAAGCCGCCTGTGAAGAGCTTGGCGTAGATTATGTTCTCCGCACGAACGTCCCCGAGTCCGAGAAATGCTACGAGACAGCAGCTGAGCTCGCCGACTCCGGATGCTCCGTCGTGTTCGCCGACAGCTTCGGTCATGAAGACTTCATGATCTCCGCTGCCAAGGAGTTCCCCGATGTATGGTTCTGCCATGCCACCGGCACCAAGGCCCACACCGAGAAGCTGTCCAACTACTTCAACGCGGTCGCATCCATCTATGAGGGCAGATACCTCGCCGGCATCGCCGCGGGCATGAAGCTCAACGAGATGATCGAAGCCGGTGAGTTCAAGGCTGAAGAGGCCAAGATCGGCTACATCGGCGCATTCACCTACATTGGCAAAGGTGTTAAGATAGGCAAAAACTTCAAGGCATATCCCCAAGTGTACGTGGGCAAGAATGTTAAAATTGGCGACAACGTTACCCTCTATCCGGGCGTTAAAATATATTCCGACTGCGTTTTGGGCAACAACATTACCCTTCATTCTGGTGTGGTTGTCGGTGGCGACGGCTTTGGTTTCGCACCCGAAAAAGACGGCACTTACACCAAGATACCTCAAATCGGAAACGTTATTATAGAAGACAATGTGGAAGTTGGTGCTAACACCACCGTTGACCGTGCCACTATGGGCAGCACCGTTATCCACAAGGGTGCAAAACTCGACAACCTTATCCAGGTGGCTCACAACTGCCACGTAGGCAGCAACACCGTTATGGCAGCACAATGCGGCATAGCAGGCAGCACAAAGATCGGAGCTAACTGTATGATAGGCGGTCAAGTTGGTTTCGCCGGACACATCACCGTAGCCGACGGCGCAAAGATTGGCGCACAGTCGGGTATCGACGCGGCTATCACCGACACATCTACATACTACCTCGGCGCTCCGGCCATTCCGTTGAAGAGCTTCTACAAGAGCCACATCATCTTCAAGAAACTTCCCGACCTCGACCGTCAGGTTTACGAATTACAGAAACAGATTAAAGAACTCCAAGAAAAACTAAAATAAGATGGCAGAAAAACAGAAAACCATAAAGCAGGCTGGCGCTACTCTCAAAGGCAAAGGCTTGCACACAGGCGTGGCAGTAGAGATGACATTCAAGCCCGCTCCCGAAAACTACGGCTACCGTTTCAAACGTATCGACCTTGAAAACCAACCCGAAATTCGCGCGATAGTAGACAACGTTACCGACACCACCCGCAGCACCACCGTTGAAGAAAACGGCGCAAAGGTTGGCACCATCGAGCACGTAATGTCAGCACTTTATGCTCTCGGCATCGACAATATTCTTATCGAAATCAATGCTCCTGAAACCCCAATTCTCGATGGTTGCTCGGCTACATTTGTTAAAAACCTCTTGGAGGCAGGCATTGTGGAGCAGGAGGCTGAGAAAGTTTACTACGAGGTTAAGAGCAACATCAACTATAGCGACGAGGAGAAAGGTATCGAACTTATGACCTTCCCCGACGACAATATCTCGTTTAACGTGATGGTGGATTACAATTCGCCCGTGCTTGGCAACCAGTACGCCACCCTCAACTCGTTTAAAACATACGCCGAAGAGATTGCTCCCTGCAAAACTTTCTGTTTCTTGCGCGAGGTTGAATACCTTATCAACAACAACCTTATCAAAGGCGGCACTCTCAACAACGCCCTTGTGATAATGGATCAGGAGAAGACACAGGAAGAACTCGACGCACTGAGCGACAAACTCGGTCGTCCACGTGTAAACGCCAAGGGTCGTGGCATCCTCAACGAAGAGGAACTTATTTTTGCCAACGAACCCGCACGTCACAAACTTCTCGACCTTGTTGGCGACCTTGCACTTATCGGTATGCCTATCAAAGGTAAAATTCTTGCAACACGTCCCGGACACGCTTCCAACGTTCAGTTTGCAAAACTTATCCGTCAAGAAATCAAGAAATCAAAACAAAAGGGTCAAAAGGTAGAATTTGACATCACCAAACCCGCCATCATCGATATCAACCGCATCAAGGAGATTATGCCTCACCGCTATCCTTTCTTGTTGGTAGATAAGATTATAGAGATGACCAAAACCGAAATTGTGGGTATCAAGAATATTACATTCAACGAGCCTTTCTTCCAAGGACACTTCCCTGGCGAACCCGTAATGCCGGGCGTACTTCAGATTGAGGCAATGGCTCAGACCGGTGGTATCCTTGTGCTTAGCAATGTTGACGAACCCGAACATTACTCAACCTATTTCGTTAAAATCGATAAAGTTAAGTTTAAAGGCAAAGTAATACCTGGCGACGTACTCGTATTCAAACTCGAACTCACCGAGCCAATCCGCCGCGGCATTGTAACAATGCGCGGACAAGCATTTGTAAACGGCTCAATTGTAAGCGAGGGCGAACTTACCGCAATGATAACAAAAAACCGTTAACATACTGATTAATATGATACATAAATTTAGCGAAGTACACCCCAACGCAAAAATTGGCAAAGACGTTACCATAGGTCCTTTTTGCGTTGTGGACGATGACGTAGAGATAGGCGACGGTTGCACGCTTATTTCTAACGTTCATATTATGTCGGGTTCACGTATAGGCAAAAACAATAGGTTTTTCCCGGGTGCGTGCATTGGCGCTATTCCCCAAGACCTTAAATTCGTGGGCGAATACACCACTCTCGAACTTGGCGACAACAATACTATTCGCGAGTGCGTTACTCTTAACCGCGGCACAGCCTCAAAGGGCAAGACCGTGATTGGTAGCAACAACCTTATTATGGCTTACTGTCATGTGGGACACGACTGCGTGCTCGGCAACCACATCGTTATCAGCAACGCAACACAGATTGCAGGCGAGGTAACAGTAGATGATTGGGCTGTGATTGGTGGAGGAACAGCCGTTTTGCAGTTCTCAAACATCGGTATGCACTCTATGACCAGCGGTATGTCGGGCGTACAAAAAGACGTTCCCCCGTTTGTAAAATGCGGACGTTCTCCGCTGCAATACGCTGGTATCAATATCGTGGGACTTACCCGTAGAGGTTTTTCGCAAGATACCATCAACCTCATCCACGATTGTTACCGCATAATTTTCCAATCGGGTTTGAATATGACCCACGCCCTCGAAAAACTCGAAAGCGATATTCCTCAATGTCCCGAACGCGACGAGATTATCAAGTTTATCAATAAATCAAAACACGGAATTATTAAGGGAATGAAATAATTCATAATCATAGATAGAACAAAAACCGCACGCTGTATTTAGTATATGGTGTGCGGTTTTTGTTTTTTTCAGGGATTATTATTCTCTATTTTTTTGTTATGAGCGAACTGTTTTCTATTTTTGTTACCAAAATTAATTTTAACTATAAATACTAAAATGTTCAAATTATGAAGTTTACACACTATCTTTTAACAAAGATGCCGTTGTTGGCAGTATTGTTTCCTATTGTTGCTTATTGCAACGATGAAGTTATGAATAATTTTCAATATTCTTCAGAAAGTGTTCGACACAATGAGGTTGTGCAAGGAAATATTGTTGTTCTCTCAACTTTAACAGCTAATTATGAGGCTCAAGACAATGATATTTTAACAGGTAAGTTGAGTACCAAATTGTATATTTCAATAGCTCCTGATGCTACTGTCACTCTCCGTAATGCCACTATTAGTGATGATGATAGAGAAAATTTTATGTTTCAGCATGATTTTTTACCAAGTATAAAATGTCTTGGAAACGCTACAATTATTATCGAAGATGGAACTAATAATTTAGTACGTTCTTCAGGTAAACAAAACGCTGGAATTCAAATAGGAAAGGCAGGTACAAAGTTGATTATTAAAGGAGGACCAGAAGGTACTGGTAAATTGGAGGTAATTGGTAGCGGAGCGGGCATTGGCGCTGGACCAGATGAAGGTGACTATGATGAATATGGTGATATTGAAATCAATGGCGGCATTATTACAGTTAAAGCGGACGAAAGGTTTGCTGGTATAGGAGCAGGTCATACTGCCAACTGTGGTAATATAATTATTAATGGTGGTAATATTTCTGTAACAGGAGGTCTTGTGGCATCTGCAATAGGTGCAGGTAGTGCAAGTAATTGTAAGGATATCACAATTAATGGAGGTACTATATCAGCAGTAGCGTTTCAACAGGGAACTGGTATCGGAGGAACTTCTCAGTACGACGAGGATAGTATAGGATATTGTGGTAATATTACTATTAACGGAGGAATTATCACTGCTACAGGTGCTTTAGACGGATCTGGTATTGGTACTAAATGTAAAGATATTTATATTAATAACTGTACTTTAACTGCTAAAGGAGGTCAAGGTTCTGCTGGCATTGGCAGTAGGGATGCATGCGGCAATATTACTATCGCAGGAGGAATTATTGAGGTTAATGGAGGTAGTTATGCTGCTGCTATTGGAGGTGGATGGTACGGAGTATGTGGAGATATTACTATTTCTGACGAAATTACTGAAATTAAGGTAATTAAAGGCGTTGGGAATGGTGAGTGTATTGGCAAAGGTGCACATGGCGAATGCGGCAGGGTAATGGTTGTTGGTCAAGAGGGTAATATTATTGGCACAAATTACAATTATAAGAAATAACTCCAAAATGTCAATCCTTTAATAGATTGATACACAAAAACACACCTCTGGATTCGAATTGTTCAGAGGTGTGTTGTTTTCAATAATCTAACAGTCCGCAATTATCTAAAGCTTATACAATGATAATGATGTATGAATGTTGCGGACAGGAAGATTAGTTATGTGAGAGTATTTCGGTTTTCATTGCTTCTACCGATTCAACTTCGGTAATTGCAAAGATTTCGGTTGCAGAGCCGTTGTGTACGGTTTTCTGAATTTTGTAATCATTACCACCCTCGCTTTCGATGTAAATATCGAATTGTTCGTTGTCTAAGGCAAAGAGGTTAACCCAGTCCTGGTCGAATCTTACAAATTTGTACACTTTGGTAATCTCAACTTTGCCGTCAACTATTTCGTAGTAGTTCATTACTATGCCGTCTTCGGTTTTTACAACAGAGAATCCGCATGTCCAGCCAGCAAATGTTTTGCCAACGATAGATTGCTTAGAGTCGGTGAATAATGGAATATTGGGCTTAACAAAATCAACGTCAACATCGAAACCGTCGTATTTGGTAACGGTAACTTTAATTTTGCCGTTTTCTACCTTAACTTGAATGCCATCATTAGTAGTTTTTACTTCTTTAAAGTCGTAGTTGGCAACTTCGGTAGGAATGTCGAGCTCGTATTCCTTGTTAAGCTCTATTTTGTCGATAGATAGAGTTTTGAGGAATTTGTTATCTTTGTAAATATTTAAGTCGGCGTTGCACTCCGAAAGGCTTATTGTAACCGTAAAATCTTCGGTAGAGTTTATCACTTTGACGGTGGCTTTGCCGGCATCCCAATCACGGCTCATAGAAGGATCAGAAACTGTTACAAACGAAATAAAGTATCCCTTGTATTTATCTTCGAGTTCATATACAATTTCGTCGTCATCTTTGTAGTTGCCCTCTTTTACCACTTCTGTGGTGCCATCGCTAAACGATACCGAAACAGTAACCTTGTGGTAAACCGATTTAACTGTAATAACTATCTCCTTGTCGGCACCGTAGCAGGTATAGGAGATGGTTTTAGCCTCTTTGTCTTGCCAAGCGTCGCCTACGCTATAGATTGCATAATCTTTTTCCAGTTCGTAAGATATTACCACTTTTTCGCCGTCAGCCACTTCTTTAGAGGTTTCCGACAATTTGATTTTGTCGGTTTCGCCTTCTACCACAAAGCTGATTTTGTATTTGGTGGTAGTTTCGCCGCCCTGATTCTCTTTACCTTGGTTTTCGTTTCCTTGGTTCTCGTTACCTTGGTTTTCGTTACCTTGGTTTTCGTTGTTGTCTTTGTTTTGTTCTTGTTTTTGGGGTTCGGGTTTTGTATCGTCGTCATCGCCACAAGCGGTGTGTGTCAATGTCATTCTAGCCATTACTGCTGCAAATACAATTCCTTTGAGGTAGGTTTGTTTTGTCATGTTTTTTGAATTTAACTAGTGATTATTATATTTGTATAAGCTTGATAGTTCTTAAATAATGTTTTGGTGTGGTGTTATTTATTCTTGATAAACACATCCATCTGTGGGAATGGGATATTAACACCGGCTTTGTCTAACGCTTTTTTGCCTTGCTCCATATTGTAGAAATAGATATCCCAATAGTCGGGAGGATTGCAGTAGGTGCTTTGACGGATGTTGACGCTACTGTCGCCGAGCGAAAATACCACACATACAGGCTCTGGGTCGGATAATGCACCTTTGGCTGATTTGGCAACATCGAGAAGCACTTGTTTGGCGGTGTCGATGTCGGCGTTGTAATCTATGCTAAAAACTATGTCCACACGGTTGATGCCGTTGACAGTATGGTTTACGATATTACCATTGCTTAGTGCGGCGTTAGGGATGATAATAATGCGTCCCTGAGCAGTTTTAAGTTTTGTAGTAAATATCTGAATATCGTCTACAGTGCCGGTATATCCTTGAGCCTCAATCAAATCACCAACTTTGTAAGGTTTAAATAAGAGTATTAGCACGCCGCCAGCGAAGTTTGACAGCGAACCTTGCAACGCCATACCAATTGCCAATCCTGCCGCGCCGAGCATTGCTACAAACGATGTGGTTTCCACGCCCACCATCTGCAATACAGATATTATCAGCAAAATTTTTAAGGCTACATTTATTATTGAGTGAAGAAACGAACGCAACGACACGTCCACATTGCGTTTTTCCATCAATTTGGCAATCAGCTTGCTAAGCTTTTTGATAATCCAGAAACCGCCAAAAAGAACTACAATAGCCAAAAGCAGTTTCGGCCCGTAAGATACTACGAGTTTGATACCTTCGTCTAATATTTTATCTGCTGAAATCATTGTTCAATTCATAATTCGTAATTCATAATTAATAATTCATAATTATGCATTATACATTGTTTTAGATTCATTCCAAATCGCCTCCATCTCTTCTAAGGTCATTTGTTTAAGGGTTTTACCTTGTTCTTTTGCCTTTTGTTCCAAGTAGTTGAAACGGAAGATAAACTTTTGGTTAGTGCGTTCGAGAGCGGTGTCGGCATTAACGTCAAACAGTCGTCCGGCGTTGATCATAGCAAAAAGTACATCGCCAAATTCTGCCTCGGCTTTTTCTTGCGACATATTGTCTACTTCGGCTTCAAATTCAGCAATTTCTTCTTTAACCTTAGCCCACACATCGTGACGGTCGTTCCAATCAAAACCCGACGATGCAGCCTTATCAGATACTCTGTAAGCCTTTATAATAGATGGCAATGCCGATGGAATACCTCCGAGAATGGTTTTGTTGCCGCCTTTTTCTTTTAGTTTAACAGCCTCCCACATTTTAGATACCTCTTCGGGAGTGGTGGCTTTGTAATCGCCAAAGATATGCGGATGACGGAATACGAGCTTGTCGTTGAGTGCGTCAAAAACATCTTTGAGATTAAATTGCCCCTTTTCTTCTGCCATTAGCGCATATAATATAATGTGTAGCAGCACATCGCCAAGTTCTTTTTTGATGTCGGGAGTGCTGTTTTTGATAATGGCGTCGCTAAGTTCGTACACCTCTTCGATAGATAGAGGGCGGATAGATTCGGGAGTTTGAGCCGCATCCCAAGGACATTCGCGGCGAATCTTGCGGATATTGTTGAGCATTTGCTCAAACGATTGTTGTAGCTGGGTATCTTCCATAATGTTACATTTGTAGTGCCACAACGCAGATGTCGTCGCGCTGAGGCTGATCTTGCTGCCATTGAGCCAACTTGTTTTCGATAATCTCTTTTTGCTCAGAAATAGGACTATTGGCGCTTTGATTGATAATTTCGGTAAAACGTTGGCTACCAAAGCATTTACGGTCGGGGTTGTTTTGATCTATAAAACCATCAGAGCTTAGGTAAATTCTGTCGCCTTGTGCCAAGCTGAGTTCTCTATCTTCAAAATTTAGCGACGATTCTATGCCGCCGATAGATTTTTTTGTTCCTTTTACCAAGGTGGTGGTTTGTGTATCGTTTTGGTAATATGCAAAATACGATTTAGCACCAGCGATAGTGAGGTCGGCGGTGGTGTCGTGGCGTTTAATCTTAACAATAGTAATATCGAGACCGTTGCAGTTGTCGGTTTCGCGCTGTTTGAGCATTTCTACCACCTTGTCTTGCATTTCGGTGAGTATCTGTGCGGGCGACACCTCTGATTTGTTGGCAGTAATTTCGTCGAGAATGCGAATCATCAGCACGCTCATCATTGCGGCGGGCACACCATGACCTGTGCAGTCGCCCACAGCCACAAGGCTCATATCGTTGCGGTGGGTAAACCAATAAAAATCGCCCGAAACTATATCTTTTGGCTTGTAAATCACAAACGAACTAAACTGTGCTGCAATGCTCTGCGGCATAGGCAATAGCAGTTGCTGTATAAGGTTTGCCGAGCGTATGCTGCCAGTGATACGGCTGTTGTTTTCTAAGAGTTTGAGCTCAGATTTTTTTATGTCGGTGATGTCGTTTTCGATTATTACGTATTGATTGATACGGTCGTTTTCTACCACAGGCGAAATTGTGCTGAGAATCCATTTTGGCTGTTTGTTGCCAACAAATTTAAACTGGCAGATTTGTGTCTTTTTAAGTTCGCGGCAGTTTTCGAGAGCGTCTTTGCGACTCTTGTCGGTAGAATAAAAGAGGTTTTCGCCGTTTTCGAGAATATATTGGCGGAGGTTCTTGTTGTACAATTTTTCAAAACCTTTGTTTACCCAAGTGATTTTGCCCGAATGATCTGCCACAAGAAAAGCGTTGGAAGTTTGAGCGGCAATCAGCGACAGCGAAGCTAAACCAGCTTGTGCAGCTGCCAATTCGTTTTGTCGGCTTTCGATGCCTTGGTTTTGGATATTTAGCTGAGTGTTGGTTTTTGAGAGCTTAACCCATTTGGTAGCTGCCATTGCTGCAAACGAGAGTATTATTATGCTTCCGATAGAGAGCAGCAAAATGGTATTGTTTTGTTTTTCGTTTTCGTCGCGAAATGCGTTGATAACGTCGCTACCTGATATAAACACCTCTCTTTTGATATATTTTGAGTGGAGTTGAATAGGCAGAATGCAGCAAGTGCGGTTGAGCGAAAGACAGTTGATAGTGTCGTAGGTATCGTTGTAATAGTTGAGATATTCAAGAGCTTTAACGGTGTTGAAACTGTGTTCGTAGCATTTTGCCACCATACGCGAAGCCTCGCATTTGAGCACATTGTTGATATCAGAGTCTGGAGCCTCGAGCACGAGCGTGAGTATTTTGTGAGCAAGGTCGTATTTTTGCTGCATAAAATAACCTCTACCTTTTAGGAAATTGAGGTAAGGCTGACGTTCGGTGTAATGGTTGCACGAAATGGCGTTGTTGATATACTGCATTGCATCGGCAAGGTAGCCACGGTCGCTAAGGCACACGGCGGCAATGAGGTTGGTGTAATAAGCGGTTTCTTCATCGCCCTTGCGGATACATTCTGCAGAAAGCTGGCTGAGTATCTCTTTGAGATATGGCGAGCGCATAGCCATAAATCTGTTGGCCATTGCCCTTATGCTGTCGGCAGAAAAACTGCTCAAGGATGTCATCTCCTTGATTTGTGTGTAGTAATGTGCTGCCTCGTCGATTTGGTGGGCACGGAGGCACAGAGTGGAAAGCAGCAAGACTGTAACTAATAAAGCTCTTTTTAACATCAATGTTCTTTTTACTATTTCCCAAATTGTTTTCACATTCAAACACGGGGCAAAGATGGTATTTTTATTTTAATCTTCCAAAAAAAACAGTGTTTATTTGCCTCTTTCTAAAAATTTAAATCTCTCTTTATAATGTATTAATATTTCGGGGGTAATTTTGCGGTAATTTTTATTAATTATTAAAGTTATGATTATAAATAAGTATTTATCTAAGAGTTTGTTAACAATGATGTTGACAATGCCTGTGTTTGCTTTTGGACAGGCTGTGGATTCTATTCCCGATGTTGAAATCTCGGAAGTTAAGATACTTTCGAGCCGTGTGCCTCTTACCCGAGCGCAAACTCCTGTGCTGGTAAAGGTAATCAGTCGCGACGAAATTCTTGCCGCGCCATCTACATCGGTAGAACAAATACTTAAATCAGCTTCGGGTGTCGACGTTCGTCAGCGTGGCGACGGTGTGCAAACCGATATTTCGCTCCGTGGTGGCACTTTCGACCAAATCACCATCCTTCTTAATGGTATTAATATTTCATCTCCTCATACAGGTCACCTCAGTGCCGATTTCCCTGTTTCGGTCGACGATATTGAGCGTATCGAAATTCTTGAAGGTCCTTCGGCAAGAGTGTTTGGCACTCAGTCGTTTTGTGGCACTATTAATATTGTTACCGTAGATGCCGATCCTTCTAAAAACGGATATTCGTTTGCATCGCAAGGCGTGGTAAACACCTTTGCAGGCGACAACGGATATTACGGCGCTAATGTGTCGGCGGTTTTTTCGCACAATGCGGGATACAACAATGCCGGCAACCCCAACCGCTTTGTTCACAATATTTCGGCAGGATATGTAAGCGACGACGGAGATGTTAAAAACTCATCGTACAGCGTTTCGCGTGTATATTATAGAGGTGGCTATCGTGCGAATGACGTTAAGGCTGATATTCAGGCAGGCTATTCGTACAAACCTTTCGATGCCAACACCTTCTACGGTGCGGCTTCTACCGACCAGTGGGAAAGCAACGAGCATTTTCTCCTCTCTGCCAATGCTGAAATCACAAGCGGAAACTTCCATTTTAATCCCGTGATTGCTCTCGACCGCCGCTACGACCATTATCAATGGCACAAGGATCAGCCTGCTGGCGAAAACTATCACCGCTGCGATGTGTCTACTATGGGTTTCAATGCGTGGACTAAATCGTCTCTCGGTCGTAGCTCTATCGGCGTGGAGATGCGCTCTGAACAGATTTTTAGCACCAAGCTCGGCGAAATGCTCGATTCTGCTAAGTTTTTCCCCACTCGCGGTATCGATGCCGAATCGTCTATCCAATATTCGCACTCTGCCCACCGCACCAATATCACGGTGATGTTAGAGCACGATTTCTTGCTCAACAATTGGACTATCGCCCTTGCTGCTCCTGCTGTTTACAACTCTATGCTCGATTATCAGTGGCGCTGGTGTCCGGGTGTTGATATTTCGTATCGTCCAAATATCTATTGGAAATTATATGCCAATGCCAATTCGGCTATGCGTATGCCCACCTTCACCGACCTTTATTATTCGGGAGCCAACATCATTGGCACAAGCGACTTAGACCCCGAACACGCTATCGACTGCTCGCTTGGTGTTCGTCGCCGTGGTCAACTTTTAGACGCTGGCGTTACTCTCTTTGCTTCGCACAAAACTGATATGATCGACTGGGTAATCTACGAATCTGAACCCGATGGCAAAACCTACCGTTCGGGAAATTTTGAAATGGATACACGTGGTGGCGAGGCAGATTTTTCGCTTCGTTTTAAGGATGTATGGCCTAATGCTTTTGTTACCCGCATAGGAGCGCAATATTCGTATATCGATGCCGACATTGAGCATCCTCAGCCTATCAAAGCGTCGAAATATGCGCAAGAGTATCTCCGTCACAAGGTGGCAGCCGATATTGAGGTTAATCCGTTTAAAGGTTTCACCCTCTGCGCACAATACCGCTATCAATATAGGGTAGGCGAGGGCAACGACCCCTATTCGCTTGTAGACCTTGCCGCCAACTATAGTTTTAAGCGCATAACGCTCTACACCAAGGTTTACAACCTGTTCGACGAGGAGTATTTTGATTTTTCGTATATCGAGCAGCCCGGAATCCGTGTAATGGGTGGCGTAAAGTATAGGTTTTAAATAATCGTTTTAAAAACGGCAGTTCTGTAACCACTGACATCATAGTATGTCAGTGGTTTTGGAATACACGGCACTTTCATTTAACACCGAATTTAACAAATGAAACAAATATTCAATCACTACTAATAAATTAAAATTCAACAAGTTGAATTCTAATTTTACGAATTAAACGAATTTGTGCGTATTTGGTATATTCGCCACCGCTT
>JAGCDD010000068.1 GCA_017651345.1 Bacteroidales bacterium | reverse complement strand
TATAGTTTCGATGGTTCGTGTCAAGGTACTGTGCCCGAGGCTATTATAGCGTTTTTGGAAAGCAACGATTTCGAGAGCGCGATAAGGCTTGGAGTTTCGCTTGGCGGCGACACTGACACCCTCGTCTGCATCACCGGCGGCATTGCGGAGGCGTTTTACAAGGAGATTCCGCAATCAATTGTCAATAAGATTTTGTCGATAATTCCGCAGGAATTCAAGGAGATTTTGGGCGAGTTCAAGAAGTAATTTTTTGAACCTATTCCACACTTTTGAGCCCTACCACTGAGGCGATAAGTGTGGTGAGGAAAAATATTTTCCAAAACGACACAGGTTCTTTGAAGACAAAGAGCGAAATCAGCACTGCGCCCACCGCTCCGATTCCCGTCCACACGGGGTAAGCAACGCCAACAGGAATGCCCTGCACTGCCTTTGCCAAAAGCACCGCGCTCAAAACATACAACAAACCAAACGCTGAAATCCACGCCCACCATTGGGCATCCACTGAAACCTTAGCCTTGCCGAGGCAAAATGTAAAGGCCGTTTCGCACAGCCATGCGGCAATAAGAAAAATCCAACTCATAACAAAAAACGCTTTCCGAGGGCTGCATAAATATCACGGCGACTCCTTCCGAAGCGAGGACAAAGGTAAGGAAAAGAATGCGAAAAAGATTGTGAAGAATTGAAAAATTTTGTAAGTTTGCAAACGAACTAAAACGTTACATCTATGACCAATAACGCCCCGATAGTAATCTACCAAACCGCCGATGGACAGATGCAAATCGATGTCCGTATTGAGAACGAGACTGTATGGCTCTCGCAGCAACAGATGGCGGATCTTTTTCAGACCGACCGTACTTCCATTATCCGACACATCAAAAACATTTACAAGACCGATGAGTTAGACGAAAATTCAACTTGTGCATTTTTTGCACAGGTTCAAACCGAAGGCAAACGAACAGTAACCCGAAATCTTCCATTCTATAACTTGGATATGATAATTTCTGTTGGATATAGAGTAAACTCAAAACGCGGCACTCAGTTTCGTATTTGGGCAAACAAAGTCTTGAAAGATTACCTCATCAAAGGTTACGCCGTAAACAACAACCTTTCAAAACAGAAATACGATGATTTGAGCAACCTTGTAAACGTTCTTGGTCGCACGATAAAGACACAGGAAAAACTCACTTCCGATGATGCAGCGGCTCTTATCGACGTTGTTTTAAACTACAACTATGCCCTCGACACGTTGGATAATTACGACTATGAGCGGTTGAAAATAGACAAGACAACCAAGGCAGAACCATTCCACGCAACATACGAAAACGCAATGGCGGCTATCAGCGCATTAAAAGCAAAATTTGGCGGTAGTGCGCTGTTCGGACGCGAAAAAGACGAGTCGTTCAAAAGTTCCATCGGACAGATATATCAAACCTTTGGCGGTGTGGAACTTTATCCCTCGGTGGAGGAAAAGGCGGCGATGTTGCTCTATCTTGTTACCAAAAACCACTCTTTCAGCGACGGCAACAAACGTATTGCCGCAACGCTTTTCCTGTGGTTTATGGACAACAACCACATACTTTACAATCCCGATGGTTCCAAGCGAATAGCCGACAATACTCTTGTTGCCCTCACGCTAATGATTGCTGAAAGCCGCACCGAGGAAAAGGACACAATGGTAAAGGTTGTTGTTAACCTTATAAATCAGGATAATTAACCTCAGCCAACTCCTGATACTCTTTTTTATATCTTTCCAATCGCGCAAAATCTTTATCAGTTGGGTTTGGTATTCGACTGATGTCCATATTGTTTTCGAGGTCGTGCATCTTTACGCGGACGGCGAGGCGGTTGGTTTTGATTTTGGCGATATATTCCTCGCGGGTGGGGGAGAGGTGATGGTTGAGGAGGTTTAGCGCGGTTGCAATCTCGTTCCATTCATCGTCTGTAAGAGTATGGATTATTTCGGGATAATCATCTATTATGTCCATCCATTCGTCAACCCACGACCTGTCTTCGGGATTGTTGAGCCAAATGTTTTCTTGTTCTTTGAGGCGGGCAATGATTGTTGGCACGTCAATATCAGTGTCTTCGGCGGCATCGTGCAGAAAACCAACCACCTTTTCTTTCCAATCCAAACCGCTTTTGCCCACCTGCAACAAATGTGACGTGAAATAGTCGTTGCCGCCCTTGTCCTTCTGACCGGAATGAAGTTGCTTGGCAAGCATTGCGGCGGCATATACAAGGTGGGACTTGTAGCCAAGACGGTCGTCCAAATAATCAAGACGTTCCTTGGCTTCCTTCGGGTCAAAGGTGGCAATGTGCGAAATGAAATCTCTATACACTTGTTCTGTATCGCTTTCTGGATCCATAAAATCAAGCAGACTGTCCATATATGAATCCATATATTTAATATCGGTTTCGCCGGTAGCCTTAAAACCAGCAACCAAAGTTTTGCAAAGCCTTAATTGACTGTCGTTTTGTTCGGCTATTCTGCCAAACATATCATACATTTCTTGTGGGAAAGTCTTTGTTTCATCCATAGCGTTATGGTTTTTGGCAAAAATACGAAAAAAAATTGAAATATGATTTTTTTTTTTGCGGAAATGTTTTGTTAAGACGGAAAAAAAACTTATATTTGCGTGTTATTAAAAATGAACCTGAATATGAACAGCATACTATATAAAGGTGCAAGGTGGTTCAAATGCGACTTGCATTTACATACACCCGCAAGTGAATGTTTTAAAGATAAGACCGTAACAGCCGAGCAATGGGTTCAGGCTGTGCTTGATGCCGGTCTGAATTGTGTCGCCGTGACTGACCATAATTCAGGCGCAATGATTGACCAAATCAAAACGGCGGCAGCCGACAAAAATGTTACCGTTTTTCCCGGAGTTGAAATCACGTGCGATACGTCGAAAATACATCTCCTCATATTATTTGATGTAGACAAAACTACACAATTTGTGGAAGATTTCTTAATCGAATGTGGTATTAGCCGAGAATCCTTTGCGAAATCAGATGCTCATTCCACAAAAACAGTACTTGATGTAGCCAAACTTGCAGACAGTAAGGGTGCGTTAGTAATTCCGGCACATATAGACGAATTTAATGGTTTAGCATATTGTTCAAGTAATAGTTCTGTTTCTGATTTTATTCAGTTACCATTCATTAATGGTGTTCAATTCGTACATCAAGAGTTTTTAGAACCGAATCTTAGAGTTAACAACAATGCTGATTTGTTGCAAATCATCAATGCTTACTATGGAAATTCCGATAGAATCCGTATAGGAGAAGATAATGTTAGAGTTGCATACAATGGTATGAAAAAAGTCGCAGAACGAGGACTAAAATTCTTAACATTTTCGGATAATCCTGATTTTGAACAACCTTCAAAACACGGATTAAGTGGTATAGGAAGTCGCTATTCTTGGATAAAAATGGACGAAAAACCTACACTTGAAAGTCTGCGACAGGCATTGATTATGCCCGAAAGAACGTACCATTGTTATGAACACCCTGATGCTCCATACAAGATACCGTCGCTGTGGATTAAAAAAATCGTAATTACAAATACAACACTCACAAAGAAAGATGTGGCATTTGAAATTGATTTTAATCCGCAGTTAAACACGATTATAGGTGGTCGTGGTAGTGGAAAGTCAAGTATTTTGCGGTTTTTAAGGGGTGTATTCCACAATTATTCCGATCTTGATAATTTGATGGAAATCAAAAAAGACCAAGAGGATTTTTTTAAAACTCAAGATGACAAACAAGGCGTTTTAAAAGAAGACTCTACAATAGAAGTGTATTTCGTAAGGGATTCGACAGAATATAAGATTACTTATACACACGCAGGAAGAGTAACTTGTGTTGAAACGTTAGATTACCAAACAAATAGTTTCAACCCTATCACGGATGAAGGTTTTATTGACTTTTTCAAAACTGAACAGTATTCTCAAAAACAGATCTATTCTATTGCGCAAAGCACAAATTCTTTGCGAAATAGGATCGACAGCGCGATTCCTGAAGTCGTAAAACTCAAAGAAGAAATCCATCAATTGTGTAGCGATTATAAGAGCGCGATGTCCGAGAGAAGGGCTGTTTTGCAGTTGATTAGTGGAAAAGGAAAACTAAAGACAGAAATCAACGACTTGAATAACAAAATCACTTTACTTAAACAGAGTGGCATATCGGATATAATATCCAATAGGCAAAAATTTGTAGTGCAAAAAGACGTAGTTCAGGGAAATGTAGAAAAGTTCGACATTATCAAAGACACTTTGAATAATGCAGTACAATCGCTTTCCAAAATGCCTTCTTTTGTATTTGATGGTGTTGATGACGAATACAGAGGCGAAGTTGAAAAAATATTCGACAACCCTCAATTGGTATTGCAAGAGATTAAGGCTACTTTGCTGCAGTTTATAAAGCGAATTGAAGAAACAAAAAAAATCACGGATAACAGTTTGTTGACAACCAAATTGTATTCTGATTATAGTGCAAACGAAAGTACTTTTATACAGAAGAAAAAAGATTTGGAATCCAAAGGAGTTTCTGATATGACCGAATTTGAACATTATTCACAACAGATTGCCGTGAAAATCGAAGAATTAAAAATTCTTGAACAGAAAGAGGTTTCATTGAAGGACATCGACGAGCGTATTACCAGTATCTACAATTTTATTCGTTTAAAAAGGGGCGAACTGACATCGAAAAGACGAAATTTTATAAGTGGTATAACGACTCAAAAAGTTAAAGCAAATGTAATTCAATATGGCGACAAAGTTGATTTTATAACCAAATTTCGCGATATAATTCAACGATGGGGTACTTATGAAAGTGAGGTTAATAATATTATTGAAACAGTATTTCCACATGGTGTATTTCATCAAACTGAGTTCATTAATCTGAAAAAAGAATTGCGTAAAATTTACGATGGAGAATCAGATGGTGATTACGGTGGTCGTTTTAAAAATATGATTAGGGAGTTGAATGCAGAGCAAATAGACGATATTGATTTATTGATACCAGAGGACGATATTGTTATGCAGTACAAAAATCGAAACAATACATGGACACCTCTTACAATAGCGTCTGCAGGTCAGAAAACGACAGCCATTTTGACGTTTATACTTTCTTTCGGTGATTGTCCATTGATTCTTGACCAACCTGAGGACGATTTGGATAATAAACTTGTCTATGACCTGATAGTGGATAAAATGCGTGAAATCAAAAAGCACAGACAAGTTATAGTTGTTACTCACAACGCTAATATTCCTGTGAACGGAGACGCAGAATATGTTGTTTCTTTGTCTGCAAGTACAAAAACTTTGTCTATACAAGCCTCAGGTACAATCGAAAATGACAAAGTTAAAACAGAAATATGCGATGTTATGGAAGGTGGTAAAGAAGCCTTCGACATCCGAGCCAAAAGGTATGCTTTATAAACAAATAGTTTGTATCATCTCAGGGTTAAGAGGAAAAATGAGATGATACAAAAGTTTGTCTATAACCCCGAAAAAAATCGAGTTATAGCCAAAAAATTACGGTTTTCTGTTCAATCGCTCCTCCAACTTCCCCTTCAAAAACTCCTCTATGTCCTCTGCCGTAACGTCATACACGGGGTTCATTTGATGAAAATTTTGCTCAACTCTAAATCTCTGTCCATTAGTGAGCATTGAAATGAGGTTCTTGGATTTTAGTCGGTGGCGAGAATATCTTAATGCATTATCTATAAGTAATTGAATATCAACACCTGTTTGCAAAATTGAATAAATGTCATAATAATCCCTAAAATTGCTACGACGAAGCAAAACTTCCATTTTCATTGCACCGATAGCATTGATGTCGGCGACTTTAAGATTGTTAAGAAAGGGGATTTGCGTCATCTCCGGTGCATATTTGTCGGCGACATAAAAGGATATTTTTACGTCGTCAACTAAAAACTCAATGTGGTCAATGTCAAGAATATCAACGTTTTGAACATTGGCAAATGAAGAAAATTCTTTTTTAATGGCTGGCCAATCTACTTCAAGCCGTTCATCGGGGCGTTTTTTCCAACGCATAAAATCCAAATCTTCGCTCTCACGTGCACCAATTTGCAGATTTAAAGCCGTTCCACCAACCAATACGTATGGCTTGATGCACTCGGTTTTAGATACTGCCTCAAAAATCCTATATGTTTTATCAGTAAGCCCCTTCATTTCATCCTCCGATTCAAAATCCTCGTTTCCATACTCTTGATGTACATATCTGGTTTTTTGACGCGGAAATAGAACCACGCAAAAAACCTGTTTAGCGAATAGAGATAATCGCCTTGCGGCACGAGACGTTCGAGCCAAACATGCTTAACCATTTGTTTGCCATAGAGTTCAAAAAGCACCTTGATTTCGTCCAAATCCAAGTAAACAAGCGTTTTCTCGATGATGATTTCATCGGGCACGTCGCTGTCGGCAAATCCCGGCGCATAACTCCAAAAGCATTTCTCTTCCTTCAATTTGTCTATCAGGAAGTGCCTTCGGGCGGATTTTTCGGCGACCGAACGAATTTTTGGCGGTATTTGTCGGCTAAGATTAAGCATATTATTCTTTTTTGCAAATTTAAACAATCTGTCTCTTATCAGCAAAAAAATATTTACACATTTTTGGCACCTGTTTTTGTGGGTTTTTACACAAGTTTGGCACTTAGGAAACTGTTTTTTGACTAAAAATTTTGGTTATTACCACGAAAAAAATCGAGTTATAGCCAAGATTTTTTCATCACCCTCTCCCCATCTCCACCAACTTCCCAATCCAATCCGCCAATGGTAGCGGCACGCTCAGCAACCCGCCGTTGAATTGCAAATCATTGAATGAAAATCGGATGAGCAAGTTTGGATTGTATTTTTTGCGGTAAGAGGAGAGGCTTCCGCCGCTGATGCGAGTGCCGGATTTTACCTCGATTGGAATGATGTCGGTGGAATCTTGAATAAGGAAATCCACTTCGGCGAGGTTGCCGCTTGTCCAATAGTTGGGGATGCCGTCGGATTGGGTTACAAGCGATTGGAGCACCATATTTTCGGCAGTTGCACCACGAAATTCCTTGTATTCTTCGCTTCCGTCCAATACGGCTTCGGGTTTCAAGTGTGCCAAACGGCGCAAGAGTCCGCAATCCAAAGCGTAAAGTTTAAAAACCGACAGTTCCTCGTATGCTTTGAGCGGAATTTTCGGGGCGGAAACGTTGTGGACTTTGTAAATAAGCCCTGCTTGTTCGAGCCAAATAAGGCTGTCTTCGTATTCGCGGGCGCGTGCTCCTGTGCGCACTACGCTGTAAATAAATTTGCGGTTTTCTTTGGATAATTGCGACGGCAACGAATGCCAAATCGCGCTTATGCGGTTGACCTCCACCGGCGAGGCATATTTGGCAAAATCCAATTGATACAAATTCAAAATATCGTCGAGAATTTCGTCAACCGCCGCCATCCCGCCGCCACTAAGCAAATCCGCCGCAGCCTCAGGCATACCGCCGCAAACTGAATATCGCCGATATTGATCCAAAAGCCGCGACAATATGATTTCGGGAAGGTGGTCGAGGGTGGAGAGATTTTCCAAATATTGAAATGTCTTGATGTCAGCCTCGCGCAAAAACTCACGGAATGTAAGCGGAAACATCTTGACAACGTGTACTTTGCCTACGGGAACAGCCATATTTTTCTTCTTGACCGCCACACCGAGCAACGAACCCGCCGCAATGATAGCATATTCGGATGCTTTTTCGGCAAAATATTTCAACGAATTGAGGGCGTCCTCAGATTCTTGGATTTCGTCGATGATGATGAGCGTCCGCCCGGGTTGTATTGGCACGTCGGTATAGAGCGAAAGATCTGCAATAAGACGTTTTGGGTCTTTGCTGCGGGCAAAGACCTGTTTCAAATTCTGAGTCTCGTCGATGTTAAACTCGGCTACAAATTCAAATTCGCGTCTGCCAAATTCACGCATAATCCACGTTTTACCAATCTGACGTGCACCTTGCAGCAAAAGCGGCTTGCGATTTTTGCTGTCTTTCCATTGACGAAGTTTGTCAAAAATATCTCTTTCCATAGCATCAATATTTTGATGCAAAGTTAATGATTATTTTCATATCACAAAACAACAAAGTGCCAAAAATGTGTAAATTTACACATTTTTGGCACCTATTTTTGTGTGTTTTTACACATTTTTGGCACTTAGCATCAGCAACCGCCTCAATCATCGAATGATAATTAAGAATTTTTTTGATTATATCGAAATTACCATTATCTTTGTCCCGAGTGATTTAACATTAAAACAATTAAAAAATGATAAGCAAAGAAAAGAAAGAATTGATGGTATTCCAAAAGAGAATCTTGGGGTTGTTGGGATTCTTTTTGGTACCGTGTGCTATTGGATTTGGACTTTTGGGCGACAATTCCGCCATTACAAATCCCAAATGGTGGTATTCTATCAGCATGACCTACTACGCAACCTCTAATATTTGCATGATTGGCGTGTTGTTCTCGATGTCGGTGCTGTTCCTGTCGTATGTAGGCTATAACACCTCCGACAAAATCCTGACCATAATTTCGGGCGTGAGTGCGTTGGGCATCATCGTGTTCCCGTGCGGATACGACGACATCTCTACCACAGGACTTCTCGGATTGGCTTGTGATACAAGT
>JAGCDD010000067.1 GCA_017651345.1 Bacteroidales bacterium | reverse complement strand
GGTCTGCACGCCGTTGCCACGCTGCCTAACATCCACTCCGACAGCATATTTCAAGAGGTCGTCGATGGTGTTGATTGGCAACATCTGAATCTCCTCGCGGCCAATGATTGTTACTTGTTGAGGCGTCTGCGCACTCGTGAGCGGCACACGCGCCGACAAAACTTTAACTTCTCCAATCTCCACATCCGGCAGAGTATCAACGGCTTGACCGTTTCCCTGCGCCATTGCAGCAATTGACGAAAGCATACAAAATGTTGTAAAAAATGTCTTCATTTTTATTTGTTGATTTATTGATAAATTACGGCGCAAAGGTAAATGTAATTTTTAAACGACAGGAATTTTAAATATTAATAAATTATTATCTTTTTATGCGATTTTATTATATTTTTTTATTAGGTTACTCCGAAAAATGTATTTATATCGGTAGATTTTGTATATTATTCTATGAGAAGCGGTTATTTATCTAAAATAGAAATTTTTTTACATAGGACACAGAGGAAGATGGAGAAAATGTTTGGGAAAAAATTTTTATTCTATAAATAATTAGATTATATTTGCACCAAATAATAATGATTATGGACAACACAAACAACATATCGCCTACTCCAAATAATATTGCGTCGGAGCCCGCTGTGGCGTTCGGCTCAACGAGGTATGGTAAAAAATATGATGCCGTGTTGACCATTCAAAATGAAAAATCACGGATAAAAGTCTCTATTGACAAATTATCATATTTAAACTTCGATTGGGACGGTATGGCGGCGTTACCTATTAATAATGAAATAATTAACAACATAACAGAAGTTGTCCGAATAAGCAAAAACAACGATTGGATCGAGTGGCAAATTGAACCAAATGTCAATGGTACAATATTTCTGCGCCACGACGACGCTGCAATTAGCCTTGGAATCAACACTTTTTCTTATTATGTAAAAAAAGGCGGCAAAGTAACCGGGAAAAACAAAATCATCTTTTCCCCAGAATCATTGATTGAAACAATAAGAATGATAAACCTCAGGAACTTATGAACACCCAAATATCTGATAATGAAAATGTTGCAAGGGCTATTTTTTCACCTCAGATGATTAATAGCAATGGTGAATTGTTGCTTGCCGCATTTGCACTTAGAGTTTTCAAAGACGGCGGCAAGGAGGATTACATTTCAGTAAGTAGAATGTCCATAACCACTTGGATGTCAGACATTAAAAATATTCCTCAATACACAAATCGTCGATTATATGGGTATTCAGTATTGAATGTTGGTGAAATAAGAAGCATCAACCTTATGGTAGAAGAACATCCAATAATATACGATGTGATAGATTATAGCAACGCCAAATGTCCATCTCACGCTGGAATCACCACAAAAATTGATGATAATACTATTACAGGCGGACACAACGCCTTGTTTGATACTTTGCAAATCAATGAGCCAGAAGATTTTGTGTTGATGGCAATACAATCCGAACTCCTATCAATTGCAAAAGTTAATTTGATAAGGTTCTAATTTGCTGTCATATTTTCAATTTTTTTTGCACATACCGAAATTGTTTTTATATTTGCACTGTTCAAAAACCAAAACTTCAACATTATGAACAAGACAGAGACTTTTACATTCCAAAAAGTGCCGCAGAGTGTGGCAGAATTGCAACAATTGCCCGAGGCGACGCTTGATTCGCCGTTCAAGACTACGGCGTTGACGATGCTCGTGCTGATGCGTTGGGAGGAAGACAAGGAGGGCTGCCACAGTATGCTCGACTTCCTGCGCGGTCCCGACCCAATGTCGCCGTTTGCAAAACAATTCCTGAGAGACAGGCTCACCGGCAAGGCTTACAAAGTGCCGTCATTCTTCGCAGGCGCAACGGTGGAAAACGGCTACAAACCGACCCTGCCGCTCACAATCACAGTCGGCGAAAATCCTTACTCCTACCCCGACGACAAGTGGGCTACGATGTACCTCAAAAGCGCGGGCGCAGACTCCGTAAGACCGATGAAACTCCGCAAAAAACCGTCAACTGGTCAATGGTTCCTCAACGACATTCAATGTCTTTCTGACATCAGAGTTCCCGCAGCCGACGATCCGTGGGCGTAAATAAAACGGGCAGAGAGAAAAATCACCTTTTCCCTCTGCCCGTTTTGTTTCGGCTGAAACAGTAGAATTACCTTAGTCCCGCTTAAAAATGTCCCTCGTATAAACTTTGACCTTCACGTCGTCAAGCACAGCGTCATAGCGATTTGCAAGAATTGCGCGGCTCTGCGACTTGAATTTCGCGAGGTCGTTGACAACGATTGAACCAAAGAAATCGTCGCCGTCGTTGAGCGTCGGTTCGTAAATGATTACAGTCGCGCCCTTAGCCTTGATGCGTTTCATAACGCCCTGGATACTACTCTGACGGAAATTGTCGCTGTTGCTTTTCATCGTAAGACGATAGACGCCAATTGTTACAGGTTCGCGGCGACCAGTGTATTGTGTTGACGTACTGTAATCATACCAACCCGCAATCCTAAGCACCTGATCTGCAATGAAATCCTTGCGTGTGCGGTTGCTCTCAACAATTGCCGTCATCATATTCTGCGGCACATCGGCGTAGTTGGCGAGAAGTTGTTTTGTATCCTTCGGCAGACAGTAGCCGCCGTAACCAAAACTTGGATTATTGTAATGTGTGCCAATGCGCGGGTCGAGACCAACACCTGTGATAATTGATTGTGAGTCAAGACCTTTTACCTCGGCGTAGGTATCAAGTTCGTTGAAATAACTTACACGCAACGCAAGATATGTATTGGCAAAAAGTTTCACAGCCTCCGCCTCTTTCATCCCCATAAAGAGCGTGTCGATACTCTCCTTGACCGCACCTTCCTGCAACAATCCTGCAAACTGACGCGCCTTTTCTTCGAGAAATTTCACGTCTGCAAGGCGTTGAATGGCATCGTTCTCGTCCTTAAATTCGGGATTGTCGATGATTTTTGGAACTCCGACAATGATTCGCGACGGATAGAGATTGTCGTACAAGGCCTTCGATTCTCGCAAAAATTCAGGCGAAAACAACAGGTTCAATTTCTTGACACCTTTCGCGGCATACTTTATATAAAGGCTGCGGCAATATCCAACTGGAATTGTGCTCTTAATGACCATCACCGCATCAGGATTGACGCTCAAAACAAGGTCGATGACATCCTCAATACAATGCGTATCAAAGAAATTTTTCACTGGGTCATAATTAGTAGGCGCGGCTATAATCACAAAATCCGCATCTTTATAAGCCGCCGCGCCATCGAGCGTTGCAGTGAGTCTCAGCGTCTTCTCTGCAAAAAACTTCTCGATATATTCGTCCTGAATCGGAGAAATGCGCTTGTTGATTTTCTCGACCTTTTCGGGGATTACGTCAACGGCGGTAACGTCGTTATGCTGGGAGAGGAGTGTCGCCATAGATAGGCCGACGTAGCCTGTGCCGGCGACGGAGATTTTTAGGGGGTTCATATTATGTTGTTTTTGAAATGGATGTCTATTTCACCACGCTTTTCTCCTTTACCATAATGGAGACCATGTTGGTCGCAGGAAATATTATATGGATTTCAACCGAGAGTTCTGCACACCACGGTTGGATTTTATAGCAAGTTACAGAATTCTTGTATTGTATATAAATTTGTATAAGGGAAGTATGTCTCTTTCAATATGTTAAAGTGTTTCGTCAAGGATACCTTCATCCCAAAGTCTGTCAGCTTCCTTAATTGCCTCCTCAAAAGTCCAGCGAAACTGGAAGCCGATTTCTTTCAGTTCTTCACCGGAGATGTTGAATTTCTATATCAATCCAATTCACTATACACCTCATTCATTTTTTCCATCATTTTTGTAATGGTAAAATTCTCCGCCACTCTTTCGTGCGCGGCAGTTGCGTATTGCGCGGCAAGTGCGTCGTTGGAAAGTATCTTGTCGATGGCGACAGCAAACGCCTTTGAATCTCTGTTGGGACATTCGATGCCTGTGATGCCATTGAGATTGACCCAATTGACACCGCTGCCTTCAATTGTGAATGTAACGGCGGGAGTATAACAATACATTGCTTCTGCCAAAGCAACTCCAAACGCCTCATTTTTGGTGATTGATGGGAATGCAAACACGCTGGCAGCATAATGATATTGCAAAAGTTCGTCGTCAGAAAGCCGCCCAACAAAGAATACACGCTCCGATTTGCACGACGACTTAATCTTTTCCGTAAGTGGACCGTTGCCCGCAATTATGAAAACACAATCGGATTTTACAAATTTCTCAGCGTTAATCAAATACGGGAGACCTTTGTATTCAATATGTCTTCCTACAAAGAACACAATTTTTTTGTGATTGTATTTTCCCTTTAATTGTTCAATATCAAATCTTGTCATTGTCGGTAAGAAGAAATTTTGATTCGTCCATAGCATTGGGGACTATCCGAATTTTGTCTTTGAAAGGCTGCAATGGCATCGAATGTTCTGCATAACGAGGACTTGTACAAACAATGATGTCCGCCCTTTTCAACAATGCCGTTTCTACAGGCTTTATGAATTTGTATATTACAGACTGCTTGATAATATCCATGTGCCAATGCACAATCAATTTGACTCCTTTTGGCATCAACATTAAAAGTACAGATGCCGGAAATGGATTAGCCCAATGAAAATGTATGACATCAGGCTTAAATTCTCGCAATACTTTTTTCATCATCGAAAAATATCTCAGCGACAACGCCTGCCGCGAAATGTTAAGCCAATTGCCCACACGATAGACTCTTATGCCATCAACTTCGTCAATAACATTCTTATTTCCATCGTTGAAGCACAAAATGGCTACTTCGTGATTTTGAGTGTTGTCGGCGATGTACTTGCAGATGTTTTCCACGCCGCCAATGTATGGGAAGTAGTATTTGGAGATATGGAGGATGCGCATAATCGTTGGAGTTATGCAATGAAAAAGGACGCAATGCAACTTGGTTGAGGTTGATTGCTGTTTTTTAAAGATTATGATAATATTATTTAGAGAGCATTATTTTCCACAAATCTATTGATTCCATAAACTTTCTTTATATGCGGTGATACAAATTCACTTTCAGATATTGTAATCATCACACGTGCGAGGTCATTGGAATTGAGACGACCTTTAATTATGGCATCTTTCGACTTTATTTTCCTGAACAACAACTCTTTGACATCTGTACAGTCGAGCCAACTATCATAATCAAGGATTTCAGGATAGTCCGACTGGTGCAGCAAATATTGTTCGGATTTCCAGTCGGGATCATTAGAATAATCGTTTGACGTATTAATCAATGCGACGCATATTTCTTTTGCATTAGACTTCGCTCCCGCTACTACCACATATTTAAGACGAGTAACATATTTGCCATTCAAAACCAGACCGTCGTTTTTGTCAAGCTCAACATATACAATATCCCCAACGTGCAAGTCGTCTGGCGATTTCACCTTGTTTTCGTCCGTCAACTTGGAGTTTAGCGCAGCCAATATGCCTTTTTCATCGTCCATTTTATGCAAAGGCAGTTTCTATTAGTTCGTTTTCGCGGATATAGTCGATTATCTTTTCTGACGCTCCACCAGCCTTGGCGATGTCAATGCGGGTGATTACATCTTGTTGTGGGTCTGTCTTCATCCGTTCTGACACAGTACGATATGCGCTGTCGTGCGACAATGTAGAAAGCTCTTTCGAATCTTTGTCTTTGCACACCTCAAACCACTTATCAAGGCATTTGCGTTCTTTCGAGGATATGTAGTCGATGTAAGGTGTTCTAACCGCCTTGACAATTTGGTTGTCGATGACGATGCTTTTTTCAAAATGCTGCAAATCAGGACAAATATCGTCGCTCGAATCCTCCACGCGCTTTATCACCTTGTTGGTGAGTGTGGGTACAGGACCGAAACGCCTTGCCTTGAAAGTTTCTGGAACAATTTCGCGTCCATATGTAGATAGGAAATCCCGCTGCGCAAAATAGATTATTTTGAATAATTTGATATAGTCGGTGCCGCCCTCAAACTTGTTGAGGACGTACAACACAACGGATTCTATTTTAGATATTTGGTCAGCGGTTTTCATAGTCGCAAAGTTTTATGGTGCAAAAATATGGAAAAAAAAATTATGATGCAAATATATTAAAAAAAAATTTATTTCAATTTACTTTCTAATTGTTTTCCCCATGCAAGCAAAGGTGTTTCTATCCATCTTGTTATCACGTATGACAGCAAAAGTGTCAATACAAATGATATGATAAAATGTAAACAATCATTTACTTGATATGTATTTATATGGAATTTTTCAAGTATCAACATTGGAATTCCTGCGCCAAGAAAAAATGTAAAACCAAGCGAACCTAAGCTGTCCAAAGGCTTTGAAGTCAAATTCTTATTCAAAAATAACCAAAATAGCAACCCTCCAATGTTATACGCGATGAAATACCAAATCACTTTCTCTCCATACGACAAATATGATGCTATTACGAGTATGATTTCAAATGCAACAACGTAACTCTTTGGCAATTCACTGTTATTCTTCCATTGAAATCCAATCAATCCAACAAGTTGCAAAAGGAAAAACGCAGTGGGGAATGGCTTACCTGTAAAGTTTCTGAGTATGCCCAAAGCAATTGCACCTACAGAAAACAATACGAAAAACAACAATATATTTCGTTCTGTGTTGACGTGACAAAATGCCAACACTGCGAAAAATATTACCATAATTGGCAACATCCAACTTGCCCCGATTATGTTTTCACAACCCAAAAACTGGTGGAAAAGAGTCATATTTACGAACAACGAAATTACAGATTTTTTTTCCAACAATATCCATGTAGTAAAAACAAGCAACCAAAAAACCGGGTATATTCTCAGTAACCTATTAAAAATGAACTGACACACGGTTCTTTTTTGTAGCGAGGCGACCGCCAAAT
>JAGCDD010000066.1 GCA_017651345.1 Bacteroidales bacterium | reverse complement strand
CTTTCGTCTGTATTGTAGTAATTGTCAGGCAGATAGAGATGAATCCTCCGATTCGCCCCCGCCGCATTGAACCAAAAGTCAAATTTTTGTACCATTATATTATTGGGTGTGTTTATAACAGTACAAAATTACTAACGCTGCACTATACCTCGATGCTATAACAGTGTGTAGTATTACAGTAAAAAAAGTGAAATGTTGCATAAAATTAGTCTATCTGTCCCGCCAAAGTCTCAGGAGCACGACGGCAATCCCATATTGCAACAACAACAATGCGGTCGTCTTCCGCACGGTAAACTACTTTGTTTATATGATTGATTACTAAACTTCTATATGTTTGGGGACGGTCTTCCAATATTGGTTCTATCTTGCCCATAAAAGGATTGGTTGCTAATAATAAAACCGTTTCATAAACTTCTGTCAAAAAGTTTTTGCGTGCCTTGTATCCGAAATTCACCAAAATGTAATCGGCAATCTCGTTTTTAAGTTCGTCGGCACGGTCTGTCCAAATGATATCCATCATTATTTTTCAAATAATTCTTTGAAAGCCTCGTCGTGGGTTTTGAATTTGCCTTGGGCAAGTTGACGTTCCGATTCGTCGATTATGGCATCGATTTCCGCCTTGGTGTATGGTTTTTGTTGCTGCAAATCCAAAACGTGCTGTTTCAATTGCTCCGCCAACCACCACATGTTTGCGGGAGTAAGCGTGCTGTATAAATAATCTCGTAATCCGGTCAAAACTTTTGTACTCATAATCAAATGTGTTTTATTCTTGCGGCAAATTTACACCAAACTTTTGTTTTGTGCAAAAAAATCTTCCACCGCACCGAAGAGTATGGCGGAAGAAAAATTTTGACTCCTCGCGCAAAAACACCCCGTCATCCTTGTAGGTGGCATCTGGTGAGCCTTTGTCAGAGATTAGGGGTGGATTGCGAATGTTGGATTACACTTCTTCCCATTCTACATCGGTAATGTCCCTGCCGTAAAATTTGGAAAGATTGTTTTTGTAGTTTGTAAATTTCTGCAATTCGGATTTCAATCTTGCTATTTCCTTGTCCTTTTCGTCCAAGATTTTTTTCATTTCGAGGAATGACGGCGCAAAATTCTCATACCACGAATTGTCATCGTTGATTGTCTTGAACAAATCAGCGAAATATGAATTGATTGCATTTTTCAAAGCGTCTTTTGTTTCTTCGAGTTTTTTTCCTGCCAATAATTTGGAGATGATTTCCCACACAACAATTGCAATTTGAATTCCAGCACCAATTTTGCCAATTAATTTTGCCAAATTTTGCGCACCCCACGGTTTGAATTTGAAAGGGATGTTCAAGAAATTTCTCGCATTCAGAATCATATCGCCGGTGATTTTACCGAGTTGTCCTGCGCCTTTTCCAAGTGCTTCCTTCAAGAATTTGTTTTGCTTTTCAAACGATGCCTCAATGTTTTGACCCATTGCATTCAATTGCTTTTTATTGCTTTCCGCACAATCTCTTATAATGGTTTCAATTTTTGCAATGACAACATAAAACGTTATTTCATTACGTTTCTTTCCTTTCTCGTCTATCTTTTCTTCAACACCAATTTCCCGCTCTACCACATCTCCGATTGTATTTATTTCTGCGGCATTGATATGTTTTATCAACTCGGATTTGTAACAATTGAGTTTATCAATGAGGGCGTTTCTGTTGTCGGAAATATTCTCACTTGTGAGTTTGAATTGATTATTGAGTGTTTCTTGCTCTTTGGAGCAAACTCTTAGGCTTTCATCGACAGGCTTGATTTCGGTTGCTATTTTTTTGCCCAAACGGTAAACAACATCCTTGACAGAAGCGTCAACGGCCTTTTTCTGTACGTCTGATTTGTTTACTTTTTCGACAACATTGTCCAACGTTTTTCTCAGCGTTCCAATGTGAGAGCGTTTCATATAGTTGTCGCTGTTTGTGAACCAGTATTCCAAACCTTTGCCTTTCGGGTCTGCGGAAATGCAAACAACGTTCAAATGTGCTTCTTCCTGTGCAGTGAGTTGGATTTCGGAACGAAGACGGGAAATCAAGTTTTTCTTTTTGATACGTTCCATCTCTGCGAAATCCTCGGCATCAGTAGTGTCGCATACCGAATCCATCTTGTTGATAATGAATACGGTATTCTCCAATTTGCCATAATCCCTGATGACACGCTTTATGATTGGAATGTGGCTTGCCTTTATCGGATTGACGGCTTCGCAGACATACAACACAATATGTGCTTGCGAAATGTAGTTTTCGGTGATTGACGAAAACTTTACGTCCTTACCATCAATTGGTCTGTCCTTCGTACCGAAAAGTCCGGGTGTGTCCACAATCTCGAAACCTTTCTTCATACCGTCGGGTCTGTAAACTTCCAGGTCGTCGGAGGATTCGGCGATGTCAATTTTCATCGTCGAATCCAATCTGCCGAGCAATCCAGCCACGGCACTTGTCTTGCCGTCAGAAAAACTTCCCAACAAAACTATTCGTACCAAATCGTCATTCAATTCTTTTTTGACACTTACAATTTTGTCGGCGAGTTCCTTTACGTCAAGTCCCAATACCTTGCCTTCTTCAACAAGGTGCTCCAAATTACTAAAATCGTAATTAGACTTTTGCTTCTTGAAATCGTATTTTTCCATATTCGCTTAAATAACTACATTAGTTAGTTTCTTTTTGGTTTGTTCAATTGTGAATTTGATGCTACTCAAATCCGCAATGGCAGCATCTACCTTTTGGAATAGGCTGTTTTCGCAAGACCATAATTTGTTTTTGATTTCTGGCATCGAATTCTGTTTGAAGGCATTGATAGTCTTATCTTTGGCATCGTTAATTTTTGTCCTTGCCTCACTTTTCGCTTTGGCTTTTCGATTTTCGCTATTGACGAAAATCGCAACCAATAATCCGATAATTCCCCCAACAATCCCTCCAATTAAATTCCCCAATCCTGGGAAAAAAGTACCTATTCCTACGCCTGTTGCTATCCAACCGCCAATAGTCAATGCGTCTAATCCAAAATCGCCGAAATCATAATCCACACCTGATGCGTCGGAAGAATCCACAGAAATATGGACATTATCGTCATAATTATACGAAAACGCTTCTGCGAGTTTTTGGTTTTCTTTTTCAATTTTGTTTTTTAATGATTCTACCTCGCTCTTAATATTGTCTTGCAAAGAGTCGTCAATGGCAGATTTCAACTTATTTTGCAAAACATCAAAGTTGTCTTCTCCATCATCAATTTTTTTACACACTTCATTTTCAAACCAAACAAATTGATTAGTTATAGTTTGCTCGCATCTGTTTTTGATGTTGACTAATGCGCCTCTGAAAATTATGTTGACGTTTTGTTTGTATACTTTAAACTTTTCGTCAGAGCCAACAGACACATTCGACAAACTTCTATATGCTTGTCGCATTTGCTGAATCAGTTTTTTTGCATTAGATTCGATGATTTCAGATTTAGCATTTTGGGCTTTCTCCTTTACAACGTCAACCAAATCCTTAAAATGCGAAAACGACAAAACGTTGTCCGCACTGCCGAAATAGGACAACAATTTACTTTGTGCTTTTATCAAATCTTTCCTTTGCGCATTAAACGTAGCATACGCTGTCATCGACAATAGAGCCTGAACACAGATATTGCCTTTGTAGGTGTCGCCAAGTGTGTTCCTGAATGTTTCTTCTACGAGGTTCGCACCTTTGAGTGTCCTTTCGTCAAGAAGCGTTACACGTTCTTCAGGCTCATCATAATTGCCCGTGCCACCCTTGATATTATATACAGAATAGACATTAACGCCCTTTCCAATATATTTTTTGATTTTCTCCACAATTTTTGCATCAGGTGCTGCATCGTGTCCGTGAACATAAAAAATGATGTGCGCCTTAGTCAATCCTTTGAAGATATTGTCTTTTACGCTGTTTTCATCCCCCTCGATGCCGGGAACGTCAATTAGAGTAAACTCAGTACCGTCAATGAAGAATTTGTATTCATCATATCTTGTTGTGAAGTCGGGGCTGCCATCGCCAACAATCATACCATCGTTGTTTTTGACACGATTATTGTCAAAAAGGATTCGGAATGTTTCGACAATCGTCGATTTTCCCGCATTTGTAATGCCGAAAAAGCCTATTGTCAGATGATCCCAATTCTGATTGTATAACGTTTTTTCTGCGAAATCCAATGCGGAATCAATTTCGTTTTCAACGGTTTTAATGACGGCTTTTTTTATTTTTTTTACGTCATCATCATTGCCGCTGATGCGCTGCAATTCGGATTTTGAATTGTTCAAAACCTTTATGAATTGATTGTATCCTTCTAAGACTTGCTGTTTTGTGTAATTCATATTTCTTAGTTAATGATGTCTT
>JAGCDD010000065.1 GCA_017651345.1 Bacteroidales bacterium | reverse complement strand
TATAGATAAAACGGGAAAATATATTGCTAATCCGCAGTTTGATTACGCTTATGCTTTTTCCGAAAACGGTTTGGCAAGAGTTAAGGTTGACGGAGATTTTGGATATATAGATACAACGGGAAAATTCGTCATAAATCCGCAGTTTGATATGGCTGGGGGATTTTCCAAAAACGGTTTTGCAAGAGTTAAGGTTGGCGACAAATGGGGATATATAGATAAAACGAGAAAACTCGTCATAAATCCGCAGTTTGATGACGCTTATGATTTTTCCGAAAACGGTTTGGCAAGAGTTACGGTTGGCGACAAATGGGGATGTATAGATACAACGGGAAAATTCGTCATAAATCCGCAGTTTGATGGGATTAAGGATTTTTATTGATGTTTTAGTTAAAACTCAATGTCCCGCCTACACACACACCAAATCCATTGCTCATTTGTCGGTGCGAAATGTCATAACCGACGAAATAACCACCTGTAATTCCCCAATGCCATCGTTTGGGCTTCTGTACTATTGTGTTTGTGATTATGGTTTCGTGCTTTGAAAACGAAAAATGTATGCTATCGAGCATTGGCTGGTAGCCCGAAACAAAAGCATTGTAGCAAATCGTGTCATCATTTTTGACTGCCGTGTCGGTAAATTGTGCAGTTTCTATGGGGATTTCAACGGCAACCAACACGCTATCGGTGGTTCGGAGCGTGTCAACTTTGGTTCGGTACACGTATCGCACCACTTCCACAGGTTGCAGTGAGTGAATGGTGTCGTGTGTAACAACGGTTACCGTGTCGGTAACGGTTTCGGTGTTTTGTTTTTCGCTCAATTCGCCTATGTAAAATCCACTCGTCCACGCCAAAAGCACAAGCAGGATTAAGGGAAAAGCAAGTCGTTTCGTGTTTCTTTTTCTTCCATCAGTCGAGGTATTTGAGAAATAGTTTTTTGTCGCGCAAGCTTGTCCACAACTCGAAAAACATCAAGTGTCGGATTATTTACTTCATCCACATTACTTAAAGATGTATTTTACTATAGTCTAAAACGAGATATTCCATTTGCCAAAATCAAGATTTCCTACTTGCCGAATAGGCGGTTGCGTACATTTCCCAACACGTCCTTGTAACTGAGTCCACCAACCGTCGCCATCAAGCTACGTTGCATACAAACAAAGCAGAATAGGAACACGAACGGACCGAAAGTGTAGTCATACCATGCACCAAGATGATTGACAGCCAAATAAACAATCAGACACACTCCGGAAACCAATTCAATCTCAGCCGTCACCAGACCTGGTGTATATGGCTTGTTCAATCGGAAAAGTTTAATTCCAACGATGTGAATTATTCCCTCGAAGATGCAGAATACAGCCATCGCCACAGCGAACATCGGAATGCGATCGCCGAAGAAAAACGGCACTATCGTGATGGTAAAGATAAACACAGCCGTAATGAGCCGGCTTCCAAGTTTGGTCTCCAGGTCAAGGTCGCGTTGAAGCACATTCGCCTGAATAAGGTCCAAGAAACCGCCAGGGAAACGTCCTTCCTCCCACTCATGCAATATGCACAAAAACGAAACCCATACGGCAAACTGCTGAATAACAGTCAGTCCGTCCATAAACATAGCAACTAAAGTGATTAGCAGCATGGCGATTACCGTGTAAATCTCCAATGCATAATGTTTCATAAATTTCCACATAATTTAATGATTTGATATGGTTAAACGTGATTTTTAATGCTTGAACTGCCCGAACGCGGCCTGCTCGGTGAACGGGTAACCTTCTTTCTTGCCCAAACCCCAGTAAATCGGCGAGCGGAAACAGAGCCAGAAAACGAACACGAACCACACCACGGCAATCAGGTAATGATACCACGCGAATATGCTTGCGTCAAACACCGTCGTGAAGTAATAGATGGATATGGGTGTCAGACCGAAGACGGCCGTCACAAAACCGGGGTTGTACCATCGTTTGAGACGCACGTTGAAGAGTACTAAGTGCATCAACAGCTCGGCAAAGTTGAACATCATCGCAGCCAGGGTCAGCATAGCAAGTTTTGGGAAACACAGCGGCAAAACGTATATGAGCAGCAGGAACCCCCAGTTTCCGTACATCGAGCTGAGGTTGTTACAATTCCACTTGCGCTGGTCGGGTTCGTCCCTGCCGAGCAGTACCTTTACACCCATATAGGCAAATCCTCCCGGCCAGCTGAACTCCTCGAAGAAATGCAGGAACAGGAAGACGATGGACGCCAACAGCAACTTCTGTGTGAGTGTGAGTGGCAATAAGATGGCCAGCAATGCCACCAGTCCTGCCATAAAAACTGAGCATTCGGCCCAGCGGTTGACAGTTTTTTTGAATATGTTTCCCATATTTTTATCCGTTTAAAATTTTTTGCAAAAGTACTACGAATTCTGCTTCCGTGAAAGAGCAAAAAGTGGGTTAAATTGAGCAATTTTTACGAAAACGACATTTTATTTTCCAAAATTACGGAATTTATGGGGAAATTTTGTATTTTTGCATCGTTTTTCAATACCCCAAAAAATGGAAACGCAAGTCGGTTTGGAACTGTGCACAGCGGGAATGGCGGAGAAAATGACTATCAATGGTCGTTGTAGTATAACTCCGGGAATGATGATGATTCATTCTCCATTATTTCCCATGCTTGAACTAAGTCGTAGCACTGATTATTCGTCTGTCATATTGCATGATGATTTGGAAAACATTTATTCGGTTTTTGCCAACAATCTTGCGGCGGCACAGCAGGTTGTGGTCATTTCTCCGTATATGTTGCTGAATGCCGGACAGCAGGCATTTTTTGTGCGGCGAGTGGAACAAATCCGTGCCAAGGAAAAACTGTTGCGGGAAATCAGGCATATTGTGCAAAATAAACTGCTGAACACCATCATCAATTTGCTTAAGCAGGAAACGCTACTTGAGTTTGCGTTTCTATTCAGTGCACAACTGCAGGAAAATGCCCAGCCGATCTCACACAAGCGTCAGGTGCTGATGACTTTTCTCCTCTCGCTCAATCAGGAGTACCACCAGCACCGGACTGTAAATTTTTATGCGGGTAAACAAGGTCTCACGCCACGTCATTTTGCCGACATTGTCAAGCAGGAATCGGGCTACACGCCAATGGAATGGATAAACATGGTGACCATCAATCAAGCTAAAAATCTCTTGCGACAACCTAATATTTTAGTTAAACAAGTGGCTGACGAATTAGGATTTCCTGAGCAGTTCACGTTTCGAAAATACTTCAAAGTGCATACAGGAATGTCGCCTTCCGAATTTCAGGGCAAATAAAACGACGGTTTTGTTTTGAAGTCTTGTAATTCTCTATATGTTAAAAAACTATGGAGAATATTTGTTTCATCGTTTTTTTCTTTTTACATCTTTAACAAGACGAACACTCCGACCGATACTGCGGTCGCCGAAACTCACGAAGACTTTACCATCGCCAAAGTAGAAAAGGTAGGCCTCGTCGTTGCCCTTAGCAGACAAAGACCAATATTCCCCACAACTACCCATATAGTACACGTCCGAACCATTACGACCGCCAACAGCAGGAAAAAATATGGAATTGCCATTTTTTTTACTCGTAAACAATCCTCCATTAACTCCATTATTCGTTGTCCACTTATAATCACAGTTTTCCAATAATTCATTTATTTCTTCTATGGTTGGAACTCGCCATTTAGAATTTGATAATTCTTGAGCTTCGTCAAATGTATAGTATTCTCCATATTCTTCGGGTGTATTTGCACCAACATTGCACGTTGCCCATTTCACAGAAAGACCTAAATCCACTGCTTTTTGGCAAAAACCTGCAAAGCCAAGAATAAGAAAGATTGCGATGGAGAAAAGTTGTTTCATAACATATCCATTTTAACACCTCAAAAATAACAAAAAAGCACAATATAGACTTCGTTTTAAAGTACTGTAATTCCTATACATTTATCAGCTAGCTTCCACCATCCTAAAACGAATATACATACGCCACAGCAATGTTGGCGAGAAATCCTGTTTCTCTTGTATAGGATTTGAGTTTTGTGCCTTCGGAGTTTGCATCAACAACCTTGTTGCTGATTCTATCAAGAAAAATGCAGAAATTCAGCGAATTATGTCTGTCAAACGAATAATCAACGCCAAACGCTCCACGAATGCGGTTAACGTAACTGCCACAGAATCCGTCTAAAAACCAACCTGGCTCGCCTGTTTTACTGCCAGCATCGGTGAGATAGGCCGTACCGTCGAAATTCGCCGAAATCACGGGAGCATTCAACGTGTTGCGTATTTCAAGGTACGCAAACGGAGCAAGTCGTTCGGAATACTTGTATTTCGCCGTCAGACGGCTTTTCAGGGCAAGAGCGTTTTTGGTTTTTTGATATATGTTGAAATCGCCCGTTCGGTGCGTCATTTGTAAACGTTCTTTCAACGAAATATTCCATTTGCCAAAATCAAGATTTCCTGCAATGTCGAATGTTATGCGGTGACGGGCGTTGTCAAACGCCTTGTCGGTTGTGCTGTAGGGGTTGATAAGCGAATATCCGAGACCGATTTTTACATTAGGGTGAACCTTGTACTTCGCTCCAATGTTTGTTTGCAGTCGGTCAAAATTAGCAATATTGTTGTTTTGACGAAGTTCCTCGTCAATCGTTACGTGAAAACCTTTGGTGATTTTTTTGTCAACACCGACGGAAATCCGTCCGCACAACTCGCTTTCCAAGTCAACGTCGGTTTGTGCCGAAACGGTAAATGGCACAAGAAAAAGCAATAATATGTACGCTATACTTTTCTTCATTTTTGTTTTTTACAATACTTGGTTAAACCCTTTCCATTATGTTTTTTCAACTCTTAATTTTTAACTCTTAATTATTTAAAATCTTCCGTTAGGTGGTGTGTTTCCACCTGGTCCGCCACCCTGATTTCCGCCCGGACCGCCACCACTTTCGCTTGTGTACGAAGACAGAGAAACAGATTCTCCATCGCTAATAAAACCGTCAACAACGAGCATTCCGTCGAAATATATTGTTCCTCCCGAAACGGTCACTCCCGAAGTCAACTCTGGTGTGGAACTTCCAGAAACCACAAGTCCGGAGCCGCCGTTTTGAGGTGTTTTGAACGTACTCTTTTTTGTGCCGATAGACAGATTATACCACGTATTTTGCGCCCACGACGATGCTTGATAACAATTTTGCGTAAGCGATGAAGCGCGTTCCAATCCTCCGATGGCTATGATTGTTCCACCTTCCACATAGAGTTTGTGTTTTTCCTCGGTGTTTGCGTCAATGGCGACTTCGGGCGACGAAGCACCTATGGCGTAAACCAAACCACCTTTGATGTAAAAATCACCGTTTGCGTCAAGCCCGTCGTTTTTCACGGCGTAGCCACACACATATCCGCCCGAAATCGTGAAATCCGAAGCCGAATTCATAGCATCGTCTGCCGCGGAATAACTATACACAACGCCGTCAG
>JAGCDD010000064.1 GCA_017651345.1 Bacteroidales bacterium | reverse complement strand
CACGACCATTTGTGCGAAACCCTTTCGTCCATCGAAATCACAGGGTAAAACAAAATGGTAAAATCGGGTCTTACGTCAAATTCTGATTGTGTGGAAACCACCGACGCAAGGTGTCCTCCCGCCGAAAAACCCATAACGCCCACATCGTGAGGGTTGATATTCCACGCCTTGGCAGAATCTCTTACTATGCGGAAAGTGTTTTCAACATCGCTGATGGGCAGAGTGCGGTCGCCGTTGGGCAGGCGGTAGTTTACCACAAAATAGGCGATGCCCCTTTGGTTGAGCCAGTTAGACCAATCTGTGCCCTCGTAAGTGTTTGAGAGTACAGAATATCCGCCTCCCGGTACGCCTACGATGGCTTTGCCCGACGGTTTTTCGGGAAGACAACATACCACGTGCGATTTGCCGCCGTCAGTGAGATTGATGGTGAATTTTTTGGCAGTTTGAGCCTCTGAGCATATTGAGCACAGCAAAAAAAGGCTCAATAATAATGTGTATCTTTTCATAAGTAGGATTTTTTTACGTTCCAAATATACGAAAATAATCTCAGTTGGCAGACCTTAAAAACAAAAAAATATAAATCCTCCTATTTAAAAATTCAATCACCTTAATTGTCTTTTATTTATATCTTTGCTCAATTTTACATTTAATTACTATTGATATGAAAAAATCACTTTTATGCGGTTTGGCATTTGCCGCGCTAATGCTCTGCAACTGTGCAGGTAATGGCGAAAAATGCAACTCCAACAACAAATGCAACGATGGCGATAATTGTTGCAAACAATCTGAATGCTGTCAACAAGACACTAAGTGTCAAAGCGGTGAAAACCAAGTGGTTAATGCAATTATGGCACGCCGAAGCATCCGCAAGTACAAAGACACTCCCGTGGAGCACGAAAAACTTGCCCAAATTGTAAAATGCGGTATCAACGCTCCGAGCGGTATGAACAAACAGCCGTGGGAAATCCGTGTGGTTGAAAGTCAGGAACTTATCAATCAGGTTAACGAGGTTTACAAAAAAGCAAATCCCGACATTTTGGAAAAAGATCCGAGTTTCAAAAATATGTTTCGCAACGCTCCCAACTTGATTTGCGTGGCCGGCGAACAGAATTCGGGTCTCGACCTCGGACTTTTGGGCGAAAATATGATGTTGGCTGCACAGTCGCTCGGACTTGGCACTTGCTGTCTTGGCGGACCTGTACATTTTCTCACCAACACCGAAGAAGCCCGTTTCTTTATCGAAAAACTCGGATTTTCAGAAGGTTACAGCCTGATGTACATCCTTGCCGTTGGCTATCCCGACGAATCACCCGATGCCAAACCAAGAGACGAAGGAAAGGTGAAGTTTATACAGTAAAATAATTCTAATAAAAAAAGAGGGAGACCAAAAGTCCCCCTCTTTTTTTATGCCATACTTTCCATCTCCCTCATTATTACCTCATATATCTTATCATTCAAAACTGTCAGATACACAGTTATATCGCTGTTGTTTTCTCGGAGGAAATCTTTGATGGAGGTGAGGGCTATCTGAATTGCCTCGTTGAGCGGGTAGCCGTAAATTCCTGCTGAAATTAGCGGAAACGCTATGGATTTGAGGTTGTTTTGAGATGCGATTTTTAACGAGTTGAAATAGCAGTTGCTCAGTTGCTCGGCTTGTTGCTTGTTGGCTGGGTTGTAAATTGGCCCTGCGGTGTGGATAATGTATTTTGCCTTGGCGTTAAAGCCTTGGGTTATAACTGCATCGCCGGTTTTGATGGGTGAAAGTTTGTTGCAAGCCTCTTGAAGTTGAGCAGGTCCGGCAGCCCTAAAAATTGCTCCACAAACTCCTCCGCCCATTTGCAAATCAGTGTTAGCAGCGTTTACAATGGCATCAACGGTCATTGTGGTAATGTCGGTTTTGGTTATTGTTAATGGCATAATGTTATGGTATTTTATGTGGTTAATTAATTAATTTAAGATGGTTTACGCTACTTTTTTATAATCTACAATTGATATTTCTTGTTTCATAGATTTGGCTGCACCAACTATTTTTTCAATATTTTGAAACACATCAGCATCATACACAATTTCTCCGCAATGATCACATTGATAACAGGGTACACGGCGGATTACCACTAACACTTCGCCAAGGTCGATAGTGTAAGTGGTTAAACTTTTTTCGGCTTTTGAACCGCAATGAGGACAATTCATATTCATCAATTGCATAGTCAACTTATTTTTTGCAATTATAATGCTTTATTTTGACAAATCCAAATCATCGTTTTAGCACTAATTTATAATTCTCCCCAATCCCTTCATTATCAAACCTTACCGTTGGTTTTTTGCCTTTTGTGTATGCGTCTTCGGTTTCGTAGAGTGATAGGGCTATGGAATAGTCAGACGGTAATTCTGCATCACATTTAAACGAAAAATCTTGTGAACTGTCGTCTTTGAACGTGCCTTTGGGTATGCGGATGGTTTTACCGATTTGTGAGATGGTGGCACCGGTGTTGTCGATAAATTCGGCTACTAAGTAAACGTCAAAGAAACAGGGTGCTACGCCGGTGTTTTTGATAGTGAGGTTTAATGTGTGAGAATTGTCTTTGGAGATAAGTTCCGCACTTGATACGGTGAAATTGTAGCCCAAAACCTTGCTCATTTTGTCGGCAAGTTCTTTGTTGTCTTTGTAGAAATCATAGCCTCCGTAACTATCTTGATCAAGCACATAATAAGTAAGGTGTGCGGTGCGGATGGCATTTTCCCAACGTTCGGGAGTCCATTTGAGATAGTTCACATTGTCGTATGTGAGCATAGTTTTGTATTCGCCAAGATTTTCGGCAATGGTGGGCAGATTAGCCTTGTAAGCCCTTACCAGCGAATCGGGAGTGCCGGGAATGCCAATTAAGCCGTCGTCGCGCTTGGTGATGCCGAGGCTGAGGGCGTAGGTGTAGATGTCGCCATAACCGTCGGAAGTGAGCACAAGTTGCGTTTTGTGAAATGCCGAGGCGTAATGTTTGAGCATATCTTTCTGAATTTGAAGCGAAGGCATTTCGCTACCGTCGAGGTGCGATGTGTGCCATTCGCCCCATTCTCCAAAAGTGCGGATGTCGATATATTCGATTCGCGGGTCGCCGTCGTATTTCTGTGCCAATGCGGTGGCGAAATCTTTGGCTGCCTGAATGTAAATAGGATTGTCCCAAACCGGCACGGCGGGAGTTAGATTAGTGCCTTCTAATTTGGCGTAGATTTTTTTTGCACCCATTTCGTAGACGAATTTTGGCGTCCAATCGTACTCCTCTTCGGGCGTGTTGGCATCCCTCACAAACGACGGTGTGTAGGGCAGCACCCTCAACGCATAGCCCATATTGTGTTCGGCGAGGGCTTCGAGAAGTTTGTCTAATTCTGTCCAATCGTAAACGCCTTTTGCGGGGTTGAGTTTGTTCCATTGCTGATGTCCCGAGCCGTAGGTTACAAGTTTCCACGCCTCGTTTTTCCACTCGCCAAAGGGTCCGTACCTACATTCGGGCGAAAAAATATACGTGCCGTCGGTGGGGACGGTAAACCCTTTGTGCGGATTGGCGAGGGGTCCGTCGAATGGTTTTAGGGCAAATGTGATTTTGGTTGAGCCATCGGGAAGAGTTTCGGGTTTTACCTCGTCAGAATCCTTGTGGCACGATGCATTTAAAATCACAGCCGATGCCAATAATGCTTTAAGTATTAGTAGGTATTTGGGCATAAATCAATGATTTAATTAAGTTTACAATTTAAATTATTTTTTGAGCAATAGTTTATTATTTTCTGCAATTCCTTCATTATCAAACCTTACCGTAGGATTTTTACCTTTGGTGTAGGCATCTTCGGATTCGTAGAGCGATAGGGCAATTTGATATTCTGACGGTAATTCAGCATTAAATTTAAACGAAAAATCTTGCGAAGTATCGTCTTTGAACGTGCCTTTGGGTATGCGGATAGTTTCGCCGATTTGGGCAAGGGTTTCGCCGGTGTTGTCGGTAAATTCTGCCACTAAGTAAACATCAAAGAAACAGGGTGCTAAGCCGGTGTTTTTGATGGTGAGGTTTAAGGTGTTGGTGTGGATGGAAAATTCAGCCTTTGTAACGGTGAAATTGTAGCCCAAAATCTTACTCATTTTGTCGGCAAGTGCTTTGTTTTCTTGATAGAAACGGTAGCCGCAATCGTTGTCTTGGTCGAGCACATAATAAGTTAAATGTGCGTTTCGGATAGATTGTTCCCAAAGTTCGGGAGTCCATTTTCTATTTCCACCGGGAATTAAATCGTTGTAAGTGAGCATTGTAGCGTATCCGGCTATGTTTTCAGCGATGGTAGGTAAATTGGCTCGGTAAGCACGTTGCAAAGTATCGTCGCGACCGGGAATGCCAATGAAACCGTCGTCGCGCTTGGTAACGCCGAGACTAAGTGCGTAGGTGTAAACATCGCCAAAGCCGTTGGATGGCAACACAAGTTGGGTCTTTTTGAATACCGATGCGTAATGCTTTATCATATCTTTTAGAATATCGTCGGAGGGCATTTTGCTGCCGAGCAACTGCGATGTGTGCCATTCGCCCCAATTTCCGAAAGTGCGGATGTCGATGTATTCTATCCGTGGGTCGCCGTCGTATTTTTGGGCGAGAGCGGTGGCAAAATCTTTGGCTGCCTGAATATAAATCGGGTCGTCCCAAACTGGTGCAACTGCCTTAAAATCAGTACCTCGGATATCTACGGTTATTTTTTTCGCTCCCATTTCGTATACAAAACGCGGCGTCCAATCGTAATTCTCTTCTGGGGTGTCGGCAACCCTTACAAACGACGACGTGTATGGAAGCACCCGCAAGGCATATCCCATATTGTGTTCGGCAAGCGCGGCAAGCAGTTTGTCTAATTCCGACCAATCGTAAACACCTTTGGCGGGGTTGAGTTTGTTCCATTGCTGATAGCCCGAACCGTACGAAACCAAGTTCCAAGCACCGTTTTTGAGCGAACCGTAAGGACCGTATTCAAATTCAGGCGCAAACACCCACGTGCCTGAGGTGGGAACGGTAAACCCCTTGTGCGGATTTGAGAACGGTCCGTCGAAGGGTT
>JAGCDD010000063.1 GCA_017651345.1 Bacteroidales bacterium | reverse complement strand
GTAAGTCTGATGCTAATGCGCAGCGTTACATTGATAATTTTATCGCCGATTTGTGTCAATACCGCAAAGATATTCTTATTGTTAGCGGCTTGGCTTTAGGTGTGGATACTATTGCTCATGAAACTGCCATCAAATACGGTTTTAAAACCGTTGCCGTTATGGGCACAGGTTTCGACCATATTTACCCCTCCGAAAATACCGATTTGGCTAACCGCATTGTTTCTTCTGGTGGTGCTCTCCTTACCGAATATGAGTACGGACACCAGATTTCGCCCGATAATTTTCCTCAGCGAAACCGCATAGTTGCAGGCTTGTGCGATGCTCTTTTGGTTGTGCAAAGTCCAGTTCGTGGAGGTTCGCTGATTACTGCAAAACTTGCCAATTCGTACAACCGCGATGTTTTTGCTTTTCCCGGACGTCCTGATGATGAACTTTTTTCAGGTTGCAACTATTTGATTAGAAATAATATGGCAGCGTTAATCACCTCGGCTGAGGATATAGCGTGGTATTTGCGATGGGAGAGGAAGGTGCTTTGAAATTTATTTTGCATTTCCACATTTTCGCTCTACCTTTGCCGTGCGATTTGTTTGCGGAGTTTTACCTAACTGCCGCAATTAAAAGGGAATTAGGTGCGAATCCTGAACAGTCCCGCTGCTGTGTGCTTTTTAAAAAGATGCCACATTCTTTTGCCACTGAAACTTGTTTCGGGAAGGCGTGACATTAAAGTAAGTCAGAAGACCTGCAAATCGTTGATAGTTGTACAAACTGCGAGGACGGCGACTACAACATATTGATTATTATCATTTTATAATAGAAATGAGAATATTATTACTGCATTTGCTTTTGGCGGTGTGGCTTACGATGTTGTGTACCAATCTGTTGGCGCAAAACACCGATACCACCATTTACCGTGAATTGGAGCAAGTGGACGTGGTGGGTAATGGCAAAAGGGCACGGTCGTCGGTTTCGCAGGCTTTTGGTCGCGAACAGATAAAAACTGCGCCTTCGGCTGATATTGCCGGTGTGCTTCGTCTTGGTAATGGATTGAATATCAAGGATTACGGTGGAGTAGGAGGGTTGAAGACTGTTTCGGTGAGGTCGCTTGGTGCATCGCATACCGCTGTGGAATACGACGGTGCGCCGATTTCAAACACTCAGGCGGGACAAATTGATATTTCACGGTTTGATGCCGCTACCGTTTCTGAAATAAAAGTCTCTGTGGGTCAAGATGATAACTTGTTTAAACCTGCCAAAATGTTTGCCTCGGGTGCGGTGCTGACTCTTAAATCGCACAACGATAATGATTTAGACAATCTTAAAATCAATCTCAAAACAGGTTCGTTTGGCTATTTTGCTACTGATTTGGCTTTGTCGCAACATTTATCTAAACGTCTGATTATTAAGGCCGACGGCGCGTTTCTCCGTTCGGATGGTATGTACAAGTATACGCTCAAAAATGTGAAGAACGTTACTGAGCAAAAGCGCCACAATACCGACATTGTCAGCAAAAAAGGCGAGATAAATCTTTTTTATAATGATTCTAACGTGCAGAGTTTCAATCTTAAACTCTATGGCTATGATTCTCGGCGCGGACTTCCGGGCAGCGTAATTTTTTACAACGATGAAGCCAACGAACGACTCAACGACCGCAACTATTTTCTTCAAGGCGATTACAAAAGACGTTTTTTCGATGCCTTAACTACCAAATTATTAGTTAAATACAACTATTCTTTTTCGCATTACACCGACCGCAATGTTATGTACACTGATGGCAAACTTACTCAAAATTCCACTCAAAGAGAGTTTTTTGCCTCGTGGCAGAATCTTTGGCAAATTGCCTCGCCGTTGATGTTTTCGTTTGCCGCCGATTATTGCTACAATATGCTTTTGAGCGATATAACCGACCGATTACCAAAGCGTTACACTGTTTATTCTGCGGCTAATTTGCGTTATTATCCTGCCAAATGGACGGCGATAACCGTTGGCTCGGTGCATACTCATTTGCGCGAAAAAACTGATGTTGGCACTCATTTGGACAACATCGACCGTTTTTCTCCTTATTTGATATTAAAATTTTACCCGATAAACAAAATTGCCATTACCACATTGTACAAAAATACTTTTCGTGTACCAACGTTTAACGAATTGTATTACACCACGTTAGGTTCTACCAATTTAAAACCCGAAGATGCTCACGAATTTAATTTTGGAGTTTCGTACAATGCCCAATCGTGGAATGTTTCTACCGATTTGTATCGCAATAATGTTGATAATAAGATAGTTGCAATACCTACAATGTATATTTGGAAAATGGCAAATTGTGGACGTGTGAAAATTACAGGCGCAGATGTTTCGGCGTCAACAAATTTCACATTTGCAAACCTTGCCATCAACCTTTCGGCTGGATATTCTTATCAAAAAGCCGAAGATGTAACCGACAAAAATTCAAAGGTTTACGGATTTCAAATTCCATACACGCCACTTCATTCGGGCAATGGCTGGGTAGAATTTGCCTACAAGAATTACACACTCTCTGCCACGTCGGTGTGGTCGGGCAAGCGATATTTCTTGAAAAACAATATAAAAGACAATGAGATAGATCCTTACGCTGAATTTTCGATTGCCTTATCGCGACAATTTGAGTTTGAGGGCTGCGTATTTTTTATAAAAATATCTTGCATCAACATTACCAACCAACAATATGATATTATAAAATTTTATCCTATGCCCGGGCGACAATTCCAACTGCATATATCTTATAACTTAACAAATAAATTTTACCAAAATGAAAAAGATTAAATTTTTAGCATTAAGTGCTTTGTTGTTGAGCACATTTACATTTCAATCGTGTAAAGACGATGATGATGAATCGAAACCCGAAGAGGTGGTTAAGGTAAAACACATTTTTATCCTTAACGAAGGCTTGCAGTCTGCCAACAACTCTACATTGGATTGCTATTATCCCAACGGTGAAAACTCTTATCAGTCAAAAGTTTACACTACCACCAACGGTGAAGGTCTCGGCGATACAGGTCAGGACATTATTTGCTACGGCAAACGTGTTTATGTAAGTGTATGGGGTTCAAACTACATTGCCAAATTAGACCAATATGGCAAAGTGTTGGAGAAATATTCGTTTAAATCCGACGAAGGTAAGCCCCGCTATCTCGCAGCCAAAGACGGATTTGTGTATGTTTCAACATACGCCGGCAAGGTTGCCAAATTCGATACCACTTCTATTGCCGCTCCGTTAGGTTTTGCCGAGGTAGGCACCAATCCCGAGGGTATCGCAGTTGCCGGCAACTATTTGGTAGTTTGCAATTCGCAGCAAAATTATGTATCCGACCACCGCATTTCTATTGTTGACCTCTCTTCTTTTTCGCTCAAAAAACATATTGAATCAGAAGAATATGGCAACTATCAGACTGCCACCGTTGTTGGTAACAATGTTTATGTAACTTATTACACTCCTACTTATGCTATTGAAACTCTGAGTGTTGATATCGAAAATGGAACGATCAAACCCGCAGTTGCCGCATCTAAGATTGCCACAGATGGTTCAAGCCTATTTTGCGTAAATGCGGCTACCGAGGATTGGAAAAAATATACTACATCTTTCTTTAAACTTGGTTCTACCGAATCGCTGTTGGATTTGACTCAGGTTCCCGAATTAGCCACAGCCAATGTCTATATGTTTGAAATCGACCCCGACACCAAGGATTTCTACATTGGTACTACCGACTTTGCTACCAATGGTATTATTTACCGTTTCGACAAGACTGGCAAGTTTATCACCAAATTTGAAACAAGTGGCATCAGCCCCAATGGTGCTGCATTTGTTTATTAGTAATCAGCCATTTATGAAAAGAATTTGCTTCTTTTTATTTCTAATAATTGTCGCCGGTTGCGCCCAAAAATCTCAAAAAATTGCAGAGGAGGGCGAGCCGGTGGCTTTTAATTATGCCACGCATATCAAAATTTCTAAATGCAGTGATGGCTATTATGCCACTATCCGCAATCCGTGGGACACTACTAAAATTCTTCACAAATATTTCCTCACCGATAGGGATTCGGCAAGCGCAGAGGGCTGCACGGTGATTCATACGCCTGTGGATAATGCGTTGATTTTTACATCGTTGCACGCAGGATTGGTAAAAACTCTCGGTTGCAAGGATGCAATTAAAAGTCTCTGCGATGTGGAATATGTTTTGGATAAGGAGATTTTAGACGATGTTAAATCTGGCAAAATCAAAGACTTAGGTTCGTCGATGAATCCCGATATTGAGAATATTCTGCTGCAAAATCCTGATATTATAATGCTTTCGCCATACGAAACTTCGGGCGGATTTGGACTTTTGGATAAAACCGACATTCCCCTTGTGGAGTGTGCCGACTATATGGAAAATTCGCCGCTTGGTCAGGCCGAATGGATTAAGTTTTATGGATTGATTTTTAATAAGTTGGAAACCGCCGATTCGATTTTTGCCGAGGTGGAGAAAACCTATCTGAGCCTAAAATCGCTTGTGGATGATTCGCCTACAAAACCGTCGCTCCTTGCCAACAGCCTAACGGGTGCGCAGTGGTATATGGCCACAGGCAACTCTACTGCCGGACGGTTTTATGCCGACGCTGGGTTTAATTTTTTGTTCAACTATTTGGATACCTACGGCACTGTTCCGCTCAATTTCGAGACCGTTTTTGCCAAGGCTTACAATGCTGATTATTGGATAGTTAAGTACAACCGCGATAAGAATTACGATTTGCAGTCGTTTGCTGCCGAACATCCTAACTATAAGGATTTCAAGGCGTTTAAAGATAGGAATATCTATTTTTGCAATCTTTCGTACATTCCATATTACGACGAAACGCCTTTTCGTCCCGACCTTCTGCTCAAAGATCTTATCAAAATTTCGCACCCTGAATTGCTGCAAGATTATAGTCTGAGGTATTTTACAAAAGTTCAGTAAATTTTACGCCACTTGTTAATTTGGCATAATTTTTATTGATATAAGTGTAAACCAAATGACAATATGGGCGAAAAAAAGAGAACATTTAAGAGTAGGATAATGAATATCCTGCTGTGGTCGATAATATCGGCGGCGTTTATTGGTCCGGGAACGGTTACCACAGCCACCAAAGCCGGTGCCGACTATCAATTCCAACTGCTTTGGGCGTTGGGTTTTGCCACCATTGCGTGCCTTGTGCTGCAAGAAGCAAGCGCAAGGGCGGCTATTTACTCAAAAATGAACCTCGGTCAGGCTATTAAATTCCACTTTCAAGGCAGTAAGGGGCAGATTCCCGTTATGGTGCTTGTGGTGGGCGCAATTATTCTCGGCTGTACGGCTTACGAGGCGGGCAATATTTTGGGTGCTGCCGAAGGATTGTCGTTGGTTTTCCCCGGTCTTGGTAAACGATTGATTATTACTACAATAGCCCTTGTTGTGGGCGTGGCGCTCAGTTTAAAAAGTTTGCGCTCAACGGCAAGTTTTATGGGCGTTTTTGTGTTTATTATGGGCATAACGTTTATTACCACAGCATTTTTGGCACATCCTCCTATGGGTGAATTGGCTCAAGGAATGTTTGTACCAAGTTTGCCCGATGTGCCCGAAGCCGGACTTTTAGTTTTGGGTTTAATTGGCACAACAGTGGTGCCTTACGACCTTTTTCTTGGCTCTAATGTGGTAACAAAAGAAACCACAGTGCGCGATATGCGTGTGGGCATTGCCGTTTCGGTGATTCTCGGCGGCATTATTTCGATGGCAATTTTGGTTGTGGGTACACAGATGACCCGCGGATTAACGCCCGAAGTGGTTGAAAATATGGAATTTTCGTATCTCCGCCTTACCGAAACACTTGCTAATCAAATAGGGCAGTGGGCTGGATATATATTTGGTTTTGGTATGTTTGCGGCTGGTTTTACAAGTGCCATTACATCGTCGCTTGTGTCAACGCTTACGGCGCGGAGCATTTTTGCCAAAACCAAACCCGACGGCACGCCTGAGAAACCACATTCGTTTCAATGGATAGCCTATATGGTTCTTGCAGTGGGAGTTATACTCGGTTTCTTGCAGGTTAAACCCGTACCCGCAATTGTTATGGCGCAGGCTTTCAACGGATTGATTCTTCCGTTTGTGTGCGTGTTTCTCTTTACCGTAATCAACAACGCCAAGGTGATGGGTAAGGAGCATCTCAACGGACTGTTTTCAAACATTATGATGGCGGCTGTTACTTGGGTAACGCTGATTCTTGGTATCAAAAACCTTTGCGATTCGGTAAAAACTGCTGCCGGTGTGGAAATATTCAATCCCGACTCGCTGTTTATGTGGGCAAGTATTATCGCATTGGTAATCACTTTGTTAATTACCGTTATGGTGATTAATAAACGTCGCAAGTCTATTATCGAGGTCGAAGCCGAGCAAGTTTCTAAGTAAAAAATTTTTTTCGGTGGATTATTTTTTGCAATATTGCATTATCAAAAATAATACACTATGAAATACATCGGAGCACACGTAAGCGCGTCAGGAGGGGTGCAGAATGCGCCTGTTAACGCCAAGGCTATCGGGGCAACGGCTTTTGCACTTTTTACCAAAAATCAGCGTCAGTGGTTTTCAAAAGACCTTACCGACAACGAGATCGAAGAGTTTAAAACCAATTGTGCAAATCTTGGATATGCACCCGAGCAGATTTTGCCACACGATAGTTACTTGATTAATCTTGGAAGTCCCGAAGAAGAGGGACTCGACAAGTCGCGAAAATCGTTTGCCGATGAGATGAAACGCTGTCAGCAACTCGGACTTAAACTCCTCAATTTTCATCCGGGCAGCCATCTGAAAAAAATTTCCGAAGAGGAATGTCTCAACCGCATTGCCGAATCTATCAACATAGCCCTCAGCAAAACACAGGGCGTTACCGCCGTTATCGAAAACACAGCAGGACAAGGCACTAACCTCGGTTTTGCGTTTCGTCATTTAAAGCATATCATCGACCGCGTTGACGATAAAAGCCGCATAGGGGTATGTATCGACACTTGTCACGCTTTTGCTGCTGGTTACAATCTTGCCGACAAATACGAGTTTGAACGCATTTGGGACGAGTTTGACCAAACTATCGGTTTTAAATTTTTGCGTGGAATGCACCTCAACGATGCCACCAAACCTGTGGGTTCGCGGGTCGACCGTCACGCATCTATCGGCAGCGGCTGTATTGGCAAGGAAACTTTCCGTTGGATTATGGAAGACCCTCGTTTCGATAATATTCCGCTCATCCTCGAAACTCCCGACGAACTTATTTGGGCAGAAGAAATTTCGATGCTCAAAGGGTTTTGTAATGCATAATTCATAATTCACAATTCGTAATTCATAATTCGTAATTAAATGAAACACAATATATTATTTCTTGCTGTCGCTGCCTTGTTTTGCGGTGGTGCACAAGCACAAAATCAATTTACATTAGAAAACTCTGTTCCCGGCGGAAAAGACTATCCACAATACCGTGTGTCGTCGTTTTGCGGTTATTTCGACCATACCACGGGCGAGTTTATTAGCAAAGAAATTTCTGATTCTAAAACCGACGACATCAATGCTGTGCTTGCCAAATGCGGCAAACCCAAGATGGATTTTCTTTCGGCGTGGAGCGATAAAAACACAGCCTCGGTGTATTGCTATGGCAGTTCGGCTCTATATTTGGTAGATTTGGCAAAAAAAACTGTACGCGATTCTATCAAGCAGATTTACGCTGATTTTGAGTATGCTCCCGGCGACCGCAATGTGGCATATACCGACGAAGGCGACCTAATTGTGTGCGGCAGCAATGGTCAAATCACTGTCAACGGTCGCAAGGGTAGGGGTGTTGTGTACGGCACATCTGTTCACCGCGAAGAGTTCGGTATCGAAAAGGGTATTTTTTGGTCGCCATCGGGCAAGAGTCTTGCCTTTTACCGTATGGACGAAAGTATGGTGGCAGAATACCCAAAAGTAGATGTTACTCAGCGCATTGCCAAAGAAGATCCGTTCCGCTATCCTATGGCGGGCGAAACAAGTCACGAGGTAAGCGTGGGTGTTTACAATCTTGCCAAAAAAAGCACCGTCTACCTGCAAACCGCATCGCCTGTCAACCGGTTTTTTACAAATATTGCTTGGAGTGCCGACGACAAGTTTATCCTTGTGGCAGAAATCAACCGCGAACAAAATCATCTGTGGATGAATGTTTACAACTCTGCCGATGGCTCTTTTGTAAAAACTCTTTTTGAAGAAACAAGCAACGAATGGGTAGAACCCTGCATTACTCCGTATTTTGTTGATAACAAGCAATTTGTGTGGGTTAGCGAGCGCGACGGCTTTAAGCATCTATACCTTTATAATATAGACAATGGCAAATGCACCCAACTTACCAAGGGAAGTTTTTGTGTTACTGATGTTTACGGCGCAGCCAACGGCAATGTTTATTTCCAGAGCAACCACCGCGGATATCTTTACCGCGACATTTGCAAGGTAGACCTCAAAGGACGTTTTACCTGTCTGAGCAAGGGTCTCGGTTTGCACAATGCCAATTTCAACCGTCAGTTTACGCAGTATATCGACATATATTCGTCGCCCTCCACGGCTATCAAATGCACCCTCTGCAAACCCGATGGCTCTGAAATCAAAGTTTTAAAGCAGACCGACAATCCGTATTCTGATTTCAAAATGCCCCAGATACGTTTGGTAAACTTAAAATCTGCCGACGGCAAGTTTCCGCTCTCAGGTAGGTTGATACTTCCGCCCGATTTCGATTCCACAAAGGTTTATCCTGTAATCGATTACGTTTACGGCGGTCCTCACAGCCAGTTGGTAGATGGCGGATGGCTTTATGGTGCTTCGTCGTGGATGCTCTATTTTGCTCAACAGGGCTACATTCTTTTTACTATGGACAACCGTGGCACCGAATTCCGTGGTGTTGAATATGAACACTGCATTCACCGTCAACTTGGCGAATTAGAAATGCAAGACCAGATGGAAGGCGTAAAATATTTAAAATCGCTAAGTTACGTAGATAAAAACCGTATTGGCGTGCAAGGTTGGAGTTTTGGAGGATTTATGACCATCGACCTTATGACCACCTATCCAGGCGTGTTTAAAGCAGGCGTGGCAGGCGGACCTGTGTGCGATTGGCAGTATTACGAGGTGATGTATGGCGAGCGTTATATGGATACTCCCGACGAAAATCCAGAAGGATATGAAAAGACCGCCGTCGTTAACAAAATTGGCAATCTTAAAGACCGTCTGCTTGTTATCCACGGCGACATCGACAATGTTGTGGTTTGGCAGCACAGCCTTATGCTTTTGAAAAAATCTGTTGAATCAGGTGTGATACTCGATTACTTTGTTTACCCCGGTCACGAGCACAATGTCCTCGGTTACGACCGCGTTCACCTCTACAAAAAAATCGAAAGATATTTTGAAGACTTTTTGAGGTAATATCCTAATTATCATACATTATCTGATAATCTTTTTTTCTGCCGCGGATCCAAAAATCCTGCGGAATGGCCTTCCAGTTGCCTTTGGCTTTGGGCGAAACTATCCGCATTGCCTCTATGTGCTGCATAATAATGTAGCGGAGGTCTTTGTCGGTAGATGAAATTATGCGTTTCAAAAGGTCGTCGTGACTTATGCCCGAGCCGTCGGTAAGATGTCCGCCGCCGCCGTTGCCACGATACGAATTTATTGCCACCTTATAAATAGAATCAAGTTCAAACTTGCGTCCATCGGTAAAGCCTTGTATAGTAATTTTTTCGCCGGCGGGTTTGGTAAGGTCTACGGTGTAGTTGATACCCGAAGCCGACGAGTAGTTGTAAAATTTGCCTGCTGTGCGTCCGTTGCCACGCTCGTCTACCTCAAAAAGCACAAGATGGTCTTTGCGGTCGCTCATGGTGTTGAACCACGATCCGTAAGAGTATTCCAAATAGTCGAGAATCTCCTTGCCGGTGAGTTGCACGGTGTAGAGTAGATTTTCAAATTTATAAAGTTTAAACATGTCGCGAATGCAAACAGTGCCTTTGTCTACCTTGCTGTCGAAAGTGAGGGGAGCGGCAAACGACACATCTGCGCCCGTGGCTTCTAACTGTATGCTGTGTATCAAATCTACAAACGCCGAATTGCCAAACATTGCATCGCGCGACGAAATTGTGCGGGTAAACTTGGCGATAGGTTTTGATACATAATGTTTTATCATTTTTATGTAGTCGGCATAACGCTTCATCATTTCGCGGTCGGGCTCGCATGAGTTCATCTCCATAATCAAGCCGGTGATTTTTTTGTCCACGAGTTTGCCGTTTTCTTTCTTGATTTGCACCGAAGCCACGGCAGCAAGTTTAGCGCAGTTTTTTGGGTCGAGAATTATCACACGACCGCCTTCGCAGTTGCGTACCACCATATTAAATTCTTGATGGTCGTGACCGGCAAAAATTATATCAAATCCCGGAACGCGCTGAGCCACAAGGTTCGACGCATTTTCGTTCATATAGTCTTCGTCGCTGTGATTGTTGTAGGTGCTGTCTACTCCCGAGTGAAAAAGTCCCACAATAAGGTCGGGGTCTTCTTTTTCTTTTACAATTTTCACCCATTTTTTGGCACATTCCACCATATCTTGAAATTCCATTCCTTCCCAAATTTTTTCGGGTAGCCAAACGGGAATTGTGGGTGTAATCATACCAATGATGGCTATTTTTACATTTTTGCGGTTGATAATCGCGTAGGGTGCAAAGTAAGGTTCCCCTGTTTTTTTGTTAACGGCATTAGCAGCAAGCCACGGAAAATTAAACTCTTTCACAAGATTGTCGTATACCTCGTGACCGGTTTCTAAATCGTGATTGCCCACCGAGGCGGCATCGTAGCCCATAAAGTTCATCACGTCGGCGCAAATGTGCGGACCTTCGTGTTTTTCGTAGTTGGAGTAGTAAACCACCGGCTGACCTTGAAGAAAATCGCCATTATCTACCAGCACCACTTCTTGGCTTTTTACGCTGCGTTGCTCTTTTATATAGGTGTAAATTTGTGCTAATGATGTGTTTAGGGGTTCGTTTTCGATAAAATCGTATGGAAAAATGGCTCCGTGTACATCGCCCGTGCATATCAGTTTTATCTTGGTGGTTTCAACTGCCGTATTGTTTTCCATTATATATTTTTAATGTAATATTCTTTGTAATAATAGTTTAACAGGTTTTTTTATGATGATGTTATAAAAAAATCAGTTTTCAAAGTTACGGAATTTTTTTATATAATTGCAAACTTATATTAACTTTGTAAAAAAAATTATGTTCTCGAGGCTACGCGAATATATAAAGGATAAGATTGATTATTTAAAGAAAGTAAAATATTCTTTACTAATGGACTATAAAAAATACAAACAGAAACTAAAACCTAAAACCAAAAAAGGACAAAAAGGAAAAGCAAAGAAAACTGAACCTGAAAACAAGAACACCTTTGTTAAATTTGTAGTTGCCGCGTTGGTGGTGGTAGTTTTGTTTGTGGTTTTTAGCGGAGGTAATAACACTAAAAGCGATGATGCCGTTGGGGTTAATGGCGCTTACAACAACTATGGACGTGAGGTAAAACGCCTTGCCCGCGAGTTTGATATTTCGCCGTCGTACCTTATGTCGCTGATAATGTTGGAATGTTCAGGTAGAAAAGATGTGCCGCCGAGGTTTGAAAAACACGTTTTCAACAAACTAAAAGACGTACGTGCTCAAAAAAAATCTGACCTCGAAAGTATCTCTTACAAAGATATTTCAAACGCCTCCGACGATGCTCTCAAAAACCTTGCTTCGTCGTGGGGACCTTTTCAACTTATGGGCTACAAGTGCATACATCTGGGCATCAGCATCAAAGACCTCCGTGGCGACAATTCGCTCTATTACGGTGTAAAATGGATCAACGATACCTACGGCGATTATATCCGCAAAGGGCGTTATGCTGATGCATTTCACATACACAACACCGGCCGCCCTGTGCCCAAAGATGGCAAGTACCGCACCTACGACAAAAACTATGTGCCCAACGGACTTGCCTATATGAAAGAGTTTGATGAATTATTTGCACGCTGATAATCAGTGATTTATACTGTCAATACTTAATAATGAAAAAATACATTTTATTTTAACATTTTTTTGCAGTATTTTTGCAGCCGTAAAAAAATGGGGGCAATGACCTTGTTAAAATCGATTATTAACATTAATATTGACAGAAATATGAAAAATTTAAAAACAAAACTTTGCGCCACTTTATCAGCAGTGGCATTGTGCGCCTTGATGCCTTCGCAGGCCGACGCTCAAATCACGGTTGTTCCCGAAAACGACAACTTCTCTCTCAAACTCATCGGACGTACCAATTTTGACTTTGGCTCGTTTCTCGACAAACAAGATGATGAGTCTAAACCCGACAACGGCGTGGCAGTAAACGATACCCGTCTCGGTGTTTCGGGCAAATTCCTCGACAAATGGGACTACAAAGTTGAAATCTGTTTTGATAAAAAAGCCATCTCGTTTCGCGATGTTTTTGTAAAATACAATTTCAACAAGCAGCACCACATTCAGTTTGGTAACGTGTTTATGGGTTACGGTATGAAACCGTTGGGACTTGCCTACAAGTTTATCGACGACGCTACTGTTGACAATACAATGTGTCCTTCGCGTAAGATGGGTCTTGTATACTTGTTAACCACCGATCCATTTAACTTCAACGGCGGTATCTATTCCGACGGCAATATCGACAACGGCAACTCTAAGTTCGACCAAGGTGTGATATTCTCAGCCAAAGCCATCTATCGCCCAATTATCAACGAAACCACAGTGCTCCATTTTGGTGCAGCTTCGATGTATACCAACAGTCCAAACACAGCATCGTTTAGCGGCGTAGTGCCCGAAACATTCACTACCAACGGCAAAACCACATTTAGTGGTCCCACCTTTGGCAAAGCAGACATTGATGCCGATGGAAAATTGGTATACACAGGCAAACATTACTCTCGCTACGAGGGTGAGATGATTTTTATCCACAAGAAATTTATGCTTGAAACACACTATCAAGGTGCAAGCTACGAGCCTACTGCCACCGACGACCGTTACCACGTAGGCGGCGCACTTGCTCAGTGCTCGTTCCTCCTTATCGGCGAACAGCAAAACTACAACAAGGCTACCGGTCTTTGCCAAAACGCTTCGCCCCGCAACCTTGAAGTTCTTGCCCGTTACGATTATCTCGACCTCAACGACGGTGGCCGTCAAGAAGATGTTACCGTTGGTATCAACTATTTCTTCAGCAAACACTTCAATATGAAGCTCAACTACGTTTACACCGACACCAAAGGCAACGTAAGCGAGTGCTACAATTCGGTACAAATAAGAGCTCAGTTCTCGTTCTAAGATTTTAAGAACACCTTATAATTAATAGTAACCCCGCATTT
>JAGCDD010000062.1 GCA_017651345.1 Bacteroidales bacterium | reverse complement strand
ACCGGCAACAAAATCCTCGTAGAGGCGAGTCCATACGACAAGATTTGGGGCATCGGCATCGACGAAAATCATCCCGACGCCTACACTCCCTCGCGTTGGCCGGGCGAAAATCACCTCGGATTTGCGCTGATGTCGGCAAGGGATGCGATAAGGGCGATGGAGTAGAAATTAATTTTTGATTTTCAACAAATAACCGTTATCTTTGCCAAAACAATCAAAACATTACAGACGATGGCACAAGTTGTAAACCCCATATATGACACCGTGTTCAAATACTTGATGCAAGACGAGAAGGTTGCTAAAGTATTGATAGGTAACATCTTGAAAACCAAGGTGGTGTCTATTCAGATGAACAACAACGAATATTCGGCGTTGCTGCCCGACGGCAAGAAAGTGTTCAAATTGGATTTTTCCGCCACTATCTTGGACAAGAGCGGCAAGCATCAACTTGTGCATATCGAGGTTCAAAAGGCGTTGGAGGAGGGAGAGATAATGCGTTTCCGTGCATACCTCGGCGCCATTTATATGGATGAGACCAAAAAATATCAGGAGACTGTCAAGAATCCCAAAACCAAAACCGAGACCATCTTGGAGCATCCTTTGCCAATCCATTCTATTTATATCTTGGGACACGAACTCGGCGACGGCTTGCAACATTCGGTGATGCTCGGCGAAAACGTCTTCAAGGATCAAGATGGCAACATCATTAAAATCCCCACCAACAACGATTATATCAATGGTCTTACGCATACAGTAACCTTTGTAATCGCGCCGCTCACCAAGAAGAACGTCAAGACGCACCTCGACAAGTTGCTGACGATTTTCAGCGACACCGAGCCTAACAGCAAAGTCATTGAGTTGGACGAATATTACGACGATTCGGAAGACTACCGCACCATTATGCGCGTCCTCCAAAAAGCCTCCGCCGACAAGCAGTTGCGCGGCGATCTTGATTTGGAGCAATACGCATGGAACAACCAACTGAAAATGGAACGACGTGCCCAAGAACTTCAAGGACGCATCGACGAAATGGGCGCACAACTCTCGCAACAAGAGGCGCAACTCTCGCAACAAGAGGCACAACTCTCGCAACAAGAGGCACAACTCTCGCAGCAAAAAGCACAACTCACCGCCGCCATTAAAGCATTATCAGCCACAAGTTCGGCAGCACAAATTGCTCAAATATTGAATATTGGGCAAGAGCAAGTGGAGGAAATATTGGGGTGATAGATAATTAAAAAGGGGATAATTAACGGTTTTATGCTATTCTTATTATGCAACTTGGCTGGATAGATTTTTCGGAAACAGACCGCAAACAGGCTCTCGGTGTCCTGACGATGATGGACGAGCCGGGTGCAGTGGACGAGATAGGTATTGGGAGAATTAGGGATGCTTTTTCAAATATTTTTTTCCCTGGAACGTCCACTATTATGACCAGAGCCAAATACTATTTCATCGTGCCGTATGCTTTTAAAGAGGCGTTGGCGAATACCAAACTTTCCAATTACCGTCAAGTAATAATGGAAGTGGAGGACAACATCGAACGTGATTGCGCCGTAAGAATGTTGAAAAAGAACCCTGGCTCTCGCAACGGCATCATAGGTTCAAGAAGTTTGGAACGTGGCGAATGGGTGGCGCGAAAACCGTCGTCGATATATTGGAATGCGTTGCGGTCGGTAGGCATTTTTACAAACGAGAGAATTTCCACTATGGAAAGTTATATAAAAATTTCCCTCGCTAATCGTGAAAATATTATCGAAAACAAGAAAAAAAATGATGAGGACGATGGCGACCAAGATGACAACGATGCATTCCACCGAAAAATGAAACCGTTTTGGAATCTTCCCGAAGGTGGCTACAGCAGAAATTGGAAAAAAGACCTATCTATTGCCCTTACATACGACGAGGCTGCATTTTTGCGCAAACAAATTTCCTCGCAGTATCAAGATACTTTGTTTAAAGCAATGGTTGACAATAGTTTGCAAATAGCCAACGATATGTATTTTGAAGAATTTACCCAAATAATAAATCCTTTCATATCGCAACAAAACCAACAATTGCTTGTACTTGCCAACAAATTTAATGTGCTTGTATATTTGATAAAATTGCGCTACAATTATGCCCTCACCCGTGGACACAATCAGGACGTTATCGACCGTTGGAATCGATTGAAAAATGAAACTGATTTTATCAAAAACCTCAACATCAAAAATATGATGCAGTCGGTAGGTGTTTACGATACCGGCACACGTATTTTCTTGGAAAAATCGCAGGATTTGTTGCTTGAAAATCGCATTGCAGAACTCGACCAATGGGTAAAGCAACGTGAAATTAGTCTCAAAGGTCAACGTTCCAAACTATTGAAAGCCAACGACTATAACTCTCACGATTTAGTTGCCGACTATTGGCTCGACTACCGCCTAAAAACCGCAAGAACAATTGTCAACGATATTTTAGATGCAGAAAAACGATATGAAAACAACAACATTAGACCCAAAGCATAATCGTTTGAATTATGGTGGTTTACTAAGCCCTGACAGCGGTTTTATGCTGCAAAAAGCGGTCTGCACCACATATTCTCTTGACCTCCAAACGCTTGTAGCATCAACAATGTCGCTCGCGCTTGGAGAGGCTACCGACAGCGAACTTGCAAAAAATCCAATCAACCTTTTGTCGGCGTTGCAAAAGGTAACCGACAAGATGTTTGTATTCTGCGATGCGTCGCAAATATACGCCGTCAACGAGAAGAAACGCAACCGGTTTCTTGGTCTGTTGGAAAAAACAATTGTACCTGTCAGCCTAAAATCAAAGTCAGAAAGCCAAAGTCATCCGTCTTTCCACCCGAAATGTTGGATTTTGCAATACGGTGATATTTCCAACCCTAAAATTCACAAATACAGATTGTTGGTAATGAGCCGAAATCTCACTTTCGACCGTAGTTGGGATGTTACTGTCTGTTTGGATGGGAGCGAAAACCCTGCCTCACAAACCAATCCGCAAACGCAGCGGCTGATAGGTTTCGTTGAGTTTCTCAAACAACAATCCAGCCTGACTTCCTCGTTTTTGGACGAACTTATTTCAGACCTAAAACGTGTAAAATTTGAAATTGATGATTCCAAATTCTCATATTTTGAGATTTTGCCGATTGGTGTTGGCGTAATGGATATAAACAACAGTGAATTGTTCACAAAAACAGCATCTTCTATTTGCGTGATGTCACCATTTATCTCTAAGTCGTTGATTGATAGATTGATGTGTCGATTAAACAATTATTATGGTCAAAAACTAATCACTCGTGAATCAGAATTGTACAAAATCAAAAAATTGCCGCGATATTTCAGCGTTTTTTGTCTTAAAGATGAGATAATCGACTATGAATTAAACAATTCGGAGTGCGACGGCAAACAGGAGGATATTCACGCTAAGATTTACATTGCGCATTATTCGAGCGATGTTAATTGCATCTACCTTGGCTCGATGAATGCGTCTGAAAGTGCTGTCAACCGCAATGTGGAATTGATGGTAAAATTGGTTGCAAATGATTACACTACACAGCAATTTAGCGATGAACTTCGGCTTTGGGACTCCAATGGAAATTTCAAGGAAATCTATTTTGACAACCAAAATTATGATGCTCCAAATGATAAAAAAGCCGACATGGAAAATGTTGCAAAAAAACTCAGTCGTTTGGAAATGTGCGCCGTTGTAACCGACAATGAAAATGGATATTACGACGTTGAAATTACAATCGCCAATTGCGAAGATATGGGTATGCAACTCACGATAAGTCCGTTCTTTGCAAAAGGAATTGTTAAACCAATTGCACATAAAATATTTTTCAACAACCTGACAATAAGTCAGTTGTCTGAGTTTTATACTTTGATTGTTTCCGACGGTGAAAATATCATCGAACGCACAATAAAAATACCAACTGTAGGTATGCCCGAAGAACGAGAGAAAAACATCGTAACATCCATAATTTCAAATAAAAAGAAATTATCCGAATATATTGCCTTCATACTTGGCGACGATACTCTCGGTTCATTTGCGGAAGACGTTGCGGAACTCATTGACGGTGAAATCAACGAAGCGTCCGTTAACAAAAACAACAACGACGGTGATGAACTCATTCCCGTTTATGAACGAATGTTAAAAACTTCCGTCTCCAATCCCGACCGCATCAAGGAAATCGAATCGGTGATACAAATGGTTGATGATGAGAAGATTGTAACGCCGGAGTTTAAAAAAATGTATCAAACTTTTAAATCTGCGCTGAAACTATGACAATATTGGAAGAATTGCAAGAAAAAGAATGTCAGGTGATGACGCAATTAAAAGATTTTCAGCGTGCAACAGTAGAGCGTGTGGATTATCTTTTCCGTCATCAACAAAACCGTGTGCTTGTTGCCGACGAGGTTGGATTGGGCAAGACGTTGATAGCCAAAGGTGTAATTGCCAAAACTGCGCTTTTGCGTCATGAAGAAGGCGACGACTTGTTTAAAGTGGTTTATGTATGTTCCAACCAAAACATAGCGCGTCAAAATCTTGACAAACTCAATATTTTCAAAGAAAGCATTGACGATTACAGCGATTGGAGGCTCTCAATGCAGTTTTATGCAATAGAGCAAAGCGAAAGGGAAAAGAAAAACCGCGGTCAATATGGTCAATTGCTTACTCTTACGCCCGAAACCTCGTTCAATCAGCGCGGTGGTCAAGGCACTGTAAAAGAACGTGCAATGATTACCGCTGTGCTCAATCATATTTTTGAAAATCAATACTCCAACTACAATGAGCGTATTAAGTTGAAAAACGCCCTCAATGATATAATGGATAGCGGCAGGAAAAATTCGTGGTCTTCCGAGTCTAACAAATGGGACAACGAAATCAGATGGTATTTCCCGTGGAAATCACCAATTCATACAAAACTCCTTGGCGACACTGAGTTTATGAAAAATGTAAAGGATTATCTTCTAACTGGTTATGGATTCAAATCCAACGGGAAATTCATCGGCTATGTTCGTCGCAAGTTTGCCGAAATCAGCATCGAAAACCTCAATCCTGACCTCGTGATTATGGACGAGTTTCAAAGGTTTAAGTTTTTGATAGACAGCAATGACGACAGCGAAACGACACTTCTCGCAAAAAAATTCCTGACGCCCAAAGACAATTCCACGGCAAACGAAATCCGTGTTCTGTTGCTTT
>JAGCDD010000061.1 GCA_017651345.1 Bacteroidales bacterium | reverse complement strand
TTTGCTCAGACCACAATTTCGGGCAGAATCTTCAACGAACAAAACACGCCCGTTGAGTTTGCCAACGTAGTAATCCTTGCTGCCGATTCATCATTTTTGTACGGCACCATTTCAGACATTGACGGCAGATTTTCTATCGCAAAATCGCAGAACGCCGAGTTTGTAAACATCTCGTATATCGGCTACGAGACATTTTACAAGAAACTCTCGGAAGTGGCTGATTTTCAGAGAATCGTACTGACATCTTCCGCACTCGAACTCGACGAAGTAACCATTACCGCCACCGTCCCCAAGACACAACTCAAAGACGGCGCAATGGTAACGACCGTTCAAGGCAGCCTTCTTGCCAAAACGGGCAGCACAACGCGGATGCTCGGCAAAATTCCCGGTCTGAGAACCACCAACGACGGCAGCGGAATAGAAGTATTTGGCAAGGGCGCACCAGAAATCTACATCAACAATGTGAAAGTGCGCGACAACAGCGAATTGGAAAACATATCGCCAGAAAACATCAAAAATGTTGAAGTAATCACCTCACCGGGCACACGATACGCCGCCAATGTTTCGGCAGTGGTAAGGATTACGACTGTGAAACCCGTCGGCGAGGGTTTTGGCTTCAATGTCAAATCGGCGTTCACACAAAGCAAAGTTGTTAACCTCGACGAAGATCTCAACGTCAATTACCGCAAGGGCGGGCTTGATGTGTTTGCCTTCGGACGATACAGCCTATGGAATCAGGAATGTTACTCGGAAGTGGAGGGGCTCAACAATTCCAACTACAAATGGGAGACTTTCAATACGCTAAATCACAATTATTCAGCCGATTACAATCCATTGGGCGGCGGCATCAATTACCAAATCAACGACCAAAACCATATCGGTGCTAAATACACTTTCGCATTCCGTAGCAAAGAAAATTCCAACGACGCCAACATTCTTAAAGTGATGCGCAGTGGCGAATTGTTTGACAATAATTCGCTTACAACACACGACAAGTTGCTGAAATTCAACGACAATACGCTCAACGTGTATTACAACGGCAGGATTGGCGGTTTTTCGGTGGATTTCAATTCTGACCTTGTGCTCAACAACCATAAAAGCGAAAGCACAAGCCGCGACCTCAGCAACAATTTTGACAATCGCGACATCATCACCGAAAGCGACGTATATGGCAAATTAGCAGCCCAAAAACTCGTCTTGGGTCATCAACTGTTCGGCGGACAAATTGATTTTGGCGCGGAAACGTCGTTCACCAACCGCAAAAACGACTACATAAGCCGCAGCGTACAATATGTGCCTACTGCAATCAACAAAGCCATTCAGCAAAATGTAGCAGGATTCGTTGAATATCAATATGTTATCAAAGAAAAATATCAGGTAAAAGCCGGTTTGAGATACGAACATATCAATTACGACTATTATACTGACGGTGTTTTGGACGAAGACAATTCAAAGGTATATGACGAATTGTTTCCCTCTGCGTCAATTGCCGGAATGGTAGGCCCATTGCAGTTGCAACTCGCTTACACAGAGAAAATTAGACGTCCAAGTTACGGCGAACTCAGCAATTCATCATATTATGTGAGCCGCTACCTCACACAAACAGGCAATCCACTTCTCAAACCTTCAATCAGTCGCGAGACAGAACTTTCAGCGATGTTTGCATTTGTGATGGCGCAAGTGTCTTTCCGTCAGACCAAAGATGCCATAGTTCAGTACCGCATCGTAAACCCCGAAAATCCTGAATCCGAAATTTTAAGCCAAATCAATCTCGACAAACTGCCACAGATGGGGTTTCAGATTGCAGCGCAACCATCATTCAAGTTTTACAGTCCGATGATTGGATTTCAGATGATGAAACAATGGCTCGACATCGAATCGCAAAACACTACCATTGACCTCGAAAAACCTTTTTTGGCTGTGTTTATGCGAAACGACTTTCGCCTCAAAAACAATTGGAACATAGAATTGAATATTGCTTGCCAAAGCAGTGGCAATTGGGAATATGGCGAAAAGACCAAAGGCTACATTGGTGTTGATTTCTATGTCAACAAATCGTTCTTCAACGATGCACTTACTCTCGAAGCCGGTATTAACGACATATTTTTCAGTCAGAAAAACAATTCAAAACTATATTCACAGTCGGGTTATTTGACTGAATATGGCGAATACGACACCCGCAGTTTTTTAATAACGTTGAAATATCGTTTTAACCCTGCGCAGAGCAAGTACAAAGGCCAAGGCGCAGGTAACGACGAAAAAAATAGGATGTAAAATTAAATTAACACTATGGACTTCAAGCAGATACAAATAGCACCGTTCAACTCCTCGCTTAAAGAGCAACGGTATTTGCTGACCTGTGGGGACAATTTTTACGAGGCTGGCGAGCATCTTGCCCACCTCGTGGAAATCCTGCAAAATGCTCCTGACGAAGAATCGGGAATTCAGAAATACGTCAGCCAATCTGGCGGAAAATATACCACAGAGCAAATCCGCAACGTGGTGAAAAACACCGTCTATCACCTTTTTGAAACAAAAGAGAAAAAGCGCGTCTTCATCTACGAGAAGCAACTTTTGAGCGCGGAAAAAATAGACCTTTTATCCCAAAGGCTTAGTTTCCTGTTCTCAAAGGCGGTAATGTCGGCAGTGTTTGCCATCGGGCTGATGCTCGATATATACTATTTTGTCTCTGAGGAAGACTTGTTGGTGTTCAACAATGCTGCCGGACTTTACACTGTGACATTCTTGTTGGCGTTCACTGTGTTTTCGTCGTTTTTCCACGAGTTGGGACACGCTGCGGCTTGCAAACATTTTGGCATTAGGCACGGCGCAATCGGGTTCGGTCTGTACTTGAATTTTCCAGTGCTCTACACCGATGTTACAAAGGTTTGGTCGCTGAATCGATTGCAACGTTGCATTGTTAACATCGCAGGTGTATATTTCCAGTTTTTGCTGTTGATACCGATGCTTTTGGCAGTGATTTTTACGAGCAACGACGTTTTACGATATATGGTGCTTACCGTAAATCTTGGATTCATAATGACGTTGAATCCTTTCTTCAAGTTTGACGGCTATTGGCTGATGACCGACATCCTCGGCGTAGCAAATCTTCGCAAACGAAGCGGCGAAGTCTTGGCATACATTTGGGGTAAAACACGTGGAATGAAGTTTGATAAAAAACCATATCTTTTCGGACTAAGACCTGTTGCAAAAATTGGGTTCGTAGTGTATTCAATTGTCGTAAATGTTTTTATGGGATATTATTTCCTGTACATAATCCCAAAATTCCTTTACGGTTTTTTTACCGAACTGCCCGGTCAAATGTCACAGTTGGCAATGTTTATGGCGAGCAGGGTGTCGATACCGTTTTCGCTTGTAAGGAACATAGGAGCGCAATTTTTGTTTTTCGCCCTTGTGGTGTATATGATTTGGAATATGATAAAAGGACTAAGAACAAGCAAAAATGCGAAAACTATTAGTTAAATATGAAAAAATACTGGTGCCGCTCTGCATTGTGGTGTTTGTCGTGAAGTATTTACTTGACATATCAGACCCTTACGGCATATTGACACTGCTGTTCGGAGCATTTATATTTGCAATCCAGCCCCAGTGTATGAAGAATTTTGTACTGCTCGACTGGGCTGTTACGTTTTTTACTGTCGTAAATTTTGCCGCGTGTTTCAGTAACGGAATTACGGCGGCAAGCGTGTCGGAAGGCGTGTTCTTCGCCGTATGTCTGGGTGCGTATTCTATGTTGCGGCAGAGAGAAGTTGGATATGCAGATAGATTTTTGACGGTATTTTTCGCAGTGGCTGCCGTAGCGTTGCTTTTGGCTGTGATTTCATTTTTTGTATTTAGGCACAATACCTTAAAGGCTGGATTTGCTGATTGTTATGACTTTCGTTATCTTTATCATCCAATGGGCTTTACGTGCAATATGTGGGCGGAGAGTGCACTTGCAGTCCTTGCGTTGTTGCTTTGGCATAGGAAATTTCAACCACTGTTTTTGTTTCTTGCAATACTTGCAGTCTTATTGACCTTTTCGCGCGGTGCATACATTGCATTGGCGTTTTTGAGTGTTGTTTTTTTGACAACAACACAAACCAGAAAAAATTTCCTTATTGCTTTTTTAGCAGCAATGATGATAACACTCGTATTCTGTCATAGCGAATTGTTTAAGACGTTGAGTTTCAATACCCAAACTATCCAAAAGCAAAGCACAGAATGGCGGATAAATTCTGCGCATGACGACATTGAAGTCATCAAAGAAAAGCCAGTTTTTGGACACGGAATAGATTCGTATTGTATGGTAACGGGCAAAAGCCACGACCTTGATTCACGCAAAAATTTTTCGAGTGTTGCACCTAATCTTGTTATTAAAACCGCTGTGGAACAAGGAGTTTTGGGCATTGCAGTATTGCTGCTTTTGCTGGTAGCAGTGGTACTTGTAGCGATAAAATATTGGGACAAACAAAATATCAAAATATCTATTGCAGTGTTGGCTGTGATAATGATCAAAGAAATGTCGCAGTCGTCTTTCCCTGAAAATCACTTTACGGTTTTTTTGTGCTACATTTTGTTTGGCGTGATACACAAGAGTTGTTACCAGCTCGAAGTTTCCATCTACGATATTCCTTTTATGAGATACTGCACATACGCAATGTATGTAGCTGTAATATTGAATGTTGCAATCAACAAATTCAACATATCTCTTATCAATAGTAATGAATTTCAGCCGATGCACAGTCTTGTGGATGCCGATATTTGTCTGCTGAAAAAAAACGCCGCAGAAGCCGAAAAAATATTAAAACCTCTTTGCGAAAAATATCCCTGCAATTCAGAAATCAACTACTATCTGGGCAGGAGTTATCAAGACAGCGGTGACACTGCAAATGCCATAGCACATCTAAACAAATCGGTCTTGCTTGCCCCCAAGATACTCCTCAGCAACGAATTTAAGGCGTTGGCTGACAAAGATTTCGGATTCTTCTTACTTCTAAAAAACAGCCTTTTGGAAACTGAAACAAGCAACTTGTCGCCACAAGACGAGGCGCGGGTAGGCTTTGTACTCAATCATTTTGGACATAAAGAAATGGCGGAAACATTGTTGAAAAGTGCAGTCGAAAAAATGCCGTCGCTTTCTACACCGTGGCTGCTTTTGGGCGATACGGCAAAGTATGTTTATCTTTTAGGCGGAGCGTATCAAGGAGAAAACCATCGTGTAGGCATCACCGATGACAAATTTACAGTAATATCAATGTTTAAGAGTACATACAGATAAAATGAAAAAATTGTTTCTCATATTATTAGTTTTCATTGTTTCGTGCAGCGGATTTACCAAACTGCCGCCCGAGACGGAAAACGCCTTGCAGATGGCGGGCAAAAACTTCCAGGAAGTCTTTAATGCAATCGTCCGTTACAAAGACGTTGACTCTCTGAAATTTGCTGCGGCAAACTTTCTGGTGGCAAATGCACAGTACAAGCAATTCGCTGATAATGTGAATGGCGTGATGATTTGTGATGTCAATTACTTGACAGAACAATTCTTGACGCAAAATATTGATTCAGCGTTCTTGGCGTATCAAAAGACGTGGAACAAGAATCTGGTTTTTGAAGATTTCAAGGAATTTTTATTACCTTACAAATTCCTTGAAGAAAAGCCGGATTATTGGCGAGGAAAATATGCGGCAGAATACGAATCTTTTTTGACCGACACTATCACAACGGCAGAGAGCGCGGCAAAAATACTTAATGCAGCGATTGTCGCCAAAGGTATGGATTTTACTGATTGTGGAGACTTTGCACTGCGAACAGCCAAAGTAATGCGTTCGTGCGGAATTCCAGTCGGAGTGGCATTGATTCCTCATTGGGGGACGAAGGGCAATTCTCACATTTTCAATATTTTAAAAACAGAAAATGGTTTTGTGGATTTTCTGGGTGGAGAAGATTCTTTTGGCAGACATTTGGACGGTTTTCACGACAATATACCCAAAATTTATATGTTGTGTTTTTCCAAACAAGACGTTATATTTCCTCGTGAAGACAAGCCGTCTTTGTTTAGGAATATGTTTTTGAAAGACATCACGGCAGACATTTTGTGCAATACCAAAGATTTGTCTGTTGAAATCAATTCGCGAGGGAAATTGGCGTACCTTTGCGTGTTCGACACAAAAGGCTGGTGTCCGGTATCTTGTGCCGAAATCAAGAACAAGATTGCAACTTTTGCAGACCTTGGAACTGGCGTCGTGTATCAACTTGCAACTTTCGATGAAGGCAAACTTCTATGCTATGGAAATCCGTTCTTGCTAAATGCTGATGGCACTACATCATACTACATCCCTGCACAAAAAACTTTCAATCAAATACTTACTCGAAAATCTCCTGAATCCAACCGTTGGGAGGAAGTAGAAAAACAGATTCCTGGCGGCAAGTTTCAAGGGGCAAACCGTGAGGATTTCAAGGATTCCGTTACTTTGTTTACAATAACGGAAACTCCTGACTTGAAATTTCAGCAGGCAGAAATCATCAACACTCAAAAGTTCAAATATTTGCGTTATCTCTCTTCCAACAAAACCTATGGCAATATGGCTGAGGTAGAATTTTATGGCACGGACAACAAAATAATGGAGCACAAACGTGTTTTTGGTCGATACAAACCGAGCCTTTGGTTTCCAGATTTCACTGCGGAAAAACTTTTTGACGGTGATGTGCTGACATTTTTCCACACGTCAGATTCTTTGTCTTGGGGTGCGATAGAACTTTCTGCACCTCAGGCTGTTTCAAAAATACGTTACAAAATCCGCAACGACGACAATGGAATACGAAAAGGCGAGATTTATGAATTGCTGTATGCTAACAATGGCTTTTGGCTATCGCTTGGCAAAATCACCGCAGAAAAGGATGATGAAATCCTTTTTGAAAACCTCCCCGAAGGCGCATTGTTTTGGCTGAGGGATTTAAGCAAGGGAACAGAGGAACGAATTTTTGAAATAAAGGATGGCGAGGTACAATGGCGATAATGTACCATTTCACTTCCTCGCCTTTGTCACCACCCTTTCCTCTGCCATCAATCCCTTGCCAACTGTGTGATAATCAATATCAACCTTCTTCGTCGTGAAATCAGGCACGTTGAACGAATAGGTCGTATTTGAGTAATATTCCAGAGGATTTTCTTGCGGCAGGAGGAAGGGTTT
>JAGCDD010000060.1 GCA_017651345.1 Bacteroidales bacterium | reverse complement strand
GTTAACATTTGCCGATGGACTGTCGCTCGTATCAAAACGCGCCGCCGCAATGCAGAAATGCTGCGAAACATCCAAAGGCACAATGGCAGCAGTGCTCGGCTTAGACGACGAAGTGATCGAAAAAATCTGCGCAGAAACCACCGCCGAAGGTTCAGCTGTGGTAGCCGCCAATTACAACTGCATTGGTCAGATTGTGATTTCGGGTAGTGAAGAAGGTGTAGACAAAGCTTCAAAAAAATTAGAAGAAGCTGGAGCAAAGCGCGTTGTAAAACTTGCAGTAAGCGGAGCATTCCACTCTCCCTTGATGTTGCCAGCACAAACCGAATTGCAACAGGCAATTGATACCACCACCTTTGCAGCACCTAAATGTCCTGTTTATCAAAACGTTGACGCAATGCCGCATACCAATCCCGACGAAATCAAACAAAATCTTATCAAACAGTTAACATCGCCTGTACGTTGGACCAAAACCATTCAAAATATGGCTGCAGCCGGCGTAGACGAGGTAATTGAATGTGGACCGGGCAGTGTTTTGCAAGGCTTGATGCGCAAAATTGACCGCAATGTGAAATCTTCACACTTTGGCGCATAAAAAATAATGATACAGAGCTGTATTTGTATATAGCTCTGTATTAGTATATTATGCTTATTTTTTGCACGATTACGGAATAAAATGCAAAAAAAGTTGTATTTTTTTTGTTAATTTTTTTTTAAGTACATTTTCTTTTTGTAATTTCGTTGCCGAAAAAATAAGAAAAAGGCATCACGGAGAGATGTCCGAGTGGTTGAAGGAACACGCCTGGAAAGCGTGTATACGCCAAAAGTGTATCGGGGGTTCGAATCCCCCTCTCTCCGCAATAAATTAAATTAAAGTAACAATTATCGTATAATTAAAAACTAAAAACACAACATGAAAAAGCTATTTTCATTATTGGCAATATCAGGAATGCTCTTTTTCGGAAGTGCAGATTTGTTTGCGCAGGAAGAAGCTACATCACAAGCACCTGCCACAGAAAACGTTCAATCAGGTTCTCAGGCTCAACCCGAGGAAGTTCCGATTCACAAAGCTATCAAGACCAAATTTATTGAAGGTGGTGCTGGATTTATGGCATCGGTTCTTATCTGTTTGATTCTTGGTCTTGCAATTGCAATCGAAAGAATTATTTACTTAGGTCTTTCGTCTACCAACAACAAGAAACTTCTTCAGAAAGTAGAAGACGCCCTCAATGAAGGTGGTATTGAAGCAGCAAAAGAAGTATGTAAAAACACACGTGGACCTGTTGCAAGCATATTCTATCAAGGTCTCGACCGTTACGACGACAAGAAAGAAAACAACATCGACCTTATCGAAAAGTCAGTTGTTTCTTACGGAAGCGTACAAATGGGACAGATGGAAAGCGGTGTAACCTGGATCAACCTTTTCATCGCACTTTCTCCTATGTTGGGATTCATGGGTACTGTAATCGGTATGATTCAGGCGTTCGACTCTATCGAGCAAGCTGGCGACGTTTCGGCTTCGTTGGTTGCTGCCGGTATCAAGGTTGCGTTGATCACCACCGTAACCGGTCTTATCGCCGCTATCATCTTGCAGGTATTCTGTAACTATATTCTTTCTAAAATCGAGTCTATCACCAACGATATGGAAGACGCTTCTATCTCGTTCATAGACATTCTTGTTAAATATCAGGAAAAAAATAACTAATAGATATGGAGACATCATTCATACAAAAAATCTCTAAATATCTCCTTATCGTACTCTTTGTAGTGTCAGGTGCATTAGCCTTGATGTTCTACTTGCAAGTAGTACCGTTGGGAGAAGAGGCCGATCAGATGGAGCACGGTACCACCGGTCTTCTCCTCGGTTGGACATACGGACTGTTCTTTGTAGCAGCCGCACTCGCTATCTTGGCGTTCATTTACGGAATTATCATCGACCCCAAATCAAGTATCAGCACCGGTATCATGGTAGCAGGATTACTTGTAGTAGCTTTGATTGCTTACGCAATGTCGAGCGACGCTTTGGATTCTATTATGCCTACATTGGTACAAACAACTCCCGGCGAGTTGAAATGGTCTGACACCGGTTTGTACTCTTTGTACATTATCCTTGGTGTTGCTGTTGCATCAATCTTGGGACTTGGTATTTACCAAAAGTTAAAATAATTAAATGTTGAATTTTCGGCAGTTCCCTCGTGGAACTGCCTCTTAAAAAAATACAGATGAGACAAGTAGGTGAAATTAACGCAAGTTCGCAGGCCGACATCGCTTTCCTTCTGTTGATTTTCTTCCTTGTAACCACGTCTATGAACGTTGACCAAGGTTTGTTCCGTCAGTTGCCGCCGCCAAGCGATGGTACAGAACAGGATCACGAGAAAATCAACGAGCGCAATATCTTTATTGTGCTTATCAACAAGGACAACCGATTGGCTATCGAGGGTGAACCGGCAGATTTCAACGAACTTACCGACAGAACCATCAGATTTCTTACCAACCCTGCCAACTCCGAAAACCTCGCAGAGCAGGTAAAAGCTTCTAAGAAATACGATGATGCAGTAGCTGCCGGCAAAACCGAAGAAGCTGCTACTTTCAAAGCCCTTGTAGACCGTTGTGGCGACCCGAACATTACGCGTGGCGTGGTTTCGTTGCAAAACGACCGCGGTACCAAGTATGAAACTTATATTCAAGTGCAAAACTCTATTGTTGCCGCTTTCAATATATGCCGCGACAATTTTGCTAAAGAATATTTCGGTAAAATTTACGACGAACTTAATGCCGACGACCAAAAATTAGTAAAGACGGTTTTCCCGCTTTCTATTTCCGAGGCAGAACCGCGTAGTATTAAATAGTTAATAAGGAGGACTTAACAATGGCAAAATTTAGAAAAAAAGGTGGACGCAAGGTAAGCGCACTTTCTACCGCTTCGCTCCCCGACATCGTGTTTATACTTCTGTTCTTCTTTATGTCGGTAACTTCGATGAAAGAAACTGACTACAAGGTGAAAATCAAACTTCCTACCGCTACTGAGGTTAAGAAGATTGAAAAGAAATCACTTGTAAGCTATATTTACGTTGGTGCTCCCCTTACGGTTTATCAGTCGAAATTCGGTACTGAGCCCCGTGTACAGCTCAACGACAAAATTTCTGAGCTTTACGATATTCCTGACTATATTGAGTCTGAACGTCAGAGCCACGACGAAGCTGAGGTGCCTTTTATGACATACTCTCTTAAAGTGGACTCGGATGCTAAAATGGGTATCGTTACCGACGTTAAGCAAGAACTCCGCAAGGTGCAAGCTCTCAAACTCAACTATTCTACTTTGAAATCAGAGCGTAAGTAATATTTGAGGCTATCAATACAAAGAAACGGCAGAGATTTTTTTTCTGCCGTTTTTTTTGTGTTATATGGTCAACCTTTTGTTTTTTTTGTCGTATATATAGGTGTATTAAGGTTATAACATTAGGTTTTTATTAAGTTTGTAGCATTAGGTTTATATGGGAGAAATATCTGGTATGATTCAGATATTGAGAAAAGCGGTTCGGCGGTTTTAATGTACGTCGTCCGCTTTTTTTTGTGAATTTTGCGGTGTGGATATTAAATGATTTATTTCCTTTGTAAAATTTATTTTTTGAAATGAAACATCTATTGGCAATTATACTATTAGCGATAGCGTTTGAGGCTGCGGCGCAAAATTTTCCCGACACCACCCGAGAGTTTCGCGGTGTGTGGGTGGCTACATCCAAGCGTATCGACTATCCAACAGTAGCAACCACCGACAGCAAAGTGCTCAAACAGAATTATTTAGATTTGCTTACCACTTGGCGAAACGCAGGTTACAATGCAGTGATTTTTCAAGTGCGTCCTGCTGCCGATGCTTTTTTTGCATCAGAATACGAACCTTGGAGCGAATGGCTTACGGGCAAACAAGGTCGCGCTCCCGTGCCTTATTTTGATCCTTTGGATTTTATGGTAAAGGAGACTCACGCCATTGGTATGGAATATCACGCTTGGTTTAACCCTTTTAGAGCCGTTGCCACTATTCAATATGCCGACGTTTGCAAAGAACATATTTCTAACACCAAGCCCGAATGGTTTTTTACTTACGGTGCTAACAAATATTTCGACCCGGGTATTCCTGAGGTGCGCAACTATCTGATACGCATTATTGTAGACGTGGTAAAGCGTTACGACATCGACGGTGTGCATTTCGACGACTATTTTTATCCCTATCCCGTAACTGGCGACAACAAAAAGATTGTTCCCTTGCCCGACGAAGCCACTTTCAAAAAATACGGCAAAGGATTCAGCAACATAGCCGATTGGCGCAGAAACAATATCAACGAGTTTATCAAAGAGTGCTACATAGCCATCAAAAACGAGAAACCGTGGGTAAAATTTGGCGTGGGTCCTGCTGGTGTGTGGCGCAATAAGAGAGAAGACCCCGATGGAAGTCCCACAAACAGTCTTTCGGGTTACGACTACCTTTATGCCGACGCCCTTACATGGCTCAAAAACGGCTGGGTAGACTACTGCGCACCGCAGATATATTGGAACATTGGTCACGTTTACAATGATTTTGAAACTGTAGTTAAGTGGTGGAATGATCACGCCTACGGACGCAACATTTACATCGGCATTGGCGCATATAATCAGGAGAATCCCGCCAATGGTTGGGGCGACCCGCAAGAAATTCCAAATCAGATACGCATTACCCGAAAATATCCTAATGTTCAGGGAGTTATAGTCTACCGCTCTACCACTGTGGCAAAAAATCCGCTCAATATGGTGTCGGCAGTTAGGCAAAACTGCTTTACCAAAAACGTGATGATGCCTCAGATGCCGTGGTTGAGCATTTTCCCCGAAAGTCCAAAGGTTTCGATGGTTAAGATGCGCAACCAATATCACGTATATTGGCAAAAAGACAACGGCAAACACCTACCTCCCGCCGACACCGCCGTATTTTATTCAGTGTATAGGGTAAAGGGCAACAATCCTAATTTTGTGCCATCGAAGAGCAATTTCTTGAAACATATTTCGCAAAACGACCTTTCGCTATTTAAAAGCAGCAAATTCTCGTTCAAGAAAAAAGTTTATACGTATAAGATAACGGCTTATAACCGCTACCACGTGGAGAGTCAGCCAAGCCGTGCTATTATAATCAAATACGGCAAAAAAGACAGAGTAGAATAGTTTTTGAATATTTTTTATGGAACCATTCGTATTGAAAAAAGGTAAAGGAACACTTCCGGGAGCATCGTGGTGGACAGTATGCCACGACACCGAAACGGGCAGATACACCGCCGAATGTTATTTTAACAACGGTTGTGTGGGTTCGTATTACCTTTACGAAATCACCGAGGATATATTCAGCCAAGTGAACGAATCTGCCGACGGCGACCGTTCAGAACAGCTTATCCGTTCGGGACGCACTCTCTACGAAGACCATAGCGACATCAACGCAGTTAACTATCACATAATACACGACAATAATTACGAAACCATCTGCCGATGGGCGCATATCATCACAAGCGATATCGATGTGCCTACTTGGGTGGATTAAAATTTGTTTAATATGGAAAAAAGCATTATTAAAGTTATAGAACGCGCATTGCGCAAGTATTGGGATATGCCGTCGCTTACCAACTATGGCGGTGCTACATTTACCTATAAGGACGTTGCCCGAAAAATTGTAAAAATTCATATCGTGTTTGAAAAAACAGGAATCCAAAAAGGCGACAAAGTGGCATTTTGCGGCAAAAACTCTGCCGCGTGGGGAGTTGCATTCCTCGCCGCACTCACTTACGGAGCTGTGCCTGTTCCGATTCTTCACGAGTTCAAACCCGACAATGTTCATAATATTGTAAACCACAGCGAGGCAAAACTGCTTTTCTGCGGCGACGAAGTGTGGACTGGTCTCGACGAGGCTTCAATGCCTGCGCTCATTGGCGTTATCCGTATCGAAGATTACAGCCTCAGAGTGTCACGTAGCGAGATTCTCACCGAAACCCGCCAAAACCTCAACAAGATATTCGGTGAGCGTTATCCCGAGCGTTTCACCCCCGACCACATATCGTTTTTTGACGAAAATCCCGAGGAAGTGGGCATAATCAACTATACCTCAGGCACTACAAGCGCATCCAAAGGCGTTATGCTGCCATACCGCAGCCTTATGTCAAACATTCAGTTTACCATCGACAACCTTCACACTCAGGCTGGCGAAACTATGATTGCAATGCTGCCTATGGCTCACATGTACGGACTTTCGTTTGAGTTTATTCACCATTTTATTTCGGGTGTTCACATATTCTTCCTTACCAAAGTGCCGTCGCCAAAGATACTTATCGACGCTATGCAGCAAATCAAACCTTCGCTTATTATCACTGTGCCGTTGGTGGTGGAAAAGATTATCAAGAAAAAAATCTTCCCCGAAATCGAGCGTCCTACTGTAAACTTTATGCTCAAAGTACCGGTAATTAGTGAAAAAATTTATAAAAAAATACACGACCAATTGCGTTTTGCTCTTGGCGGCAACTTCCGTCAATTGATTGTGGGAGGTGCTCCGATCAACTGCGAAATCGAGAGATTCTTGCGTAAGATTAAGTTTGAATACACCGTGGGCTATGGTATGACAGAGTACGGACCTCTCTTGGCATACTCTCCTTGGGACAAATTTGCCGAAACATCTTGCGGACGTACCATCGACCGTATGGAAATCAAGATAGATTCGTCAGACCCGCAAAACGTTGTTGGCGAAATACTTGCACGTGGCGAAAATATGATGGTGGGTTATTACAAAAATCCCGAAGCCACTGCACAGTTTATCGACAAAGAGGGTTGGGGACACACCGGCGACCTTGG
>JAGCDD010000059.1 GCA_017651345.1 Bacteroidales bacterium | reverse complement strand
GTTGCTTGATGATTATGAATCTACTGAGTATCAGTGAATCGAAAATTAATATGAACTGTTCTTTGAACAGATAAATTATTTCGCGGCTTGAAATATAGCCGCTGGTTTAATGCGGCTTCCTTCCTTATAGAAAGGAATGTGTCACAAGCCACTAACGCAGAGTGAACTATTTAATTATGATTCAGAAAATAAGCATAAAGAACTTCCTTTCGTTCAAGGAAAAAACGGTTTTTAGTTTTGAGGCCAGCGAAGATAATTTCAGAGCAGATACTCAGGTTGTAAAAGTTGCCCCAGGTGTTAGACTATTACGTTTTGCTGCCATATACGGTGCAAATGCATCAGGTAAGTCTAATTTTTTAAAGGCAGTTTATTTTTTACAGAAGTTTCTGTTTAAAGACAAAGATGAAAATGGTGGTATTGATTATCAAACAGGTGTAATTCCATTTTTGCTTGATGATAAAACAAAATTTGAAAGTAGCGAGTTTGAAATTACTTTTTTCGTTAAAAGAGATACTCAAACATTCATTAAATACATTTATAAGTTAATTGTAAATTCTACAACTGTCTTTTTTGAAGAATTATGTAAAGGTGATTCTGCAACAATAGTTTTTCAACGCAAGTTTGCTGATGGTAAATTTACTACAATTTATAATTTTGATATAAATGATACATATAAGGCAGTATTTGATGTGACATGCCGTAAAAATATGTCTTTCTTTGCAACTTATGTTAATGCAGAACAAAATCTTCCATTTGATTTGGAAGATTTAAGATTAGTAAAAGAGTATTTTCAGAATTTTCTGCCGAATATAACAGGGAAAAAGGATATTTATCAGTATTCAAAAGATGTTTTGGCTAATGATAAAGAAGGCATTCTTACAAAAAGTGTTATTAATGGATTTGAAACATCAGGACTTGATAATATAAACGACATCTCTTTTAAACGTAATGAAAAGGATGGCTCTATACAAGATGATTACTTTATAAAAGTGCCGGCTAATCCAAATGTATATTCTTTACCGGGTGTGCTTCAATCGGAAGGTACAAAGCGTTATCTTAGTTTGAAAATTATCTTCGATAAACTATTAAAGAATAATTCTTTTATGATTGCAGATGAATTGGAAACAGCCATTCATCCCGATTTGTTTGAGAAAATAGTTTACGATTTTCTTTCTGCGGAAAAAAGTTGTTCGCAGTTGATTCTTACTACTCATTATTCGGGACTGATGGAGACAATTAACAACCTTGTAAGGGTTGATGCCATTCGTTTTGTAGAGAAACAAGATGACGGTAGTTCTGCATTGTTTTCGCTTGCCGATTTTGAAGATTTGGAACAATTCAATGATAAAATCAATACCATTTATAAAGCATACCGTGATGGTCGGTTCGGTGCAGTTGCTAATATAAAATATTAAGACTATGGCTTATAAAACTAAAAATGGTAAACAGCCTTCTTTCAGGGAGATGCTTAAAGGAATCAAAACAGTAGTAGATACGCCTACACGCAAACAAAAGAAAAATGAGTGTTTCTTTATTGTAGAGGGACAAACCGAAGAAAATTATCTGATGTGTGCACAAAATGTTGAAAGATTCAAATATAAGATTAAAGGTATTAAAAGAATTGGAAGAGACAACCTAAAAGAAACTGAACATGCCATTGATAGTTATTCGTTAAGACCACGACAAACTATAATCTGTATCTTTGATGCGGATGTTTATTATAATGATAATAATAAAAACAGACAATTTCATCTGTTTTGGAATAAATACAAGGGGCGGTCGAATGTTGAGATTTTTAATAATATGCCTTCTGTGGAGTTCTGGTTTTTGTTACATTTTTTGAAAAATACGACAACAATGTTTTACTCCAAAACTGTATTGTTCAAAGAATTGACAAAATATGCACCGTTTATTGGTAAGAACGAACAAGAAATGAAGTCTGATAAGTTTTGGTCGTCAGCGTTTAATACATTGTGTGGAAGGTTATACCAAAATTTGGATAACGCAATACTAAAAGCAAAAGCCAATAGTGAAATAACTACAAAAAAACGATTGGAAAAGGTTGCAAAACCATCTCTGTGCAACGGTTCTTATACTGATATGTACAAACTATTTGAAAGTCCTAACCACAAATAAGTTTTTTTTGTTTTTCTTTAACGTATCTCCTTTTTTCAAGTTTCAATTTGTTTTTTTTAAAATATTGTTACATTTGCGGAGATAATGAATCTTTAAAACGTCACTTAAATGAAAAAATATTTACTTGCACTAATCGCACTTTGCTGTATTTTAGCATCTTGCGGAAATAAGCCTGAGGTTAAGGAGGGCTTTAAAATCAAACGCGGAACCAATCTAAGCCATTGGCTTTCGCAAAGCGAGGCAAGGGGCGAAGAACGCCGCCTGCATATTCAGGAGGACGATTTTGCCCGTCTCGATAGTCTCGGTTTCGACCACGTGCGTATCCCTATCGACGAGGAACAGTTTTGGGATGAGCAGGGCAACAAACTTCCCGAGGCGTGGGCTCTTCTGCGCAACGCTCTCGACCTTGCCCGCAAATACAATATCCGCGCTATTGTTGACCTCCACATTATCCGCGCTCACTATTTTAACGCTGGCAACGAGGGCGGTCACAACACCCTCTTCACCGACGAAAAGGCTCAACAGGGACTTATCAATCTTTGGAGCCAACTGCAAGATTCGCTCAGCGGATACAGCACCGATTGGGTTGCGTATGAGTTTATGAACGAGCCCACCGCCGAAAAACACGAACAGTGGAACGACCTTGTTGCAAAAGTTCACAAGGCTATCCGCGCCCGCGAACCCGAACGCACTCTTGTTATCGGCTCTAACCTTTGGCAGGGCGTTGGCACATTTAAATTCCTCAAAGTGCCCGAAAACGACAAGAACCTCATCCTCAGTTTCCACTACTACAACCCGATGATTGTAACGCATTACGGCGCGTGGTGGACCAATATTAAGGATTACACAGGCAAGGTAACTTACCCCGGCATTCCGATTTCGCAAGAGGATTACGCCGCCGCTCCCGACAGCGTTAAGCCTTTTATTGAGCAATACACCAAGGAAGAATGGAACCGCGACCGCATCTACAACGAAATGAAAGACGCCATCGACGTGGCTGCTCAATACGGACTTCAACTTTTCTGCGGCGAATGGGGCGTATATTGTCCCGTTGACCGTCAACTTGCCTACGCTTGGACAAAGGATATGCTTTCGGTTTTCGATCAATTCAACGTTGCGTGGACCACTTGGTGCTACGATGCCGATTTTGGTTTCTGGGATCAAGAAAAGCACACATTTAAAGATAAAGAGTTGGCTGTAATGCTCGGCGGAAAAAGATAGATAAATTTCTGATATACAATAAAAAAAACGGACGGCAATCACCGCCCGTTTTTTTTTATTTTGCATTATGCATTATTTCCCAAACTTCCACCAATCCAATCTTACTTCTCCATTAGCCTTGTTGAATGTGATGTAGAGGTCGTGAACGCCTTTGGCGCTGGTGATTTTGGTGGTGAATGCTTTGTATTTTTCTACGTTGCCGGTAGATTTTACCAAAACTTTGCCGATTTCTGCGCCGTTGGGCGAATCGATGCGGAGCGAAATTTCTACTGTGCCGGTGGCTGCCGCTGTGATGGCAAATTGCGATGCTCCGTTGGCAAAATCTACACCGCGAACTCGGATGTATTCGCCATCGTTGAGGTCGTTGACATACATATTGCGTTTGCCGGTTGAGTAGGGCATTTTTTCTACCACGCCGGTGTTTTCAATTCCGATTTTGGCAGATTTTAATCCGTAACCCCACGCCATTGTTTCGGCTTCAACACGTGCAAAGGGGTTGAGGGGTTTCACCTGTTTGAGAGGCTGTTGGTCGAGCCAGTAGGGCACTTCCTCAATGCTTCCGTCGGGATTGTAGTGCATTTCGCCAACGGTTACCGAGCGGCGTTCGTGGTGTTCCCAAAGGTCGATGTGCATAAGGTCGTAATTTTGTCCAAAAATGTAGGTTTTGCCTTTAAAATCAGCAATTCCGGGGTGATTGCCTCGGTCGCGCTGTGTGGGACGCATTATGTAGCCCGAACTTTTCCAAGGTCCTGTGGGTTTATCGCTCATTGCATAGCCCAAACCCTCTGGACAGCAGGTAGATGCAAATCCGAGATAGTATTTTGAACCGCGGCGGTAAAACCAAGGTCCTTCCTGGTAGTTTTCAATATGAGGAAGTTTTACCACGCTGTCTTTCAACGAGATCATATCGTTGTTCAACCGAGCGTAGAAAGTGTGAGGATTGCCCCAGTACATATACGCTTGACCGTCGTTGTCGGTGAATACAGTGGGGTCGATGTCGTACCAATTGCTCTGATCCCAAACGAGGGGCTTGCCGAGCGGGTCTTTAAAAGGTCCGTAGGGCGAATCTGCCACCAAAACGCCAATTCCGTGTCCGTGCAGAGGTGCGTAGAGATAGTATTTGCCGTTGCGTTCCACCACTTGAATAGCCCATCCGCCATTGTCGCGACTACGCCACGAAAAATCTTTCAACGATGCCACTGCGCCGTGCTCTGTCCAGTTTACCATATCGGTGGTGGAATAGAGCAGCCAATCGTACATAAAGAAACCTGCCGAACTCTTTTCGTTGGGGTCTACAATGTGCTCAGGCGATGCGTCGTGCGAACAGAAAAGGAATAAAGTGTCGCCAATTACCAGCGGCGAAGGGTCGGCGGTGTATTTGGTTTGGAAAGCGGGCATATTGCACTGTTCTATTCCGCGCATCTCCCAAAAAT
>JAGCDD010000058.1 GCA_017651345.1 Bacteroidales bacterium | reverse complement strand
GTAACGCTTTTGCAAAAGGAATTCACCAACGACGAAAAGAGCACTCGCGACACTTTGAAAATCGATGCGGGCACCATCAACGCCGGAATGTTCAACTACAATCAAAATGAATATTTCAACAATTCGTGCGCCAACTGCCACGGACTTGGCGAACACGCCGCCGCAGGACTTTTTCTCACCGAAGGCAAAAGTTACGCCGCATTGGTAAACGTTAAATCATCCAAACGTGCTGACCTCAACCTCGTTACCCCTGGCGACACCGCCAACAGCGTTCTCCACAAAATCCTCAAAGGCGAATTCCCCGAAGTGAAACACAACCACTCCGACAAATTAGACCTTGAACAAGACAAAATATTAATTGATAATTGGATATTGAGCGGCGCAGGGGAGGAATAAAAAAAAATATTGTAATTTTGCATCACAAAAAACGTAAAGCAATATGAAAAACTTAAAGATGTATGAATCCGGCGACAAGATGGTAACGCTCATCAAAGATAATTACAGCGTGTTGCAGGCGTTGGGTTCTTTTGGAATAAACCTCGGCTTCGGCGACAAAACTGTAAGCGAGACTTGCAAACTCAACGGCGTAGACACCTACACTTTTCTTGCCGTGGTAAATTACACTATCAACAATTCGGCTAATTTTGAAAACGATGATAAAATCAGCGTGTCTACACTGCTGCATTATTTAAAGGCAAGCCACACGTATTACCTTGATTTTCAGTTGCCTTTTATCCACCGCGAACTAAAAGAAAGCATCAGCGACGGCGACCCGCTTGGCAAACTGATTATGAAAATCTACGACGAGTATGCGCAAGAAATACGTCGCCACATGAAATACGAGGAAAAAACGCTTTTCCCATACGTAGAATCGCTTTTAGAGGGCAATCCGCTACCAAATTACAACATCGAAACATTCTCGAAGCATCACGAACAAACAGACCAAAAACTCCGCGAGTTAAAACTAATGATAATCAAGTATTTGCCGTCGGATGCACATCACAATCACCAACTTACGGCAACGCTTTACGATATCTTTAACAACGAGGAATGGCTGCGTCATCACGCCGACGTGGAGGATCACATCTTTTCACCTGCCATCAAGCGTTTAGAGCGTCTAACAGAACAAAAAGACACCTCTAAAAACATCTCGTCGATGGTTTTCAATGGAAATCAGGAGAACGGCGAGGCACTTTCCGACCGCGAAATGGACGTAATCATCGGCGTAGTGCAAGGTCTTCAAAATAAGGAGATTGCCGACAAACTCAACATTTCGGTGCACACTGTAATAACGCACCGCCGCAACATTGCCCGAAAACTCCAAATCCATTCGCCCGCTGGCTTGACTATATATGCCATTGTCAATGGGTTAGTGGATATTTCGAGTGTTAAACTTTAATGAATTTTTACTGCGATAATAATAAAAGAATGAAATTTAAACAATATATAACCGAACACACAGTAGCAAAAACCTCTGAATTTAACGGCGAAATTCACGCCATAGTAACAGTGAATGATGCCTCGCTTACTTTTGCCGAGCAATTGCGGTCGGTGAGCACAGAAATTGTTGCAATACTTATGAAACACAATGGCTATGTGCCTGTTTTTGTGCGTCTTTTGCTCTCCGATGCTGCCAATCAGGCAGAAACGGCTGTTAACGAAATACGCAAAATTTCGGGCAATGCCGCCGTTGCCTACATTCAACAACCTCCTTTGCATGGTGCAAAAATCGCCGTCCTCGCATATCTCCGCCAAGAAGTTGAAATAGAGCGTGTTGATGATTATACTGTGAAGTTTTCGAAAGATGGACTCTCGCATTATTTTACTGCCAATGTGGTTAATCCAATTGCCAACACTTACGATGAAACCAAACGTCAGTTGGAATATCTCGAAAATATGCTAAAAACCAACAACTTGAATATAGCAGACAACTGCATACGCACGTGGTTTTACGTTCAAAACATTGATGTAAACTATGACGCAGTGGTGAGAGCCCGTCGTGATAATTTCAATGAAAATAATCTAACAGTTGACACCCATTATATCAGTAGCACAGGCATTTGCGGTCGCTATGCCGATAAAGATGTTACCTCTGTGATGGACGCTTATAGTGTAGGCGGAATAAAACAAAACCAAATAAAATTTCTCTACGCTGCCGACCATCTCAACCGCACTTCCGACTATGGAGTAACCTTTGAGCGCGGCACAGCCGTTGACTTTGCCGACCGTCGTCTTGTAATAATCTCAGGCACAGCATCTATCGACAACAAAGGAGCAATAGTTGCCCCAGGTGACATTAAGGCGCAGACACTCAGAATGATAGAGAATGTAAAAGCGTTGCTCAACGAAGGCGGAGCATCGTTTGAGGATATTGCTCACATCATCTGTTATCTTCGCGATACGGCTGATTACAACGTGGTTAAAGCAATTTTTGAGTCAACATTTGGCGAAGTGCCGATGGTAATCACCCTTGCTCCGGTATGCCGTCCCGGTTGGTTGATAGAGATGGAATGTATGGCTATTGCAAAACGATAACATTTATATTAAATGCGTAACATTTTAAAAATCACAATATTGTCAGCATTCATAGCCGTGCTTATCGCAATGGCGGTGGCAACGTTTTTTGCTCAGTCGTTTGCCGACGAACATTTTTATTCCACAGCGTGGTTTTGTGGATTGTGGGCAGTGCTGGCGGCAGGGTCATTGGTGGTGTTCATCAAAAAACTGTACAGAAAACTACCTGTATTAATATTTCATATCTCGTTGGTAATCATATTATTGGGCGCATTATTAACTCACCTTACAAGCAAAGAGGGAATGTTGCATCTTCGCGAAAACGAAAGCGCAGATTATTTTGTGCTCAAAGAAAACATGTGGAAAGAAAATCTCGGTTTTGAGATGCGTTTGGATAGTTTTCTCATCAAAAATTACCAAGGAACTACAATGCCGCAAGATTTTGAGAGCCATATCACTGTAAACAACAATGAAAAATCCGTTATTTCTATGAATAATATTTTCAAGAAAAACGGCTATCGGTTTTATCAGACAAGTTTCGACGAGGATTATCAAGGCACCATTCTATCAGTAAATTACGACCCGTATGGTACGCCGCTTACATATCTCGGCTACGTGCTTTTTGCATTGTCGGGACTATGGATGTTGTTTTCAAAACGTGCTGATTTTCTTATTCTTTTGAAACATCCTGCACTCAAAAAAGGCGGATTGTTTGTGGCGTTAATTTGTCTAAGCATAAATGCCAATTCGCAGACAAAAAAAATTCCAACAATTTCGTTTGAAGAATCCGACAAAATATCAACCAAACAGATTGTCTATAACGGACGCATCGCACCGTTCAACACTATGGCAAGAGATTTTGTATCAAAGATTTACGGCAAGCCAAGTTATTATAATCTCACAGCAGAACAAGTGGTGTGCGGATGGATTTACCGTCCCGAAGTTTGGAAAGATGAAAAGATGATTCTTATCAAAGATAAGGCTCTGCAACAGCAACTTGGCGTTGAAAAATACGCCTCGTTTGCCGACTTTTTTGATGAAAACGAAAATTATCGCCTCAACACTGTTGAAGTAACAAAAGCCGTCCGCGAAACTGACGAAAAGATTGGCTTAATTTTGATGCTCACCAGCGGAAAACTGTTTCAAGAATCAGACGTAAAAATCTCAGAATCAAAGATTAGTGCAGAGATTTTTTACAACAAAATCAATTTTGCCAAAATCCTTTTTATGGTAAATCTCACCATTGGATTTTTGGCATTTTTGATAATGATTGTTGCCAAACAATTCCCCAAAAAGGTATTCAAAACATTAAGAATTTTGTTGGTAATTTCATTGGTTTTTGATCTTTGCGGTTACATTTTGCGGTGGTACGTTTCGGGACGAGTTCCAATGGGCAACGGTTATGAGACAATGCTCTTTATGTCGTTAGTAATTATGATATTAGCATTGGTTTTTGGCAACAAAATAAAGATACTCACGCCCTTTGGATTTTTGATTTCGGGCTTCACACTTTTGGTGGCGTGGCTTGGGCAAAGAAATCCGCAGATTACGCAATTGATGCCTGTATTAAATTCACCGATTCTCAGTGCGCACGTTTCCACAATTATGATTGCATACGCGCTGTTGGCGTTCACGTTTTTCAATGGAATTTTTTCGTTTTTCATAAAAGACGATGAAAGACTCACTCAACTCACCGTCCTCAGCCGCATAATGCTCTATCCCGCTGAAATTCTGTTAGGTATAGGTATTTTCTTAGGCGCAGTTTGGGCAAATATTTCGTGGGGACGCTATTGGAGTTGGGACCCAAAAGAGACTTGGGCGTTGATTACATTTATGGTCTATGCAGTTGGTTTTCATCGCTTTTCGCTCAAATTTCTGCAAAACAGTCGTCGACTGCATCTATTCTTCGTTCTTGCATTTCTCACTGTGTTAATGACTTATTTTGGCGTAAATTATTTCCTCGGCGGAATGCACAGTTATGCAAATTGAGTGCTTTTTCGATATTATCGTTAGTAATATTCATAGAATTTGCAGTCGGCAACGGAAGAATTGTCAACAAAAACCATTTTCATTACAAAACCCTTATGCTCTTTTGCCACAGCCTGCATTTGGTCGGGTGTAAGAGGGTGCGTTACTTTTTATGTACTTGTATGATTTCATAGTAAAACTATTTAATTAATTCATCTAAACTGATTATTTCGCAACCTTTGCTTTGATAATAATTAAGCATTTCGTCTATTTTGTTAAGATTGTAACTTGTTATGCAATTGGATATTACAGTAACTTTATAACCCGCTTTGCTCATATTAAAACAGGTGGATTTTACACAAGCGGTGGCATCGGCACCAGCAATATAAAAATCCGTTATGTTGTTGGTTTTGATAAAATCGGCGAACTCTTTGCTTGTTAGGGCATTAGCGCGAGTTTTTACAAAGATATTATTTGAAACAATTTTCATTTCGGGAACAAGTTCCGCGCCCTTAGTTCCGGCTTTAAAGGTTCTCACTAAGGGCATAGTGTTGTGATGTTTGATATACACAATGTGCATACCTTTGTTTTGCGCCCAATCGATTGCGGCGTTCACATTGTTGATTATATCTTTGTAATGCTTTGAAATATCGTTTTGTAGGTCTATTACTACAAGTGCTGTGGTGTTCATTTTTGTT
>JAGCDD010000003.1 GCA_017651345.1 Bacteroidales bacterium | reverse complement strand
TGTTTGCAAAGGTCCCACAATTGGTTGAGCACTGTATCTGATGACGAAAAATCTGCCGCATCATCGTTGAAAGGATAATGTACACTCGACCTTATAGCATCGCGATACAAAAACGCACCGTTGTAACCCTCTATTTGACAATATCTAAACGGGAAAACCTCGCCGATATACTGTGGCATAAAAATAGGTGAAACACCGCTTTCGTTGTCGTTTGGATTGGTATTACGCTTATCTTTGCGAAGCACAAACGAATAATCGCCAGCCGAATCGAGCGTAAAATGATACACTGCATAACGCCTTGCTCCTCCGGGACGGGTATTTACTCCGCAACTATCTGACATTTCACCAAGACGCACCGTAATTGGTTGATTTGGTGTAACATTAGAAAAATGAAAACGAATTTGCGAAAAAGCATCTTTGCCAAAATCGAGCATCAACGACCTATTGGGATGAGTGATCAAAATGGGCATTTGCTCAGTTTTTTGTAAAGGCAACGAAGCAGAAGCCTCGTCGGGTTCGGGCGAAACAGCAAAACCCTTGGGCGCAGCGTATGCCGAGCAACGATGTTTTTGGTCGAATATTTTTACAGTATAATAATATATAGCACAAGGGGTTAATGCTCGTCCGCGATATTCTATACCAGTGCAGCTGCTATCGGCAACCTCGTCGCTATCCCACACATCGGCACTGCCTTCGTGCAAAAGCGATGGCGAAGTGGCTACCAACAAACGGTAAGCTGTTTGATAAAATCCACTTTTTTTAGATGTAACCTGCCATCCAAAATGCGGACGGGTGGTGTTGATTTCTGCCACCTGCATTGATGGATTTTCAAAATCATAATCAGAAATGTCCAAAGCGGTTTTATGCCCCTTGGAATAGATTACATCAGTTTCTTCTATTAGGTCTACAGTAAGGTGCGTTGCAGCAAAATTATTGGTAGTAGTTTGAGCTGAAACCGTTAAAGTGCAAAATATCAATATAATACAAAACCATCTGCACATAGTAAAACTCTATTTGCGGCTTGCCCTAAAGAGAAATTCTTTTTCCTCTTTGGTAAGGTTGTCGTAGCCGCTTTTTGAAATTTTTTCGAGAATACGATCTATTTTTTCGTTTTCGTCGTGTTTGCGGCGGTTAAATTCTTCGTCGGATACTGTTGTAACCTCTGTGTATTCTACATTTTGACCCTTATTGGTGTAACTAACTTTCATTTTCGGACGTTTCGGCGAAGATGTATTACCAAACCACGAAACCAAACTATCGGTTAAAGAGCAAAACCATTGGGTGATATCTTTACCGTTTTTTAAGCACAATGCAAAAGCTGCACCAAAAGCAGCACCGCCAAGATGCGAAATATGTCCTCCAGGGTTGTTGCCCACTATCTGAAACAAGTCGAAAAGCACATACAATATGCCGAGCCATTTTAATTCAATAGGCAGAATACCAAAAAAATAGAGTTTTTCGTGGGGCTTGTAAACACACACAGCAATCACTATAGCCGAAACTGCCGCGCTTGCTCCCAACGCCGACGAAACTGGAAGCGCAGATTCAAATGCAGGAAACAGATTGTATGCAGCCACATAAAACAATGCACCGCTCAATCCGCCAAGTATATATACTGCCAACATTCGCCGCCCGTCAAAAACACTTAAAAATACTACACCCAAAAAGTATAGCCAGAGCATATTGCCCAAAATATGCCAAAAAGATGTATGCAAAAACATATATGTAAAAGGTGTCCAAAATAGTGTGGCTAATTTAGACAAACTTGCTGGTACCGAAAGGTATTCAATTACAGTGCCTTCGATATCAAATGGTGATGCCATAAGAAAATTGACAAGCGATGCCACTAACACCAACAAATACACCACCAAATTTGCAGCAATCAATTTTGTAGCCATGCTGCGGGCTGCAATAGATTTTAAATTGTTCATAATAATCTAAGTGTTAAAAAATTTGTTGCCCGGATACCGTTTCCATATTAGCATTAAAATAATGCCTGCCACAAGGCCTCCGAGATGAGCCCAATGGGCAATATTGTCGCCGCTGAAATTGTTGACACCAAAAAACAGTTCGGCAAGTCCGTAAATAAGCACAAAATATTTAGCCTTGATGCCAATGGGTATAAAAATAATCTGCAATTTCATATCGGGAAACATCATTGCAAAAGCTAATAGAAGTCCAAACACAGCTCCCGATGCTCCAAGCATAGGTGCCGACGAAACATTGTTAACAATGGTGGTTACCTGCGATCTGATATAATCTAACGATTCGGGATCGTTTACAACAGAATTCCAATGATCAATAATTTCGTAAACAGCGGCAAGATTAAAACCGTCGCTCTTTTGTGCTATGGCTTCCAAACCACTTGCTGTAGGATTCAACATAAAGCTGTTGTATGCATCGAGCAACGGCGCAAACTGAAAATAATTAACCGCAGTATTAACCACGGCTGCTCCCAATCCCGTTACCAAATAATAAAACATAAAACGCTTGGTGCCCCATACGCTTTCGATTATTGCGCCAAACAAAAACAAGGCATACATGTTGAAAAACAGGTGAAACAATCCACCGTGCATAAACATATAGGTAAAATACTGATATGGTCTAAAATGATCAGACTTGACAAAATAGAGTGCCAAATAATCAGTAAGGTCGACACCCTGCATATATTGCAACAGCCATGTAATCACAAACATTGCTATATTAGCAATCAACAAAAACTTGGCTCCGCGTGTTAATTGTGGCATTTGTTTAAAAATTAATAAATTATGAGAACCGCTTTTCTATTTCGTCCAAACCCACAATCACAATCTCGGGGTCTCCTTCGGGCGAAAAATTAGGCTCGTTGGTGGCAAAAAGCGAATCAATAAGTTGCCGCATCTCTTCGGGCGAAAGTGCTTTGCCGTAGGGTATCACTTCGCGGTTGGCGGCGGCTATTGCCAATATATCTTTGATAGAGGTAGACACATTGCCGTGCCCCTCTTTGTAGCTGTCGATAATATCGTTAATCACCTCGGTGGCTGAATCTTCTGAAAGAAAAGGCGGAATTCCATTGATTATAATGCTATTATCTTCGTTAAATTCGATATCAAAACCTACCACCTGAAACTCGTCGCGAATATCAAACGCCATTGCAAAACTTGTAACATCAAGATTCAGCGTTATGGGATAGAGCAGAGTCTGCACCGAATCCACATTGGCATCCACTTTTTCGATATACTTTTGATAAAGCACACGTTTGTGGGCGCGGCGTTGGTCTATAATCATAATGCCCGACTTAGAGGGGCTTACAATATATTTGTTTTTAATCTGAATCAAACGGTTTTCTACCTTGGGGGCAAAAGAACTTTCGTGCGAGGCAAACGAGAGGTCTTCGGTAAGTGATTCATTACCAGAATATAACTGCTGCCAATTGTCGATATTGTGGCGTTGACGCTCTCCATCGTCGTTGTGTTGCTGATAGCCGCCCGAACTACTGCTCTGATTAGTTTCAAACGGATTGTAAAAAGGATTGAAATTTACCTTTGGCATAGGCGGTATAGGCGCATCTTTTGGAAAATAAGGCACTTCGATGTCGTCGCTTTCAGAATCAAAGTCGATAGCTGGAGCCACGTTGCTTTTTGAGAGAGTTTCTCTAATGCCAGCCTGCAACAAACGAAAAACATCCGAACCGTTTTCAAAATTTATCTCGGTTTTGGTGGGATGCACGTTTACATCAATACTATGAGGGTCTACCTCAAAATAGAGAAAATAAGGCGGAATGCAGTCGGGACGCACAAGATTTTCGTAAGCCAAAGCCACTGCCTTGTGAAAATACTGACTTTTCATAAAACGGTTGTTGACAAAGAAATACTCCTTGTCACTGCGTTTTTTTGTGGCGGTGGGTTTGCCTGTAAATCCTGTAATCTTAACTATCGACGTATCAATCTCAACAGGAATTAATTCTTGATTGAGATTTTTGCCAAATACATTGATAATTCTCTGTTTTATATTGCTTTGCGGAAGATTGTAAATAAGAGTTCCGTTGTGATAAAGCGAAAAACTTATTGATGGATGAGTAAGCACAATACGCTGAAACTCAGTAATAATATGCTGCAATTCGGTACTGTTGGCTTTTAAAAACTTGCGACGAGCCGGCACATTAAAAAACAGATTTTTAACGCTAAAATTAGTACCAACGGTTGTGCTAACGGGATTTTGCCCAACAAACTGCGAACCGTTGATAATTATTTGAGTGCCAATAGAATCCTCTTCGCGGCGGGTTTTTAGTTCTACCTCTGCCACAGCCGCAATCGAAGCAAGAGCCTCGCCGCGGAATCCTTTTGTACAAATGCAGAAAAGGTCGTCGGAGGTGTATATTTTAGAAGTGGCATGACGTTCAAAACTCATACGCGCGTCAGAGGGGCTCATGCCGCAACCGTTGTCGATTACCTGCACAAGCGTACGACCCGCATCTTTGATGTTTACGGTTATTTCGTCGGCGCCGGCATCTACCGAATTTTCTACCAACTCTTTAACCACCGAAGCCGGACGCTGAATAACTTCACCTGCCGCAATTTGATTGGCAAGCGCGTCAGACATTAGTCTAATAACATCAGCCATTGCGTATAATCAGCCTAAATAAAATGAAAATATTGGTTAGCAAAATATGCGCCTACCATAAGTATTACAAACAATACAGTACGGCGACGGTTGGCTTGTTTGAGATCGCTTTTGCGACGCTCGTACATACGACGGAATGTTCCGTGCTGAAGAATGCGAGTGTCTTCTTCTTCGTCTACATCTTTGCCGAGTTCTTTGCGTATACGTGCGCGGCGAATTTTAAGATCCTCTTTGCGTGGGTCGTAATATCGCGGAATATACTCAAACTCATGTATTTTCATTTCAGGGAAAAAACGTGGAAGTCCCATAGTAAATGTTTTTTATCGTTAATAATGCGCAAATATAAACAATTGCTTTGAAAAAATAAGATTTTTAACGTTTTTTTTGTTTCCCGTCTTATATATTACTCTCCACTTTATATCCATCGTATACCACCACCCATTTGTCGCCGAAGAAACGCACAAGATTTACTACCGTGCCTTTTTTACCCAATTTTTGCAGCAAGGCAGAGAGGTCGTCGGGGATGCCTTGAAATGCCATTCCTGTGCGGCCGTAGAGCAATACCCATCCGTCGGTGCCATAAAATGCCGATTCGCGTATGGGGGCTTTCTTTTTGTTGAGTTGCGCGAGTTTGGCTACCATTTTTTGAGGCAATCCGTTGGCTATAAATCCGTTAGTGCCATATACAGTAAGCCTTTCGCCGTTTTTGTAGGCAATGCAGCGAAGATTTTTTTGTTTTTTTTGTGCTGCGGCAATGTCGGTAGCAATATCGGACGGCAACGACTGCGCTGTGTATTCTTTGCCGTTGTAAACCAATGCCCATGATGTGTCGCTAAGCATAATTGCCTTGTTGATAGACGTTTCGGCAGAGTTGAGTTTTGTGAGCAAGTTTTCGAGAGCAGATGGAATATAGCTGTAGCTATATCCTATGTCGCCGTAAAGTATCAGCCAGTGTCCGTCGGTATTAAAGGCAATATCATGAATATCAACCTTTTTGGCAGAAATATCGGTAAGCTCTTTTTTGCAGTTTTCGAGCAATTGCGCCTCTATTGATGATTGCGCCAAAGCAAAGGTTTGCGTTATTACCGACACTACAAGGATTAATAGTAAATTTTTCATAGCCATAATGTTTTAATAGTTTGTAATCAGAGTGCTTTGTTATAAAGACAAACACAAAACTATTTTCCCCCAAAACCTGCGAACATAAAAAAACGTCTGCCCAAAAATTAGGCAGACGCTAAAAAAACAGAGGGATATAAAATAAAGAGAGAGTTTATTTCACTTTGTCGATTTCGAGCGTAACAATGGTTTTGTTAAGCAACTGATAACCAATTTCTCCAAAAGCGTAAATGCCGTTGACACAAACGTTTCTGCCTTCAAACTTACCGCCGAAATAGTACGATACGCACGAAAAGCATGTAAGCACATCGCTACGTTTGGCACCGAGCGAATTGTTAAACATTCCGATATAATCAGCACCGTTTTTTACAAGGTGGTATTCGTCGCCAGCTGCTACGGGCGAAAAGAATGTAACTTCACCCTTTTTTGGATCTACAATCTTGACATCGCGGTTGATTAAAGCTCCGTTTTGCGAAGTTATCATTTGTGTGTATCCGCCAAGACGAGGTTTGATAGTATTTTCAAAATAATCGGCAATGTTGGCCTGTTTGCCATTGATTGTACATTCCGATTGCACAAAACCGTTTTTGGGGAATACAATAGTAGGTGTATCTTCGTCAATAGTGTCAAAATTTTCTATTTCGGCACGAGCTGCAAGAAATTCGGGCAACTCTACATACAAAACCACAGCCTTTTGGTCGGAAAGGATACCATCAATGCCCGAAACCGTTTTTGGAGATTTTTTGCCATAATCTTCCATCTTTGTGGCTGCCACAAAGCCTACAACTGGATTATCGAACATAGAATCGTATTCCAACGCTTTGTTGGCAAATGTGTAGTATACAGGCGAATCGATAGGAAGCACCACTACTACAAATCCGTTTTTGAAACCGTTCTTGGCAATGTCTTGAATATTGGTTTCGTCGTACACTGCTGTTTTGCAGTTTTGAGTTACAAGTGTATAGTCGTCAACAAAAATTTTGTCGTCGCCTGCTGTTCCTATAGTATCCACAAAGTAATACGATGTGCCACCAATCCAATTTCCTTTTGGCAAATCTGCCAACGCCTTATCGCTGCCAGTTAGCAGCATTACTTTACCTGCGTTGATAAAGTCGATAACTTCTTGTTTTGAATATAATTTGTTTTTCATACTGCTACCAGGTTTTAAAAATTTCTCTACAATCTTGAGCTACAGCGAGCTGATATTTAGTACATAAGTCATACAGACTATCAATTGATTTTTCGATAGTTGTACGTCCACTTGATAAGTCTTTTCTAATTTGATAAATGCGAATTTGAAGCACATAGTTTTTAAACTCGTGCTGTATTTCACCTGTTATCAATTTAGTCCATTCGGGACGACTACGTGGCGGAATTGGACTTGAGTTTTGCACTGCCATAAATATTAGGTTTTTAATTTAATCTTAGTCTGGTAAAGGTAGGGATTAAATTTTAAAAAGTCAATAGCAATGACAAAAAAATTTTTTTATTTTTTTTTAAATGGCAAAACTCTTATCCAGAAACTCTTGAAACTTATCTTTAAACTGATCGCTGATGGGGACTACTTCGTTTTCATTAAAAACAATCTTAAACCGCTCTATCAAATCAATTTTATCGAGGTTGACAATATAGCTTCGATGTACGCGCATAAAACGCATCGGTGGCAGATAGTTTTCGATTCGCCTAATTGATAGCAAACTCATTACGCTGCTACCGTCTTCGAGATGAAATCTCACATATTCGCGCATACTCTCGATATAAAGAATGTCGTCGAAATTGATACGCACCACCTTGTACTCGCTTTTTACAAACATATAGCGGTTGTTGTTGACATATTTTTTGTTGGTGAGCAAATCTTCGCGACACATTTTTTCAAATTCGCGTACCTGTGTTATTGATCGGCGGATGGCTTTGTCGGTGTAAGGTTTGTAAAGCACGGCGGCATAATTCACCTTTATATTATTAATAGGATATGAAGTGTTGGCGGTGGTAAATACTATAATTGGCGGATTTACAAGTGTTTTTACAAATTGTAGACCTGTAAGGGTAGTCATATCAAGCTCCACAAAAATTAAATCAATATCGGTGCGGGTTTGCAAATAGCGTTGCGCCCGTGTGGTGGTTCTAAAAAATGATACCAGCTCGATACCATCTATAGCGGCAATGGCATTACACAGCACTTTTAGTGCCGAAGTATCGTAATCAATTACTATACACTTCATAAGGAGAAAAATCTTTTGACAAATTGATTGTAAAAGTAATATTTTTTTTAAAAAAAAAGTTCGATAATAGATTTTTTAAAAAAAAAACCGTATCTTTGTTTTCAATTGAAAACGTATATTTTAAAACCATATCACTTTGCATTATGAAATACAAAAAGATATTTGCAATGGCTCTCATGTTATCAGCTGCAACAATGATGTCGTGCGGCGGCGGCTCAGGCAGCGGAGAGCAAAACAACACAAACACTGACGAACCTATTCAGTACAATCCCGAAGCCGAAACTAAACTTGACTATTCTAAGTATGGTCTCGATGAAGCTTTTATCAACAAATACAAGGCTGTAAGCATTGGCGACGTTGGCGAAATGATTCAAAGTTTCCCTTCGCCTGTTGAGGTGTCGGCTATTATTCAAGATATGAAAGTGCCTTACACACCTAAATATCTTTTTAATGCCGATTATGCCGACAATTTTGAAACATCGTTTAAAAAAGCTCTCGGTTTGGGTGTATATTGCGCCGACCTTGGTTATCTCAATGTTTACAACAAAACAAGCGATGTTATTCAGTATCTTGTGGCTATACGCAAACTTAGCGAACAGTTGCAGATTGGTCAGTTTTTTGATTTCGCCGCTCTTAAACGCATTGCAACAAGTAGCAACAACTTAGACTCTTTGCTTATTACAAGCGTTCAAAGTTACTTCCAAATGGATGCTTACCTCCGCCAAAACGACCGCAGCAATATTTCGGCTCTGCTTGTTACTGGCGTTTGGGTAGAGAGCCTTTACCTTGCTTGCGAGGTTTACTCCATCAAAGACAATAAGAGAATGAAAGAGCATATCGCAAGTCAAAAAAACATTCTCACCGACCTTATGGCTATCCTTATCAAATTTATGGGCAACGACCCAGAATATGCTAAAATGGTGGCTGGACTTAAAGACCTTACTACTGTTTTTGAGCCAGTGAAAATAGAATCGTTTGATGGCGAAGATAAAACTGAGATAGTTGACGGACAGCAACTTACCACTCAGGGTGCTTATACTCAAATTACAGTTACCGACGAACAAATGGCTGATATTGTAAAAGCAGTAGAAGCTTTTAGAACCAACATTGCAAACTCATTGTAATCAATGATATATTGCTAAAAAGGCTGTCAAATAAGTCCACAGCACCGCAAAAAAAACAAGGAAGTGTCAAAAAAAATGACACTTCCTTGTTTTTTTTATCCAATAATATTTAGTCAAATCAAATAAAATGGTATTTATATAGTTTTGTCCTTTTATTCCACCACAAACTTTATCTGTTTGGTTTCGCCTTGACGGTGTCTGATAATGGCTGGCTGTGGTCTTGTTTTACAACTTTTCGATTTCGGAGAGGGGGAGTTGGGTATATTTAGAAATAACATCAAGGGGCAAGCCGTCGGCTTTCATACGCTTGGCGGTTGCTTTAATACCTTCCACACGACCTTGTTCTAAGCCTTGTGCACGACCTTGTTCTAAGCCTTGTGCACGGCCTTGTTCTAAGCCTTGTGCACGACCTTGTTCTAAGCCTTGTGCACGACCTTGTTCTAAGCCTTGTGCACGACCTCGTTCTAAACCTTCTGCTCTGCCTTTTTCTTCGGCTTGACCTACCATTTCTTTTGCTTGCTTCATCATGCGGGCGCGGTCGTCGATAATGGCTTTTTCTACGCGGACGCCGTCCCAAAAACGTTCGTAGGCTTCCAATTGCACTTCGTCGAAGGCTGAGATTTCAACTAGTTCGAGGGCTTGGTTGATGTCTTTGTCGGCAAGGAGTTCGGGGGCGGCTTCTTTCACTTGTTCATCGATTTCGGTGAGGAAACGCAGCCAAAGAACAAGCATTCTTTTGTCTGAAAAGTTCTGCGGCTTGAATTTTGGCAATTCCACAAAAACAAGATGAAGCCCATCGATTACGCGGTCGGAGTGGTGTTCGTGAACAAGGCGATAGTAATGATAAGCATCGTCGATGTCTTTTTCAAACACTTCGTTCACAAGGTTGAGCGAATATACGGGTTGAAGTAGTTCGTATTTTTTGCCTTTTTTCAACTGACCAACGTATGCCTTAGAGGCGTTGAAGAGAACGCGCTGTTTGAACTCTTCCGACCAAACTGTCTGCATCTCCACAAGAAACACGCGTCCTTTGGCATCGGTGCAGCGGACGTCCACTATGCTGTACTTACGCAACGGATTGTCGGGCATCATTTCGGGTGTGAGATACGACACCGAAGTTATCTGCTCGTCGTCTTTGAGCGGCAAAAGAGCATTGAGAAAACTTATGGTAAGTTCCGGATATTCTCCAAACACCTTTTTAAAGGTCAAATCGGCTTTCGGATCTAAGTACTTGGGCATAGGGCAAAACAATTTTCGTATTCAAGGGCAAAGGTAGCGGTTTGCTTTCTATTCTCCAAATTTATTTTTTTCTTCTTTTTAACACCGAATTAAACGAAGGAAACGAAAAACCATTATCAACCAAAAAATTATAAATCAACAAGTTGAATTATAATTTAACGAATGAAACGGATACAAATTAATGTGTGGTTTCTGCCACAGAAACTCTCCTTGGCATAATGGCAATACCGAGGGGTCACCCGCTTTTTGAAGGGGTCTTTTTTCTTTGTACAATATTCTGTTTGTCAAGGTTTTATTGATATCCAATAAAAGGGTTGAAAACATTGTTTATATTGTTATGTATGTTGAGGTAGTTTGAGGGGGAGGGTCGTTTTTTATTAAGGTGTTTTAGTTATAGTATCAGAAATTATATTAGTAGTACTATCTGTTTCTTTGCTATATTTGAGATAATACTCCTTTGCCTGCGGTATCTCTTCAAACACCTGCTCTTTGGAGTAGATGCCATCGTGAAAGAGGAAGGCGAAGGATGAGCCGACAAGGGTGCCGTTGCCGATGTGGTCGAAGGCGTAGGTTTGGGCGTCGTATTTCGTAAAGTTTATCTGCCACTGCGCAAGAGAGTCTGATTTGCGGTGGTATTCTTTTAGGAGGGCTTTGTTGCCGCCCTTGGCTCGGTATTCTTTGATGCCCATGGGTTGTCCGTTCTTGGATATGTTTTCGGCGTAAAGATAGTCTATTTTTTCTTTTATCACTATGGTGTCGCGGATTTTTGACGATGTGGCTACCGAGTTTGCGTCGAGCCAAAGGCTCTTGATGTTGATTTTCTCAAGAATAAAAAAAGAGACTGTCAAAAAAGCGATTTGTTGACTTTTTGGACAGCCTCACCTTTTATATATAGACGCATTTTTAATTTACTTCTTGAAATAGGCGTTGAAAGCCTTGATGCGTGCTTCGGCGTTGGCAAGAGCCTCGTCGCCAAGTTGCGACACACATACGCGTATGCCGTGGTGACACGAGCCGCAGATGTTGAGTCCCACAGCCGAGATGCCAAACATCAAAAGATTTTTTACAACCTCGCCGCTACTCATGCCAGGATAGGTAACGGTAAAGTAAAATCCGTCGGCAATGTCTTCTTCTCCGTCTTTGTCGTAAACAGCCTCGAAACCATTGCTGAAAAATGCCTTTTTGAGGATATTGGCACGGCGGGCGTACTCCTTGATGGGCTCCACAAAATTGTAAGTGCCGTCGCAGCAAGCGTTGAGCATAGCGGCAAAACCGTATTGAGGAGTGTGTGTAGTGCCGGTTGACAAAGTATAAAGAGCGTCGAAAATCATAGCGTGACCGAAATTGTCGTTGCCGAAATATGCTTTGAGGTCGGGATAGCGGCGATCGAAAATTGCTGGGCTAACCATCATAACTGCAATACGTTGACCCGCATAACTGAAACTCTTGCTGCCCGAAAGCATAATAATCCAATTGTCGGTATATTTTGCCACTGTGGGGTTGAACGGTGCAACGCCCGGCTTAGAAATATCGCGACGGAAGTCCATACCAAAATATGCAAGGTCTTCCATTACAATAACATCGTATTTTGTAGCGAGTGTACCGATAGTTTTGAGTTCCTGTTCGGTAAAATTGATCCACGCAGGGTTGTTGGGACTTGAATAGAGTATGGTGCTGATGTCGCCCTTAGACAAATACGATTCAAGTTTGGCTTCGAGTTTGTCGCCACGATAGTCGTACACGTCGAAAGTTTCGTATTGCATACCGAGCACACGCAACTGAGCCTTGTTTACAGGGAAACCGGGGTCGATGAAGAGAGTTTTGCCGCGTTTTTTGTCGGTGCGGTTGGCAACCATAAACGATGCAAAACAAGCCTGCATACTACCAGTGGTGGCAAGGCAGTTTTTAGCGGGAACGTCCACATTGATAAAGCATTTGGCAAATCTTGCGGCAGCCTCTTTCAATGCAGGCACACCGTCGACAGGAGGATAAATAGCGCAGAGACCTTTTTCGGCGGCTTCACGCTCGGCGTCGAGGGCAATTTGCGGAGGTTTTAATCCGGGAACGCCCATCTCCAAGCGGACGAACTTTTCGCCGGTTTCTTGTTCAAGCATATTGGCGAGGCGCACTGTTTCGCGTATCGACATTTTTTCAGGGTCGGCAACACCGAGTTCCTTTATTTTCGTTTCTAATACTGATGTTGATATGGGATATTGGTACATGGTTTTTAATTTTTGCGCAAATATAATTTAAATATTCAGTTTCTCAAATTTTTCTTGAGAGATACACACTTGATTCATTATGCTTGTAATGTCGTCGGGTGTGATAGAATAAAAGTTTTCGCGAAGGCAAACGGGAATAAGACCGGCGAGATCGGCATATCCTGGACTGCATAGAATGCGGTTTTCGGTGCGGAAATACTCTTCTGGACGGTGCTTTTCGCGTGGAAAAATAGTTATTGTATAATAGCCATCGCGCAAAACTATGCCTACATTTACCTCAGGTTCGGTGGTGTTGTAAATACGGTTGACCTCGTGCAAAACCCTCTCTATATAATATTGAGCCTGAAAAGCATTGTCCGCCTCAATTAATACAAACCGCCTTGTGCCGTCATCGATTTTGTGAATTAGCGCACCCGAATAGATAGAGCGTTGTATCGCTTTGGTTTTCAACGATTCTATTTGATTATAAACTGGCAATGCATCTGCCTTCAAAGCCTGAAAATGCAAATGAAACGGAGCCGAAGCGCCACATTTTGGACCATTGTAAAATACAGCATAGTCGGGCATATCGTCTGCCATTTTTACAAACGAGTCTACAATCTTGATAATTCCCTGTGGTTCGTGCAGCTTAGATATTATTGTAATATGATTTTCGGCAAGGGGAAATGGATTTACCGCTATCAAAAAAGCTACTGTATAATCTTCGGCAAACTGACCTTCGATAAGATTTCCGCTGCAGAGAAAGCAACGGTTGGCGTCGGGCTTTTTGGTAATATCGGCTGTGGCGCTCTGTATGCGGGCAGGATTCATTTGCAAAGTATACGAAAATCCATCGAACCTAACCTCGCGGAGTTCCGACGAATACATATTTTTGAAGTTATTGGCAAACATTTGCGATGCCTCTAACTGACGGTGTATTAATGAATCTATCTCAATCATATTTCATCTGGATAATTAATAAGAGTGTATCGGCGCGAAAGTTCACGCTCGCGGAAAAGGTCTTTTACATAATTGTTTCTGATCTGAGCCTCGTGCGATGGATTGGCATCAGAATTTCCACTCCAACGGCGGCAATTGTATAGCACATCGAAAATGCGCGACACCTTGTATTCGCCCGAAATTCTCAGAGCCACAGCATAATCTTCGCCGTAACTTACATTTGGAAACCGTATTTGGCGAATCACAGGCGTAAAAAAACATCTCGGCGCTCCCACACCGTTAACACGCAAAAGATTGTTGTGACCATTTTCGGGAGTGTATTCGCTGTGTGTAATCGGCGGCACATCGAGCGGCTCAAAATCTGCGTTGGTCAATTGGTACGAACCTACAAGCATAGCGCATTTATCCTTGCGGAATTTGTCGGCTATGGTTTGCAGCACATTTTCATTAGAATATCCGTCGTCGCTATCTAATTGAACGGCAAACGCACCGCACTCAGGATTATCGATGGCAAGATTCCAGCAGCCACCAATGCCAAATCCATTGTTGTCTGGTACTATGCGAATAATCTTATTGGGATAAAGCCCTTGCATTTTGGCAATTACATCGGGAGTATGGTCGGTGCTGTGATTATCCACCACAATTATATTATAAGAAAAATCGGTTTTCTGTTCGGCAGCACTGCGCAGGGCAGTCTCAATAGTAGATTCACGATTTTTTACGGGAATAATCACCGATACAAGATTTTTAAATTCCTTAATAGCATTATCAAAATCTTCGGGAATCTTGTCAATCGCGGGTAGCATTGCCCCCATATCCTCCAAAACCACTTCAAAAACAGTTTCGCACTCTTGCTGATATTCGCGGTTGCGAGGGTCAACGTATGCAAAATTCTTGGTTTCAAAATCGTGATCGTTTTCGTCGGGCATAATATACAGTGGTTCAGGCACAATCTTAACTCCACCAAAAGGAATAAGACGAAGCAGAAAATCGTAAAATGCAGCCTTTTTTAATGAGGGATTCACCTCCATAGCAGCATTTATGGCACATTCGGATTTTACCACCACCATACCGCCAAAATCGAAACCATCGCGTAGAGCTGAGCCCAAAGTGTAATCTTGAAGACGCACCACGCTGCCATCGGTTTTGCAATAATATGAATAAATGCCCGCAGCCATATTGATACCAATGGTGCGTTCGATCACTGCCTCAAAATCGTTTTCCGAAATAAGTTGTATTCTTTTGAAACAGAATGCCATATATTTTTGCTCTATATGGCTTATGATTTCGCGCAGCACTGTGCCGTTGTTGATATCTATTTGGTCTGAATAGATGAATGCAATTGAGTTTACCATTTTTTTTTACAAAGTTAAAACATTAAGTAGATAAAAAAAGATTTTTTGACGTATAAAATTTTTATATTTGCAAAATTTTTTACCACAACAAGGAACAATAAAAAATACCATACTATGAGAAAATCACCAATTGTAATGATGTTTGTGATAGCTGCCACCCTTATGAGCTGTGGCGGAAGTGGTTACAAATACCAAGGCGGCAATCATACCGACAAAGAACAGCAAAAGGTAACTTACACCAAATACGACATTCCGCTACCTGTGGAACTATTCACTTATCTTGTGGACGAGAGTATCCCGTTTAACCCCGACATACTCAACAATCCCGCCAATGGTGGAAAGTATACCAAAGAAACCGAACAGGCTGCAGCTCTCGGTCTTTATAGCGCCGACCTTGCCTACTGCGCCGTTTACAACAAACAACAGGCTGTGATGGATTATTTTAATTGTTCACAATCTATTGCCGAAAACCTCAATGTATCAGCAGGTTTCGACCGCTCATATATTGACCGTTTTGAAAACAATATCGAATGTGCCGACTCGCTATCCTCGATAGCTTCTAATTCGTATTGGGAGGCGTGCAACTTTCTCGACGAAAACGGAAAAAACAATATTCTGCCTTTTGTGATTTACAGCAGCTATATCGAAAGTCTTTATCTTACTATCAAATCTAACGACCTCGCTGCTACCAAAACACAGATTATCAATCAAAAACAAGGTTTGCTCAATCTCATCAGCTATCTTTACGAGGTAATGATAGAGAGCACCGCCTTTTATTATAATATGGATATTAAGCTGATGATTTGGAAACTCAACAATCTTAAAACCATCTACGAAAAAATAATCGACAAAGACATCGACCCTCAGCTTTACAATGACATTTGCAGCAAAATAATTACCATGCGCAACGAAATTGTTTCACCTCCTCAGAAAAAAATCAACTAATGAAAATTGCTGTAGATTTTGACGGTACTATAGTTGAAGACGCATATCCCGAAATTGGTAAGCCGCGTCCGTTTGCTATTAAAACACTGCAAATGCTCGCTCGTAAGCACCGCCTTATTTTGTGGACCTGCCGCGAAGGTAAAGAACTCGAAGCCGCTGTAACTTTTTGCCAAAAAAACGGTATCGACCTTTACGCTGTTAACCGCAACTATCCCGAAGAAGACGACAACAACTATTATAGCCGTAAAATCGACGCCGACATCTATATCGACGACCGCTCGCTCGGTGGACTTCCCTCTTGGGGCGAAATTTATCATGCCATCGAAGGCGGTGAAAGCAATGCAGAAAAATCCAAAAAATGGTGGAAATTCTTTTAAGTTAAAATGTCAGAATTTATCAACGACGTATTAGTCCAAACAATACTTATCACTTTCTTTGTGCTCGCCATGATAATGGTGATTGAGTACATCAACGTGTTTTCGCAAGGTGCTGCCAACCGCTTTATGCGTCAGCACCAAGGTTTGCAAATTGTAATTGCCACAGTGTTGGGACTAATTCCCGGATGCATAGGCACATACACTGCTGTATCGCTCTTTACCCACGATGTGATAGGCTTTGGAGCATTGATTGCCAATCTGATAGCCACCACTGGCGACGAGGCTTTTTTTATGCTAACCCTTATGCCAAAGCAGGCGTTGATAATTGCGGGTATACTTGCAGTGCTTGCCATAACGTGCGGATACATAGCGGCTTTCATCACCAAAAAACACAAAAATTCGTGCGGACAAGAAAACCATTTTGAAATTCACCACAGCCACGACACCCACACGCCAAACCTCCGCCCATCGCTGCAAGGATTAAAACATCCATCAACACGACGAATAATATTGATAGTATCGATACTCGCTTTTGGCGTAATGGCTGCCACAGGAATACTCCACAGCAACCACAACCACGGCGAAATCCATCATCAAGAAACCGAAACCATAGAACACCACCACGAAGAACACCATCATGATGCCGACCCAGTAACCATCACTTTTATAGTGCTGGCGGCATTGTCGCTATTTGTGGCAGCCACCGTACCCGACCATTTTTTAGAAGAACATATCATTAACCACGTAATTAAAAAGCACTTAGTAAAAATTGCACTATGGACATTTGCCGCACTTGCCGCCATTTTTGTGCTCAACAAATATATGGATGTGGAATCGTTTGTTAGTGGCAACACCTTATATATATTAATAGCCGCGCTTGCCATAGGCTTGATACCCGAATCGGGTCCGCACCTTATTTTCATAACGCTCTATCTCGGTGGCAATATTCCCTTAGGCATTCTCCTTGCCAACTGCATTGTTCAAGACGGACACGGCGCAATCCCCCTTTTTGCCGAAAGCAAAAAATATTTTTTCATAGCCAAAGGAATAAAAGTGGTTTTGGCAGCGGCGATAGGTTTTGCGATGGTATAAAAAAATTGTCTAAACTATTGGTAATGTAATTATTATTGATTATATTTGCCAATCAAGACAAACAAACCAAACGTCAAACATAAACCATTCTCCGCTATGAAAACACCCATATCCCACCCCGATTCTTTCCAACAAACAGGAAAGCAACCTATAATTTTATTTGCACTTTCGCTAATTTTTGCGCTCAGTATGTTGTTGCCAACTAAAAGCTTGGCGCAGGAGAAAGAAGCGTATGTAGTAATTAAGAATGGCGAAATAACTTTTTTCTACACTCTCCCGGAAAACAAACCCACCGAAAATGTATATAGTATTCCAGACGGATATTTGGAGCATGCTGAACTTCTACCAACTATTAAGACTGCCACATTCGACGATTCGTTCCGTGGTTATGAACCAAAAAGTTGTTCCTCTTGGTTCTATAATTTCACCGAACTAACCACAATAAATAATCTACAAAATCTGAACACTAACCAAGTTGAAGATATGGGATATATGTTTTCTTATTGCTCTAGTCTAATAGATATAGATTTAAGTCAATTTAATACTGGCAAGGTAAAAAATATGAGTTATATGTTTTATTCTTGTTCTAGTCTGACAGAACTAGATTTAGAATCATTTAATACTAGCGATGTAATAGATATGGAAAGGATGTTTTGTTATTGCCATAATTTAATAACTATTGATACCGGTGATGGATGGAAGACTCAAGGAGTTGTAAATATGACCGGAATGTTTCAAGGATGCAATAATCTTAATTTTAATTTAATCAATAATCTAAATACTTCAAGTGTACAACATATGAGTTATATGTTTAATAGTTGTGAAAATATTACAAAATTAGATTTATCCTTCCTTGACACCAAAAACGTTTTAGATATGCAAGGAATGTTTGCAGGGTGTAGAAAACTTGATACAATTATCCTTGATTCAAATAAATTCAAGACCGATAAAGTAGAAGATATGGGATGGATGTTTTCTGGTTGTACCAAACTAAATTATATAGATTTTAGTCTGTTTAACACAAGCAGCGTCACACAAATCCAATATATGTTCAATGAATGTGAAGGATTTACGGTACTTGATTTACGATCTTTTGAAACTCCTTCTGTCACAGATATGCACGGTATGTTTAAAGATTGTGTAAATTTAAC
>JAGCDD010000057.1 GCA_017651345.1 Bacteroidales bacterium | reverse complement strand
TAATGGTGCTTGAATACCTCAACGTGTTCTCCAAGGGACACGTGCACGGATTTATGCATAAGAATTCGGGCTTCCAGATAATCATAGCGGCGATTCTTGGTGTGGTGCCGGGCTGCATTGGCAGTTATACGGCAGTGTCGCTCTATACCCACAATGTGATAGGTTTTGGCGCGTTGCTCGCCAATTTGATAGCCACAACGGGCGACGAGGCTTTTTTGATGATGTCAAAGATGCCCGACAAGGCAATGATGATTTTTGGAGGTTTGCTGGTGCTTTCTGTGGCGGCAGGATATTTGGCAAATGTCTTTGTGTCAAAGCGTTCCAACCCTTGCGGTCAGGAGGCACATTTTGTGTTGCACGATACTCACGACCATCACCGTCACAGCAGTCTCCATGGCAATGTCATTGAAAATTTCCGTCATCTCTCCGTTCATCGACTTATACTATTGGTTTCAATAATCGTATTTATCGCGCTTACTCTCTGCGGTTTCCTTGGCGAACATCATCATCACGGTGGCGAAATGGACGGTGGCGAAGAAGGTTTCAGTTTTGTAACGTTGATTTCGCTCATCGTGGCGGCTGTGGCGTTGTATGTGGTGGTGCGCGTGCCGGAACATTTTCTCGAAGACCACATCTGGCATCACGTTATAGGTCAACATTTTTGGAAGATTCTTTCGTGGACTACGTTTGCCTTGATTTTGGTTTTTGTAATCAACGAAGTCTGCGACATCGAGGCTTGGGTCAAGCAATTTAGCGGCGGCAGCGTCTATGTTTTTTGTATGTTGGCGGCTATTTTGATAGGATTGATACCTGAATCAGGGCCTCATTTTGTTTTTATAATTCTTTATTGCAACGGTGTGATGCCGCTCGGCGCGTTGCTTGCTAACTGTATCGTGCAGGACGGACACGGCGCAATTCCACTTTTTGCCGAGAGTAAGAAAGATTTTTTCATTGTCAAGGGCATTAAGGTTATCTTGGCGTTGATTGTTGGCGTCGCGGCGTGGTTGTTGTAGCGGTTTCGGGCGTTATCCTCATAAAATTGTAATTTTCCCTCGATTTTATCCTCATAAAAGTGTAAGAATTGTTTGTTTTTATCCTCATAAAATTGTAATTTTGTTGCCGAAAAGGCTCGTATTTTTGTTAATTAATTGATAATCAGAATATGTATGTTAAACGTAAAATAGATAAGTTCCTTGAAGGTTGGCGAAACAATCCCGATCGTATGCCGCTTGTCATTAAAGGTGCGCGTCAGATTGGAAAAACAGAGTCGGTGAGGCATTTTGCACAGAAAAATTATGCTCACGTTGTGGAAATCAATTTTGCCGTTGAAATCAAATATCGTACTATTTGCGACGATGGATACGATGTCGATTCTATTATAAGAAATATTTCGCGCATCGACCCCACAAAAAAAATTGAGAAGGGCAGGACGTTGTTTTTTTTCGACGAGTTGCAGGATTTTCCGCAGATTGCGACGTCACTCAAATTTTTCAAGCAAGACGGACGGTTTGATGTGATATGTTCGGGGTCGATGCTTGGACTGAATTATCAAAAAATAGAAAGCAACAGTGTAGGCTACAAAATCGACTATGAAATGCAGTCGCTTGATTTTGAGGAGTTTTTGTGGGCGAAAGGCTATTCAGAAACTATTGCCGACGAAATCCTTGAAAACATTGTTACTATGCAACCTTTCAACACCACAGAAATGCCTGTTTTTCAGTCGCTTTTTGTGGATTATTGCATTTTGGGCGGTATGCCGGCTATTGTGAAATCTTATATTGAACGTGGCACTTTTGAAGGTACGCTCGACCTTCAACGCGCCATTGTGGCTGATTATAAGGAAGATTTTAGAAAATATGTCGTCGGCTTGGACCAAACGCGTTTGCTGAATGTTTTTAATCATATTCCGGTGCAGTTGGCGAAGGAAAACAAGAAATTTCAAATCTCTAAGGTCGCCACGGGTGCGCGTTTCAAGGATTATTTTGGATGTATCGAATGGCTTTCTGATGCGGGCATTGTGAATATTTGCCACTGTCTCAATTTCCCTGAATTGCCGCTTAAAGGTAATTATGTTGATTCTAAATACAAAATTTATTTAAAGGACACGGGGCTTTTGGTGGCGTGTCTCGACGAGGAGGCTCAGGACGATTTGCGTTCCAACAAAAATCTCGGCGTTTATAAGGGTGCACTTTACGAAAACTTTGTGGGAGAGGCACTTGCAAAGTCCGGTTACGAATTGTATTATTACAAAAGAGATAATTCCACATTGGAGGAGGATTTTTTTGTGAGGACAAAAAAATCGCTTGTGCCTGTGGAAGTGAAGTCGCAGAATGGTCGCAGTCGTTCTTTAAGTGAACTAATCAATAATCCTCGTTATCAGGATATTACTCACGGTATCAAACTTTGCAACGCCAACATTGGATTTGAGAATAATATCCTTACTCTGCCGTATTTCTGTACCTTCTTGCTCAAACGGTATTTGAAGGACGTCGCTTGGTAAAAACAAATGCTTGAAAATGCGCGGTTTACATTTGGAAATAGCGCATTTTCAAGCATTTATTT
>JAGCDD010000056.1 GCA_017651345.1 Bacteroidales bacterium | reverse complement strand
CGTGATGATGGCTGCGTGGGGCGGTCAGTGCGGCGGCAACCGTATCACCTTTGAACTTTCGGCTCACAAAACCACCGACAATATCCGTCTTAAAAAGGCGTTTACGGTAAGTTTTGCCACCGCCGACGATGTGGCTCAGAGCGACTATTTTGGCATTGTGAGCGGCAACGATGTGCCCGACAAGGTGAAACGCGCAGGTTTTACCGCAAAACCGAGCCCAAATGTTGACGCGCCGATTATCGACCAATACAAACTCACTCTCGAATGCCGCGTAGTGGAGATGGACGAAAACGGCAATGGCGGTGCGCGTATAGTTGGCGAAGTAGTCAATTGGAGCGCCGACGAATCAATCCTCACCGACGGCAAGGTTGATATTATGAAGTTGCGCCCGATAATCTACAACTCCTCTGTCAACACCTATCATATCGTTGGCGACAGCGTAGGACAGGCGTGGGGCAGCGGCAAAAGGTTTGAATAGTAAATCATTTGATATTCTCCCCACCAAAAACGACATATAATACAAAAACAGCCGCAAAGAAATTTTCCTTTGCGGCTGTTTTTATAAATTATGAATTGTGAATTAATTAATCCACAGTTACTACGGTCTTTTTCAAATCTTTGTCTCTCGACGAATTGCCGTAGTAGATTTCGTAATCGCCGGGTTTGGTGCGCAGATTGTAGATGTGCGGATCAAAGAACTCAAACTCTTTGGGTGTGAGAGTGATTTCAGCAGTTTTTTGTTCGCCGGGTTTGAGATCTACACGGGCAAATCCACGGAGCGAAATGCGGGGACCATCGCTATCTTGAAGGTCTTTGATGTAAACCTGAACTATCTCAGTACCAGCCATATTGCCAGCATTTTTTACTGGAACGCTAACGATGAAGTTTTTGCCGCTTTTTGAAACCTTGCCGTTGCCGATTTCAAACTTGGTGTAACTCAATCCGTAGCCGAATGCAAACAGCGGGTCGTTGAAATATCGGTAGGTGCGTCCTTTCATACTGTAATCCTCAAAATCAGGCAGTTGCGACGAGTTTTTGTAGAATGTTACAGGCAGTTTTCCGCCGGGATTGTAGTCGCCAAAAATAACGTCGGCGATTGCTGTGCCGCCTTCCTGACCTGCATACCAAGCCTGAACGATGGCTTCGCAGTTTTTGGTTTCGGGTTCGAGCGCAATGGCTGAGCCTGAGCAGTTTACAAAAATAACAGTTTTGCCAGCATCTTTGAGTGCTTTGAGAAAATCGCGCTGAACTTTGGGAAGTTCGATGTGAGTGCGGTCGCCGCCTTTGAATCCGTCGATGTTAACGGGCATTTCCTCGCCTTCGAGTTGGGGCGAAATTCCACCAACAAATATCACCTTGTTGATGCCTTTGAGCGATGCTATAATCGATTGATAGTCAATGGGTGACTCTTTTGCAATTTCGATTTTGATGTTGGCGTTCCAAGTTTTTACGTGTGCAAAACGGATTTCGATGTCAAACTTTTCGCCAGATTTTGCATTCAGCACCGTTGTGGTGGGAGTGGTGCGCCAAGAGTGAACGTTCTGTTTTTGTTCGCCGTTTACAAACACCTGAAAATCACCGCATCCTTCAACATTGAGAACATATTCTCCTGCGTTTTTGGGTGCAAAAACTGTGGTGTATTTTGCCGAAAAATCTTCGATCTTTACATTGGGCGCAAACACGTGCATTCCCGCTGTGGTAACGTTTACAGGATTGATGTAATACTCTGTGGTAACGGGTTTTCCTTCTCTTTTAACGTTGTTCCAAAATGTACCTTTCATACCTTTTTTGCCGTCGGCGGTACATTCGGTGGCAATGCGGTTGTCGAGCACTTTTTCGTAAGTGAGGTCGCAACCTTGAAAATATACGATGTTTTTCTGTTTGGCTTTGATGCCGTCGAGAATGTTTACAGTGCTGTTTGGCATACCGTTGTAGTTGCCCCACATCATAGGAGTGTTGGCGGCGTTGGGACCAATTACTGCTATTTTTTCAGCGTTCTTTTTCAATGGCAGAACGTTGTTGTTATTTTGCAGTAATACAATTGATTGGCGTGCCATTTCCAATGAAATTTTGCGGTGTTCCTGACACGAAAGTTTCGATGCCGGAATCTTGCTCCATTCCACAAGGTCGGGATTGTCCATTTCGCCAAGGTCAAAACGGCCTTCCAACAGTCTGAGTACGTGTTTGTTAACTTCTGCTTCGGTTAATAAACCTTGCTTAACTGCCTCAGGAACAGATTTGTACACATAGTTGAAACCACATTCCACATCTGTACCCGACACAACGCCTTTTTGTGCGGCGTGAACCACGTCAGACGATGTCTTGTGATTTTCCCAAAAATCTGAAACAGCACCGCAGTCGCTCACTACCAAGTATTTGAATCCCCAATCTTCGCGGAGAATCTGTTGCAAAAGGCGGGTGTTGGCGCAGCAGGGCTCATCGTCTAAACGTTGGTAGGCGCACATCACCTCGCGCACATTTGCCTCAGTAACAAGAGTTTTGAATGCGGGCATATAGGTTTCCCAAAAATCTCTTGCCGAAACGTCGGTAAGGTTGGCAGTGTGGCGGCTCCATTCGGGACCAGAGTGCACTGCATAGTGCTTGGCGCACGCCCAAAGTTTTCTATATTTCGACGACTCAGGACCTTGCAGACCGCGCACCACTTGTTTGCCCATTACCGAAGTAAGGTAAGGATCTTCGCCGTAAGTCTCCTGACCACGTCCCCAGCGAGGGTCGCGGAAAATGTTAACATTGGGAGTCCAAACCGAAAGGCTGTGGAATTTTTGGTCTTCGCCGCCGTTGAGCATACGCTTGTTGTATTGTGCACGCATTTCGGTGCTTGCTGCGTCAAAAACATTGTACAAAAGTTCGGGGTTGAAACTCGACGCCATAGCCACAGGTTCAGGAAAAACCGTTACGCCTGTCATATTGGCAGCGCCGTGCAGAGCCTCGCTCCACCAGAAGAATTTTTTGATTTCGAGGCGCGGAATAGCGGGACTTTCGTCGAGCATAAGCATAGCCTTTTCTTCGAGAGTAAGGCGGCTGCAAAGGTCCTCAGCGCGTTCTTTTGCGCTCAGGTTTGGATTTTGGTAGGGATATTGTTGCGCAGTTGCCACGCCAATCCCCAACGCCAAAACGGCGGTAAGTGATAGAATTTGTCTTTTCATTTTGGTATCAATATAATGAGTGATTTTATTTGGCAAAAATATAAAATTTTTGTTTTGCACAAAGAGGGGAGGAAATTTCCAACAAAAACAAATTATTATCGGGCGAAAAACGCATTATTTTTGCAGTTTTCGCCCGAATTGACAAAAGGTTTCGGGTTATAAACCGAAATGTTTGATTTTATTCCTTGTAGAGACGTGCCACGGCGCGTCTCCCAACGTCACGTCTTCAACCGTCACGTCTTCAAAAAATCTCACGTCTCAATACGTCGCGTCTTCAAAAACGGCGCATATCCTGACCGTGCGTCTCCTCAACCGATATTGATTTTACTGTATTAATCAAATTTACCTTTTGCAATTTCGCCATTAAGGAGACGCGCCGTGGCACGTCTCTACATTGGTGCGGGTTGGTTTAATGTGTCGGATTGCCATCGGGAGGGATTGTTTTGAATGTAGTCGGAGATTTTGTTCATTTCGGCGGGGGTGCGGATAATGTGGTCGTGAAATCGCGTCTGCCACGCAAAGGGAATATGGTGTTTGTTGGCATATCGCGTTACAGATTGTTTGAAACCTCCTATCGCAGTGGATAGTCGTCCTTGATGGTTGGATAGTTTTTGCATATCTTCGTTTTTGCCGGGGACGGATTGCCGCCATTGGTTTTCGTCGCCGCCATCAATTATCACCATCAGATGAATGTGGTTTGGCATTACCACCCATAAAGGAATTTTTGCGTAAGGATTATGTTCGGTTATTTTGGGAATACATTCGTCGGTATATTGTCCGATTTCTGACAGGTGCATTATGCTGTTGGTGATTTCGCCGAAAAAATGTTCACGGTTTTGTGTGCAGATGGTGATAAAATACAATCCGCCATTGTAATCGTGAAAATCAGCACGTGCCGAGGGTATGAGAAATCGGTTTTTAAATAATTCGTTTGACATAAATGATTGGTTGTTGATACGCAAATGTAATATGATTTTTGCGGATATGCAAATTGATTGGGGATTTTTTGGGGGAATAAAATGTATTGGTTTGATAATTTAGAATTGTATTTATTTGATTATATGCAATTTACCTTGTAGAGACGTGCCACGGCGCGTCTCCAATCGGCGCGTCACCAAACGTCACGTCTCTAAACGGCGCGTCACCAATCGGTGGGTTATTCCAAACGGTATATTTTACACGAATGGATTTCCAAACGGGAGGAATCCATTCGTGTTTATTTCAATTTTTTTGTTGTGGGAGACGCGCCGTGGCACGTCTCTACAACGGGTGTGGCGTGAAACCAAAATTGCGGAACATTATTCCATCGGTTTTATCATACTTTCGATAAAATCTATTTCCTCTTGTGTCAAATTGTATTTTTTGTACAATTGTCGGTCTATGTCGGATATGGTCTTGTTCCAATTTATGTCGCTTTTTGAAGTGAAGTCTTGGAGGGGAACAAATTGATATACATTTTGATAAACGTTTTGTGACACTTTCAGAAGACTAATCATATATCTAACAAATTTTGTAGAAAGATATTTTTGTAGATTGATGGCTTCTTCTTTGTTTTTGAAAGAACCTATTGGAATTAGAGAGTCTGTACAAACTTCGTTTTTGTCTCCAAAATATGGGGTTCCTATTATTTTAAAATCTGATATTGGATCACCGGCTGATTTAGAAACAAAAACCTTATAATTGTTAAAAACATCAATAGATTTTGTGACATTTTTTTTCTCTGTATACCTGATTTTATTGTCTTTACATCTTAATTTTATAGCATTAGCGAATATCTTTTCTTTTGATATGGATTCAACAACTTCTTTTTTACCAACTATTCCGAATGCGTTACGTCCTTTGGTTATTGTTGTCATACTTACGAATTTCTTTGAGGAAACTTTTTGAATAACATCGTATTCTATACTATCGCCTAATACAATGTCTAAATCTTTTTCAAAAAGTGGCCGATTTTGAATAGTGGTATTGTCATTGTCAACTTTTCGAAATTGTGCCAATCCTTGGTATTTATCTTCGTATAGAAAGTATGAAATACCTCCTTTGATAGCCACGTTGCTGAACAATGCATTGGAATTTGGATAGAAAAAGAGTTTTGAAATATGGTTATTCTTTTTGAGAAAATCCCTTAATTCAAGGAACGATTTATCTTGTGCTTCGGCTTTAAACCATCTTGCAGGCGTGATTAATGAAATATATTGTGATTGTATTTCCACAGAAACCTTAATGAAATAGGGAAATAATTGTTTGGCTAATCCCTTGTTTAATCCATCACCACCGATAATTTGTTGATACGGTGGGTTGCCTACTATTGCGTCGAATTTCATATTGTTTTTAATTTGAGGGAATATTTTGCCCGAAAGCAATTGTTTTGTAAAATCTGATTGATTGTGTGTGATTTGTTCAAGAAGGTCGTTGTATACGTGTGTGTTGGCTTTCATCGTTTTGTCGAATCCGCAGAGGGTGCGGATGGTGATTGAGCGTGCCATTTCGGTTTTGCAGATTACAAAGATGTTTTCGGCTATTACACTGCGCCATACGTGTTTTTCGTCTTCGATTGACGATGTGCTGAATAGCGAACGACGGCCTTCGTTGAATACTCGCAAACGATGGCGGAACACGCTATATGCCATATACAATGGATAAAGACCTGATTTTGAATTTATTTCGAGTATTTTGACGTTGGCGTTTTCAAACAACCGTTGCGACACCAAGCCACGGTCTACAAAACGTGGTTCGGTTAAGTCGGCGTGTTGCGGAAAATCGGGCGAGAATCCGCAGTAGCCACCCACAGTGTCGCTCAGGTGCATATTTACTACCCGCCAAGGTGTCAGCACGGTTTCTTTGTCGGGATTGCGAAACGATTCAAATATCTGCGTTATTCTTTGAATGCGCTGCAACACAGGCATTTTGTCGGCGGCGAGCGCAAGTTGACGGATTTGTTTGCCGGCGGCAGAGAAAATATCCTCGTCGTAGTATTTTTTGTATTCGGCAAATTTATCTTTCGATACGCCGAGAGGCATAAATTCTGTCCACGACTTGTCGTCAACGAGGCTTACAAAACGGTCGAGCGAGATGTTTTCGTCTTCGTTGTCGAGTTTTGCACCAAAAAGCAAGAGCGGCATCCTTATAGATATTCCGCGCAAAATCGACACTGCGATTTCTCGTTGACGGCGTTTCTTTTGCTGCTCAGCCAATTGTTCAAGTTGTGTCTGCGTTAGTTTTTTGCCTTGGCGTTGTGCTCTTTGCTTTACTTTTTCGTAGTCTTCCTTGTCGAATTTCTGATTGTTGATGTCGATGCCTTTGGTTTGTTTGTTGGCTTTTGTCTGACCGATGATGTTGCGCAGGTTGGCAAAACTTTCGAGTTCTACATTGCTGAGGTTGTACAGTTTGCGGCTGTAAAGGTTGCCATCGTCGAATCCTGTGTTTACCACTTTGTCTACATACACCCGTTTCAACTGCTGCATCATTTGGTCGACATTGAATTTTTGCATCTGTGTGCCGTCGTAAGATATTATGGGGCAGAAATTTAGAAAATCGCCGAGTATTATCCTATCTTCGCGGTATGTTTCGCCCGCCTTGGCGGAAACTTTTGCTGTTTGCGCTATCATTTTGAGCGTGCGGTCGGGGGCAAAGTCAAACACATAGCAGTCGGTTTTCATTTTTCCGCCTATGCTGCCCGGACTTTGCACTCTGAATATTGTCTGCATATACGATGCCGGCGAGGTGTTTTTGCTTCCGGCAAGATAGAGCACCGCTGTCCATTCTCTTACAGTTACGCCCGTGGTAAGTTTTCCGCACGAAAGCGTAATAGTGTAAGTGTCTTCGGGATGGTCGGTGATTTTGTCGTGGACTTCTTGCAACGGGTCGCCTTTGGTTTCCTCGTCTTCTGTGCCACAAACATTTACCACACTGTACGCTCCAAAAACGCTATGCTTTCTTAGCATATCGGCAAGTGCCTTGCCCTCTTTTACTCCGGGAACAATCCAAAATGTGTGGCGGAAAAACTCGCGGTATTCTTCGCTGCTAAAAGGGTAGAGGGTTTCGCCTTTGTTTGACGATATTATGTCTAAAAAATTGGCTATGTCGGCTTTGTACACAAAGTTGCCTTTGTCGTCGGTTTTGAATAACTCGGTAAAGTTGAAAGCCTTGTCCTCGTCTTGATATTCTGCGGCGAGTTTGCCAAGGTTGAAGGTGAGTATGTTGAGTTTTGGAAGTTCTTCGTATGGATTATGGTCGCCGGGGTGTTTCTTTGCCCATTCTTGCTTGGCTTGCTGCTCCATCACGTAGTCCCAAGTAAAGGTGTTTTCTTCGTTGTATTCTTCGGTTTCTAAAAGATTGAACGGCGTACCCGAAAGGTTTATTAATTTTGTTTTGTCTTTAACGAGTTGGTTTTGAACGTTTTTTCCAAGTTCGGTCTGTGTGCCTTCGTGCGCTTCGTCTATAATTACAAGATCCCATTGGGTGTCGAATATCTCGTTGTTTTTGTCAAAATCGCCGCCCACACGTTTTGAACCTCTCAAATCCTGCATCGAGGCAAAATAGATAAAGTTTTTGCCCGAGCGTTCAAGTTTTTTGAAATTGCTCTCGCCACGGTTTTTCGAGCCGTAAAGCCATTGGGTGTCGTCCTCGTAAAAAATCTTGTTGTAATCTTTGTACCATCCGTCGTCTACCACGGGTCGGTGCGTAACAATTATTGTGCGGTGAAATTTCATCTCTTTTACCACTTCTAGCGATGTAAGAGTCTTTCCCATACGCATTTTGGCGTTCCAAAGCATTTTCTTGCCGTTTTTGAGCACACGTTTGGTCTGCTCAATGGCGCGTAACTGTTCGGGACGGAAATCCACCTGCGATTTCTTTTCGCTTTTTTGATTTGGTGTAAGGCTGCTCTGACCGTTTTTTACGGCGGCTATTGCCTCAATGGCGGTGTTAAGGCCGCAGCGGAACCATTCGTTGGCGTTGGTGCCGAAACATTCTTTTTTAATGTCAGACCTCAGAAGCACGTCGTGCACTTGCTTGTCGTTGAAACTCATCCAACTGCCATTTTTGATATACGCTGTCATTTCGGTGTGCAAAAGTTCGTATTTGATGCCCGCTGTCTTGGTGTAAGAGTCGATACGTTTTTTGGCAGCGTCGTTAAGTTCTTTGCTGTTAGGGTCAAAGAATCCATCGGGAGCGGTTGCCTCGCCTATTTTTACACAACCTTTGTGAGCCGTGTCGTTGATACGGAATATATAAATAAGGCTGTTTTTAAAAGTTGATTTATATTCCATAGTTATTTATTTTTTTTAAGATTTTTGAATTCAATTTTCTGCTTGTCGCGTGGTTGCCGCCAATCGCGGATT
>JAGCDD010000055.1 GCA_017651345.1 Bacteroidales bacterium | reverse complement strand
TCTTGCAACAGAGATGACCAACTATAATGTTGAACAAAAGGATTTACGCGGAGAACAGAGTATCACGGCAGAACACGTTCAAAACAATCGTAGTGTGCGTGGAATGTTAGGTCAGCGAGGTATCAAACCCGAAGAACTTCCTCCTGCCGAAGACATCAAGAAGGTAGAGCGTCGTGTTGCCAAAGATGAAAAAAACATGCTCAAAGATTCTAAGAAACTTCCAAAGAGTAATGAATAATAGGGGGAGAATTATGAAACATTCCGAAGCCACAGTGGCCAAGTGGATTGGCGGTGGGTATAATTTCACTATTGCGACATTGGCACGGATTGAGGAGGCGTTTTGGGGAAAGGTGATTAAGGTGTGATGATTATCTTTTTTGCAAATAATTCAAAGAAATAAGTTTGAATTATTGATTATAATTTGTAACTTTGTCGCAATAAAAAACAAAACATTATGATTACAATACAGGATTTAGATAATATTGTTGGAGGTAAAATCGCTAACGAATTGGGAAAGACGATAATAAGGAACAATTTCCCGCCATCAATTGCAGAACGTATGTGCGATGCCATAGATGCAAACGAAAAAGCGGAACATTTCCAACGCCTAATGCAAGAGTGGATGGAATGTCAGCAAAGACAACAGCAAATTGTGCAAGCGTTCCTGCAACAATGGTATGGCAAGTAAAGTAAATAAATAAAATATGGACACTATAAAATCATTTTTACGAAAACGATACGTAATATTTGTGTTGCTATACGTTTTGTTCTATTCAATGTGGGAAGATTTGATTAACATTACGCTTGTTGATCCATTCATTTCTCATTTTGAAAGAAATTATATAAGTGATATTGTTTTTCTTATATTGTCATTGTTTTTTATTTTATATTCATTCACGTCAAAACCCAAACACCATAAATCAAAAGATTATATATTCATTAGCATAATTGTCGTTTGTTTTTGGGGATATTATAGATTTTGGTCTCCAAGATTCGATTTACTATCATTATTTACAATAGAGTGTGTAAAATATATTGATATTATTGCCATATATACTATATGTTATTTTTTCCGTTGCAACAAAAAACTTGATAAATCTTGCTGTAAATTTGAAAACGGTTATGAAAGAGACGCACCTATTACAAATAAAGAAGATGATTTGTTTAATCGACGAATTTTTGCTGATGATTTAGTGGAAAAACTCTTAAAGACAGATACTACAAAAGACGCATTTTCACTCGGCATTGTTTCTCAATGGGGAACAGGCAAAACATCCTTTATGAATTTTATGAAAGCTATCATAAATAAAGAGCATAATGATGATTGTATTGCAATTGATTTCAACCCTTGGCTATATACCAACAAAGCCGATATTATTTCTTTATTCTTCGGTGAATTGAGTAAATCATTTGACAAATCATTAGCATACAGCATTATTGATTATTCAAAGGCGTTATCAACAATTGGAACCCCTGAAATTAAAATTGCTTCAACTTTTGTCGATTTGATATCCCCTCAATCAAAAATTGAAGACAAAAGAAATTTAATAAAGGAATTGCTTATAAGTCGTAAAAAGAAAATTGTTGTTTTTGTTGATGATATTGACAGACTTGACGCTTCTGAAATAATGGAGGTATTGAAGTTGATTCGCAATGTGTCTAATTTTCCTTATATGTATTTTGTTGTGGCATACGACAAAGAGTATTTATTGCAAAGCCTAAGAGACAAAATGCCGTCAAAATCATTAGATTACACAGAAAAAATTTTCCAAACAGAATTTGTTTTGCCTCAGTGTGATATGGAGAAAATAAAAGATTGTGTTTACCAATCAATCTCTCTTGTTGTTGACGAGGAAGAAAAGAAATATTTATATGACACTATTTGGTCAAAAAACAATATCATAGAAGACAATATTGTTACCATACGAGATGTTAAACGAATTGTTAATTCGTTTATAACTTCTTTTTCGAAACTCAAAGGAGAAATTAGGGCATCAGACTTGTTGCTCCTCGAAATTATAAAAAATAAATATCCTGCAGTTTATTTAATTCTTGAAAGAGAACGGAAAAATATTTTGGTAGCCAATTATAATCATTGCTATGAATTGTTTGATGAAAAAATGTTGACAAAAATGATCTTTATGCGAATATCATAAATGAAAAGAGATACAATATTAATACGTATATTAACGATAATTGGAGTCAATTGCATATAAAAGAAACTGATAAGAACAAAATTGAATCTTTATTAACTCACTTATTCCCGCCGCATACAATTAATACATACGAAAGGCGTATTAATAATCTGTTATATACGGACAGATATTTTAGTATATCCCTTCTTGAGTCTGATATTTCTGACAGAGATTTTAGTACACTTATAAACAATGATAATATAGATATTATAAAAAACAAATTTGACGAATGGACTATTAATAAATCGGTCGCATTATTGTTCAAATTGGTGAATTTACAAACTAAGGACAAGGAAGAGCACAAAAAACTTATCCGATTGCTTTTACTGATGAAGCCAAAAATTGATGCTATTCAATATCACATAACCGCAAAAATTTATGGTCTTGCTGATTTTAACGAAGATAAAAAAATATCAGAAGATGATAGAGTATTTATAAAAAAAGTACTATGCGAAAACGGATATTGTGATGTTTTGGGTCAATATCTATATGGAATAGGTTACAATAATGCTAATTGGGACTATCCATTGTCAAGAGAAGAATTGAATGAAGTAAAACAACATCTTTTTTATGACTGTTTGAAAAAGTGTTCAGATGATGTAGTGAAAATTATTAAGGGATTTTATGCTACATCTGATTTTAATTGGGAAAATGGTTATAGGAAGCATTATTATCTTCCACAAAATATTGAATTGATGAAAGAATATGTTGAAAGTGATTCTGTTTTCCAAGCATTTATACAGCATACAATTATTCCATCACCTGGTGAACACAATACATATAAATTGAACGGGTTACCGATTGTATTATGGAAAACAATTGACAATTACATTGCTTTTATTAAAAATATCAAAGTTCCTTCGGAATTAATTATGGAATATTTGGATTTTGTAGAGAAGTGTAAGCAAATGAATGATGATGTCAATTATACTTTAAAAAAAATGGTGTTTGATCGAGATTCCAAATCGACACATCAAATGCTCTTGTAATATTTGATTGTAGCAAATAAATTATGATATTTTTCCCAACATGCAGAAGGTTAAAAGGGAAGTTCCTCGTCTTCATCATCATACTTATTAGCGATATAATTGAAATTTACTTTTAACCACGTATCTTTATTGCATTGTTCGCGGATTTTCACTTTGTCAAAAAACTCTTCAAGGACGAAAGGTCTAGTATCGTCATATTCCCAAATTTTCAGATATTTATTATCAATCATATCGTGAAGATCAAGGCGGTTAACAATATCACCTTTATTAAAATTGGCAACATCAACAATGCCATCAGACCGAAAATGAATTAAATTGCCCGTTTTGCTTCTGTCATCACTATCGCCAACCCAAACGGAACCGTCTGATTCAAATCTAAACCCCATATACGGTTCCACAGTCCATTCTGAAATATCAACCGACCCTTTGTAACCGATTAAAATTTCTGCAATCATTTTCGAATCCTTGAATGTGGAAGTTGAAGGCATTATTTTTCTGCCTTTTTGTGCAATTGTTGTCATTATCTGATAATACCATTGTACAAATTCTGTCATATTGATTATCAACCTGTCGTTTTCATAGTATCCGAATTCTTTTAGACATCCGTGGTCGATACTCAATCCCCACCCGTTTTTTTTGTTATTTTTGAAAATAGCGGTGAACATAGAATATCCGTGATTTTCAATCGCAGGTCCGTCAACAATACCATTTATATAGTTTCCAAATATGTGGTAGTTGTCGAAATACTTTTTACCGCATCCATTAGGGATGAAATCGTCATCCTTATAATAGCCCCAACCTGAATATTTATTATTGTCAGGCAATATGATTTCCTGTATGTGAAGTTGTTCCATATTTTCTATGCTTTATAATACTTATACATTGAAAACACATATTTGTCAAATGACAAATCACCTCCGAAAAAATTTGCAATAAGATTTTGATTACCACCAAACAATGCTATTGACTTTTTTGTTTCATTGCGAAATTTTGTCAGTCGTAGCATTTTAATGTTTGTTTCATAAAGAGATGCGGATATTTCATTAAGTCTTATGATTCCATTCGATAAAAATTGGATGCCAATCTCTATGTCGTTTACAAACGCCAAAGAATTGAATGTTAAGTTTCCGTGTGGAGTTTTTACACAATCACGCTCAAAAATCCATTTTTCATTCAACTCAATGCCTTGCTCAAAAGCAGACGATGCATAAAACTCCCTAATAGGAAACACCATTCTAAGGCTTGCTTTGAGAAGTGAATTGTCAACATATATAGAAATGTGTTTTTTCCTATCTTGGTCATATATTTTCTCTATGGTGAAATCAGACAAATTCGGATTCCATGAATGTTTTGCTCTCGCAATATTAACGAGAACGTCATCAGCAAATTCATTGGGAACTAAAAACGTTTTTGTTTCATCGTCTTCATAAGTGGAAGCCAACACACCGAACTCCATATCTGTCAGAGGATTTACTTTCACCATTGCAACATTACCATATTTGCTATGGTTTACGTCTTGTATGTTGATTATCAAAAAACGTTCTTTCATACTATATCTAAATTATTGTTCTATCATTATGCTCCTTTCTTCTTGCAAGAAAAGCATAACGTTTTCGGTTAAAATCTTTTACTCGGCATCAGGCTTACAAACGCCCGTATACCAATCGCAAATTTACTAAATGTTAATTAACAATACAAATCTTTCTCATACTTTTTTTGAAATTAATGATAACATTTTGATTATCAATAATTAAATTCCTTTATTGATAATTCTAAACACCCAATCACCCCTTCTTCACCGGATGCCTAATCACCGTCTTCAATTTTTCCGGCGCGGTTTTTCTTGGGTCGGAGAGGTAGATTTCGTGGTGGAGACGGGTGGTGGAGAGGTCGTTGGTGTAGCCGGCGGTGGCGATGAAGTCGTTCATAAGTTTCACGGTTTCAGGTTCTTGATCGTAGGTGCCGATGTGCATTATCTGAACGCAAAGGCCTTCGTCGATGGTGATGAACTCGGCTCGCGAACAGTCAATCTTTTTCTTTTTTGTGGCTGTGGAAACCGCCCAATCAAAATCTTTGCGGTTGATGAAATCGGGCAGACGCAGCACTGAAATCCAATTGAACGCGGATTTTTGCGAATAGTCAACGCCCTCCACGCCGTCTTGCCACCAAAAACCTTCGAGCGGCGGTACAGCGTATTCATAAAAACCGTTGATGCGATAGTCAGTCTTGTAACTCATTTTCAGCGTGTAAGCCACGGCGTAGAGAATGTTGAGGGCGTGCTTGTAGTCGCCGTCCTCGTCGTTGGGATTGCCGCAGCCACGTACTGCAATGAAGTTGGCAGGGGGGACGTTGACAATCTCCGGCTTGCAGGGCGGAAGGTAATATTCCTTGAACTCTTTCTTGAAATCAAATGTCATAATGTTTTGAATTTTAAGGGACTGCCTATCAGACAGCCCCGGATGATTTGATGTGTCGGTTACTCTATCGGAATCTGAATGATTGAAACCCATTTTTCGGGGTCGTCTTGATTCCACGGGCCGTCCACGTAACTTGTACGGGGTTGACCGGCAATCTTGTAGCCGTTTTGCTCCATATATTTGAAGGTTTCGATAAACGACTCGTAAAACTTCTCGTATGGTCCGATGTGCTTCATACAGAGAGCCTTGGGGATTGCGGGGAGTTTCTTGAACTTGATGATTGCGCTGTCGGTGCCTATCTCCTCCACCTGTTCGCAGTACTCGATGTCAATGTCGGTGGGCGTGTACTCGCCGTTGTGTCCCACGGTGAAACAGTAGCCGGGCTTGGGACATTTGCAGCCAAGACGTTGCATCTCAGGGCCAATCTTCTCGTAGCACATAGGTCCGAGGGCTTCGTAGTTGGGTATCACTTCGCGATGACTTGCCACAATGATTTCGGGCAAAGACTGAATGTTGAATTTTTCCATTTTTGTAATTTGTTTGCGAGAGTTTTTCCATTCGAGCAACCGGTTGCGACGTGCAATGAGTTGATTGAGTTGAAGTTCCGTCTCCTTGATTTTTTCGTCCATCTGACGGACGCTCGGCGTGTGCGAATCGTCGTCGTAGAGTTCCTTGATTTCATCCAAGGAGAATCCGAGGCTCTGTAAATCGCGGATTGACTGCAACTTCTGCATCTGTTCAATGCTGTAATATCGGTAACCTGTCCACTCGTCCACCTCGTCAGGCAGGAGAAGACCTTTTTGCTCGTAATGACGCAGGGTTTTAACAGTTACCTGCATCATCTGTGAAAACTCTCCGATTTTTAACTTTGTTTTGTTACTCATAATCGTACGATTTTGTTTTTGCTAAGCGACTGCAAAGTTAAACTATGCCCCAAGGGACGAGTCAAGAGGGGAAGTGAAGATTTAACAGAATTTAACATTTAATGCCTGTTGCAACCTCTCCAAAAACTTCGCCGCATCTCCGCCGTCCATCTGAACGTGATGGAATTGAAACGATATGTGCAAAGTTACTTTGAACCAATGCTTTCGGTATTTGCCCCACGAGAGAAACGGATTGCAGTAAACGCCGGAATATTGGTTGACAATGCAGTCGATTTCGGTGCCGGTAACTGCCGATGTGCCAACACAAAAGCATATTGAATTTATAACCCTTTTGTTTGCTGAGTTTATAAATTTTTGTAACATCGAAAGTCTTTGTAATTGTTACCATTGGCATAGGCGACTTCATCCAATAGTTGAAGGCCTGTGCGCGTGATGTTTCCGATGGGTTGATTTCGCGTTTCAGAGTTACTTATATTGTTCTAAATTGCTGAGAGCCTCTTTGTTGTTGCCTGTTACCATAGCGAGTTTTTTGCAACCGTCCATTTCGGCGCACGAGCCGCAGGTGGGATAACCTTTATCTTTGGCGCACAGACGGATAGGGCAAAGATGGTCGCAAAAAGGAGTCTTGACACCCTCGATACGGCAGCCGGTGCAGTTAATCATTTCAGGCGTGATTTCCACGTGGTTGAGTTCCGACCAATGACGTGCCACCTTTTGGCGTAAGTCGTTATCGTTGTTGATAGTAGCAATGCGTGCCTCGCATTTTTCGCAGTTCAAACCGCAATAGGCAATGAAGTTATTCATAGTGATGATTGTTTTGTTTGATGGGCAAAGATAATGGTTTTTGGTGAGAATGAAAAAAAGTTTTTTTATCGGAAAAAACTTCCTAAACGACAATTATGACGGTATTAATATTGACAGAACACAAGACATTCCGCTTGATTACCAAGGATATATGGGCGTGCCGATAACGTTTTTGCACAAGTTCAACCCCAATCAGTTTGAGATTGTAAAATTCCGCAAAGGAAACGACGAAAAAGACCTTTCAATTAACGGCAAATGCCCATATTTCAGAATTTTAATTAAGCGCAAAGCCACGCGAGTTCAGACTGTTTGAGTTACACAATTTCAGGAAGAATCAAATCTGATTCGTCAATCGCATTATTATCGTAAAACATACAATAATAGATTGGCATATAAGTAATTCTGTTTTCGGTAAAGACTTCGCGCTCGTTGCTCAAAACAACAGCCTTAGTAATATGATAATCAGGTACTTTTAAGAAATTATCAAGCGCACTATGGATTTTATAATCCTTACCGGATTTAATTTCAATCGGAAGCACCGTGAGATTATCATAATCGTCAACAAGAAAATCCACCTCGCCTTTTTGCTTGTTGTCGTAATAATGCAACGGAAAACCGTGGGCGTGAAGTTCCTGAGCCACAACAGATTCATAAACAGAACCAAGGTTTACACTCTTTTCGTCCCTCAATACGGCATTGATATTAAGTCCATAAAGAAGGTTTGTAAGCAGTCCGACATCATTAAGGTAAAGTTTGAGCAGGTTTTTGGTTTCCGACTCCAACAGAGGGAAACTTGGATTGCTTATTGCCCTTACCGACAGCGCGATACCCGAATTGGTAAGGTATTCAAACTCTTCGGCATAGTCGTCGAATTGCTTGTGTCCGGCTGTCTGTTCGATATTCTTAACAATAATACGCTTTTTCTTATTTTCCATATAAGATGGTATTACATCGTATATCTTTCTAATAACAAGTTTGCGACTATTGTCGTACTGCGATGCATCGATGCGATAAAGGTCGTGAATGTTGCGCTGAATTTTTCTTACTTGGGCTATGTTTCTGTTTTCCAAAAACTTATTGATAGCCTCCGGAAGTCCTCCTACAAGTAGGTAAATTTTGAATTGCTGCATCATATAGTTGTGTAGCGATTCGTTGAGCGGCTTACATTCATAGAAACTTTTACGCATAGCATCGATTGTTTCGCCACCACAACCCATAGCGAGCAGAAACTCCTCGAAATCAAGCGGATACATTTCCTCTATTGATATACTGCCAATAGGCACAGAGGCGGTTTGCGACAATGCTACCCCCAACTGTGACCCGCTTGCAATGTATGTGTAGCGACCGTCTTGATTGAGGAATTTTAGCATCGTCATAAGCGGCGGATAACTCTGTATCTCGTCCAAAAATACAAGCGTATTAGCCTTTGTTCCAAGACGTTGCCCCGCCAAAGCCCCTAAGTGCAGATAAAAATCGTTGATACTTTTTACGGTAGAAAAAATCCTTTCGCCCTCGCTGTCTTCTTTAAGGTTGATTTCAATGTAGTTTTTAAATATTTTTTTTCCGACGTACCTAATCAGATACGACTTTCCTATCTGCCTCGCGCCATTAACCAACAGGATTTTATTAGGCTCGTTGCGCAGAAAATCTTCTATTCTATGTGCAAATTTTCTATACAGCATATTATCAATCTTTTACGACGGCAAATATAGATATTTTTTTCGGAATAACAAACAAAATCGGGACTTTTTCCTTCACACCTCCAACCTCTCCACATAATCATCCATATAAAATCCTCCGCCGATGTCGATTTTTTCGGCGCGGATGGTGGTGAAACCGAGGGATTTGTAGATTTGGAGAGTGGGGTTGTGCTTGTTGACGTTAAGTTCGATGGCGGAGAGTGAGGCGCGGCGGGTTTCGTCGGCAAGGAACGCAAGCATCTGACGGGCAAGACCTTTGCCGCGTTCGTGTTTGTAGAGGTAAAATTTGCTGAGATACATCGCACCCTCTCGCGGATAAAATGCCATAAATCCGGCGTTGTGTCCATCGCTGCGAACAAAATAAAAACGGTAGCCGTGGTGGAGATTGTCGGTGATTGCACTGACAGTCTGAAACTTAGCCAACATATAATCGTTTTGCTCCTTGCCGATAATGGGGTCGTAATAATCGCGGAGAATTTCGGTTGCCATCGCTGACATTTCGCTGATTGCGGGTGCGTCGTCGGCTTGGAGCGGCACAAATTCCACATTAGGCGCAACATAAAAATCGCCCAACTGCCAATTGTGCCCAAAATGTTCGGTAAAACGCTTTAAATCATCAAATTTTATGCTGATGGATGCCGTGTTGCGAAGGGGGTGGATTATCACGTTGCGACCTTCAAAATGACTGTCGTACAGCACTTTTACAGTTTTGGTGGTGTCGAACACTACACAAAGCGGACTCACAGAACCGGGCGTAATGTTGAGGTATTGCATCAGTTCGTCGGCGTTGCAGAAACTCAGTCTGCCAAAACCAAAAAGTGCGGCAATTTTCTTCAAATCGGCGCGACGGTGGAGGTTCATACTCACAAGTCCGTAGTTGCCGTTTTTGTCCTTTACAAAAAGGTTTTTTACGTCGATGCCTTCGAGGGTGATTACAACGTCTTTGGCATCCTCCTCCGAAAAAATCGCCTTATGTTCCTGAATTTCGTATGGAATGTTCAAGTCGACGAGGGTTTGAAATATTGGTTCGGTTACTATCATTATTTATTATTCACAACTATTTGTAATTCATCGGTTGCAACCTACGAATTAATGTTTGCCACGTAATTATTGGCGCAAAGGTAGGGAAAATTGACGGGACAGACAAGTTTTTTGATAAAAACCACGACCACTTCTTGCCGTTATCGGCAAAAATCACTATCTTTGTCGCAAAAATCACAACAAAACTTGCCGATATGAAATATATTTCAGTGGTGAAATTTGCCGAGAAGTATGGTGTAAGCGAGAGGACAGTAAGGAATTATTGCGCTGCGAACAAGATAGATGGGGCGTTTTTGACGGGAAAGACTTGGAACATTCCCGCCGATGCTGTGTTGCCGTCTAAGAAAAACAAGGCGCGTGTTTCGCCGTTGCTCCAACGTATGCGTCAGGAAAAAGAGGCGCACCTCAAAGGCGGAATCTACCACCGCACGCAAATTGATTTAACCTACAATTCAAATCATATCGAGGGCAGCCGTCTAACCAAAGAGCAAACGAGGTTTATTTTTGAAACCAACACGCTCGGAATCACTTCGGAAGATACCCGCATCGATGATATTATGGAAACTGTCAACCATTTTCGCTGTATTGATTATATCATAGACCACGCCACCGACAAAATCACCGAAATCCATATCAAACAACTTCATAAAATTCTGAAAACCAATACTTCCGACAGTCAAAAATCTTGGTTTGCCGTAGGTGATTACAAGCGGCTTGCCAACGAGGTGGGGGGCGAAGAAACCGCACGTCCCGAAGATGTGCACAAAAGGCTAAAATCTTTGCTTTTAAAGTATTACAAGATAAAAACAATCACACTTGAAAACATTTTGGATTTCCACGTGGAATTTGAACGTATACATCCATTTCAAGACGGCAACGGACGTATTGGGCGATTGTTGATACTTTGGCAATGCCTTCAAAGCGGGATTGTGCCGTTTATCATTACCGAAGAATTGCGTCTGTTTTACTATCGCGGACTTCAAAATTGGGGACACACAAACGGCTATCTTACCGACACTTGTCTATCGGCACAAGACAATTATCAGGCATTGCTCAATTATTTTGGAATATAATTAATCTTATCCCTTCCCCTTCCTATATTTTCTCACTTCTTTTAATTCAGGTATAAAAACGTTGATAGTATTGTCGGTGGCAATGGGGGAGGAGGGTTTGTAGCCTCCGGGGATGTCTAATGGAATGTCTTGTAACACTTTTTGGGTGCGCATATCCACAATGCCTAACGAACATCCGTCGTTGGTTCTGGTGTTGAGGTAGTAAATATGGCTGCCGATTTTGATAGTGTTGCTGGTGTAAACATCTGCCCAGTGGAATCCTTCTTCAAGACATTTCTTGGAGGTTTCGCCAGTAAGCGGATTCAATGTGTACAGATACAGCAGCCTGGTGTTGGGGCGCATAATATGGTACGAATTTAGCGCATACATCATATTGTCTTGACAGTTGATATATTGCTCCACGAAGATATTTTCGTTGGTTGTTTCCCATAGTTTTTCGCCGGTTTTGATGTTGAACCCTTCAAGAGTGCGTTTGTCTTCAATGTCGCGGCTGGAAATTATTACTATATCGTCGGTAAACGACACGCCTTCCACATCGCAAAAATAGCCTTGTTTAACTTTATACTCCCAAATAAGAGAGCCTGTTTTGGAGTAGAAACGGTAGCCGGTGAATTTGTCGAATGCCAATACCAATATGTCGTGTTTGCAGTTGTAATGCAGTATGAAATATTCTTTTTCGGATTCAAAATCAAAGGTGTATTCCTTGCCGTCGGTTTTTAGTTGGATGCATACACGTCCGTTGATATATTCGTATGAGGAACTATGATGGGGCGAATGGTATTGCTGCCGGTCGTATTTGAATTCATCTTTAATGAACTGATTGCCATCGAAGCGGTAACGTTTTTGGTCGGTTTTTACCTTAACCTCTACCATTTTGTTGTTTTCAAAACGGTAAACGGGTGGTTTGTCGGCTTCGGGATTGGATTCTTTGAGGAAAAGAACGCCGTTTTCTTCGCAGTATCTGCCTGTATTGATTGTGGGCAGGGTCTTGTTGCCTATCACTATTTTGTCGTCGTAAACGAAAACCTCCTCGCCATTGTGCCAAAGATAGTTTTTTATTCCGCTTTTTTTCTCTAACAAAATAATTTTGCTGCCGTCGTCAGGGAATAGGTCGGTTTTAAGTACAAGATTGTTGTCGTATATTTTTAACAGTTTGGGAATTTTTACGTAGACTTTGTTGTCGGTGACTACAACCGTGCCTGAGCGTATGCCTTCGGGTAATTTCATTGGTATATCCACTAAAACTTCTTTGGTGTTGAGGTCTACCACGCCAAAAGAGCATCCGTCTTCGTAGCGACCATTAAAATAGTAGAGTTTATCGCCCCAAATAGTATTATTGTATGCGGAGATATTGTTCCAATGATCGCCTACTTTTAGCGTTTTTACATCTGCTTCGCCGGTATAGGGATTTAGTTGATAAAGATGAAGTTCTATGCGATGGTCGCTGCAATGATAAAAGTTGAGCGAATAGAGCATATTTTCAGGACCTACTGTATAATGGGTAATGCATCGTGTATCGTCGGTTACCTCCCAAAGTTTTTTGCCGGTTTTGATGTCGAATCCCTCTAACATATCAAGATGCGGGTATTCTTCTTTGGATGAGGGTATAACTACAATGCCGTCTACAATGATTACTTTGCGTTCGTCGTATTCGTATTCTTCGTTTTGGGTATATTCCCAAAGCAACTCGCCTGTTTTGGAGTAGAAAAGGTATCTGTTGTTTCTTGGTTGCTCAATAAAAATAACCTCGTTTTTATAGTCGTAATCCACAAAGTATATTTTCTTGTCGAATTTTATTTCAGTGATGTTTTCTTGGTCGAACTCTTTGATAGAGATATACATAGTGTCGTCTTTGCGGAGTGTCGACGAACTATGGTTTGGCGAGTAGTATTTTTCATTGTTGTTGTATCTAAATTCATCTGTTACAAATTCATTGCCGTTGTAGCGGAAAAATGTGGAATTATCTTTTTCAGAATCATAATCCTCGAAATATAATACGCCGCCTTTGACGTAGCAAGTGCCTTTGGGACAGGGCATTGTTTTGTCGCCTATCGTTATTTTGTCGTCGAAAACAATAACCGTCTCACCGTTGTACAAGAAAATATCTTTTACACCTTTTATGCTTTCTATTAATCTTGGATCACTGTCTTTATGCTTAGCCGCTGTTTTTTTGGCTTCGGCTTTTTCGGTTTTTTGGAGTTTTTTGAAATATTCTTTGTAACCTTTTGCCAAATCAGCGTCATCGAAACGGATGTCGCCGCCGTGCGAGCCTGCCACGTCCATCTCTTTGCCTTGAATCTTGCAGGTGTATTCGTTGGTGAGGCGGTTGTAGTAAAAATTTCTTACATAATCATCGGTGTTGGATTCTTTGCTCGAAATGGTGATTTTTTTGATGTCGTCGATTGACGATACCGACTCGCGGATTTTGTCGATAAACTTGTATGGGTCGCGCGTGGTGCAGTTGCCGCAGTCGCTTTTTATCTTGCTGTGCTGGGCAAAAATCTTGGTTCCGTTGCCGTCCCAGTCGGCATCTAACACACCGTTGGCAAGCAGTTGGATAAGGCTTTCTAAATCTTTTGCCATACCGAGTTGCCGCGGACTTACTGTTATTATGGCATTTTGGGTAAAGTAATCGATAACGCCAGTTTCGTCGGTATAACCTTCGCCCGAAAACGAAACTTTTTTGCCGTTGTTCAACTCGAATAATATTTTTACAACAAATGAACTGCTGCTTGAATTGGTTACAAAGTCTGTTCTGAATTTCATAATTATTTCTCCTATAAAATTTTACGGTCTGCCGAATCGCACAATACTATTTCGGGCATTAGCGGACAGCCTCCCATACATAAATCTTTTTTGCCACAGTTGGGACACGCACCGCGCATTTGGTTTCTAAACTGATTGAATTCGTGGCTGTTCCAAGCCTCTTCGATAGAGTGGTTTTGGAGCGATACTGCATATTTTTGCTTTTGGTCAAAACTGCACGGCACCATTGTCATATCTGCACCGATGTAGCAACTAAACCGTCCGCCTTCGCACGAATCGAGCGACCCCGGGTTTATGTGTTTGCAATATCGCAACGCCCCCGGAACACTGCAACTATCCATTCCCACTTTAAACGGATGCCGTTTTTCTACCTCGGCGAACAGTTCTGACACTCTTGGGTCGCTTGGCGAGAGCATATTTTCCTTTTTGCCCAATCCGGCGGGCTTGTGAAGCAGCAAAACTATTGCGTTGATTCCTTTTGGAAAATCATTGTTAGCCAAACGCCCGATAAGTTCATCGATAGAATTGTTGCCCACCACGTAATGAATGTTGGTTTTAACGCCCGCTTGCAGCAGCATATCTATTGCATTGAGTGTGTAGGCGTTGCGATACCAACTAACAGCCACCGCTCCGCAGTATTGTTTGCAAATTTGGGCTAACTTTGGGGTGAGTCCGTAGCCCGAGGTGGTGAAATTTGGCACTAAATTGTTGGCGCGGCAAATTTGTAACAATTGCTCAAAATGTTCGTGCTGGTCGGGATCGCCGCGTCCTCCAAGGGCAAACTGATTGCATCGTCCCTTGCACTGCTCGGCTATCCATCTGAAATCTTCAACCGACATATTTGGCTGATTGATAGTGAGTCCGCTCTGATAGCAGCCGATACCCGCTTTGATACAAAGTCCCGTTTTGCCGTGGATACAATGACCCATCACTCCCACATCTATAAGATGGGGAAACGATGCCATAAACGGGTCAACACCAGTGTCTAAGCCGTTTTCGTCGATTATGCCTGTGCGGATATAAGCACCGGTTTGGGTGTCGAATGCCGACATAAACCGGTACTTTTCATCTTTGATGGTGTATTGCATTAGCGCCGCCCGACGTTAACAGTATTCTGCGCTGCCAGTGTCGAACGTTTCAACGGGCTCTGGATTGCCAACAAGTTTAACACTTACATAAAAAGTGTCGTCGGCAGTCATAAACTCGGCAGCAGCGTCGTAGTCGCCATCGTTGATAATTTCGTCGGATGCTTCGGAATAAGCCTCTTCGCTGTCGAATTGCGATTGGATAGCAATTTTGTCGATTACAGCCTCGGTAATGGTTTCAGCCTCGCCTTCAACGTCTTTATGGATGAATTTGGCTTTGGCGTTTAATTTGGGTTCTTCTATCCAGAGATAGAAATCGTCGTAATCGGTAACGATACCGTCTTGAAGTATTACGTCCATTGGTAGAGTTTTATTAGTTAAACAAATTGTTTTTCGGGCAAATGTAAGTATCTTTTTTTAATCTCAAAGATTTTTTGGAAAAATTTTTATTATTAGACTGATTATGGTGTTTACTTTCACCCTAAAAATGAGTGATAATTTTGGTAATTCAAAATAAAAATTGCATCTTTGCATTGCAAAACATATCATTACGGCTATGAAAAAGATTCCTATCGGCATACAGGCGTTTTCGTCTTTGATTAAGGAAGGTTTTGTCTATCTCGACAAGACTGATATGATTTATAAACTTGCCCATACCAAGGCTTGCTATTTTCTATCGCGACCGAGACGATTTGGTAAGAGCCTGACGCTTAGCACTCTGCATGAGTATTTCGACGGACAGAAGGAACTTTTTGCCGGAACCAAGATTGAAAAGTTGGAGACTGAGTGGAAAAAATATCCCGTGCTGCATTTTGATTTCAACAGTGCCAATTACGATTCGGTGGAGGCCGTAAAATCGCACATAAGTTACTATCTGTCAACGATGGAATCGGAATATGGTTCTAATCCTAATGCCAAATCCAATTCGGAACGTTTCATCGAACTTGTTAATAATGCCAATGCCAAAACCGGCAAAGATGTTGTAATTCTTGTGGACGAATATGATAAACCGCTGTTAAACAATCTTTTTGATGAAAATCTCAAAGACGAAATCCGACAGGAGTTGAAGGCTTTTTATGGAGTTTTGAAAACTTGCGACAAGCAAATCAAGATGGCTTTTATTACCGGAGTTACCAAATTTAGCAAGGTGAGTCTTTTTAGCGATGTCAACAACCTAAAAGATATTTCAAACACCATAGAGTATTCTACACTATGCGGTGCTACCGAACAGGAAATCCACGATAATTTAGACTGTTATGTTCAAATTATGGCGGAGTATAACAACATTTCAAAAGATGAGTGCTACAAAGAATTGAAACGTTGGTACGAAGGCTATCATTTCCATCAAAACTCGGTGGATGTATACAATCCTTTTGGTTTGATGAAAGCCTTGGACAGCAAGGAATTCAAAGAATATTGGTTTGAAAGCGGCACGCCGACTTTCCTTGCCAAAACGATAAAAGAGCAAGGAATGAATCTCAGCGAACTCGATAGCACAGAATGTGATTCAAGCGAACTTTCCAAAATCGACAATTTTGAAAACAATCCTATTCCTTTGCTCTATCAAAGTGGTTATTTAACTATAAAGGGCTATGACAGCGAGATGGACACCTATTTTCTCGGCTTGCCAAACCGCGAGGTTGCCAAGGGGTTGGTGAAATTCATCTTCAATTTCAACTTTCCAAAAACAGAAACAAGCGCATTTTCAATCATCAGTTTTGCTCGTGAAGTACGTTCAGGCAACATCAACGGCTTTATGAAACGTTTTTCCGCGCTCCTTACCGATAGTAGTTATCAAATTGTTGGTGATGCGGAACTTTATTTTCAAAATGTTACTTATTTGATTTTCAAACTTTTAGGTTTTTATGCAGAGGCGGAACGCACCACATCGGACGGTAGGATAGACGCTGTGGTGAAAACTCCGCAATATATCTATGTCTTTGAGTTTAAACTCGATAAACCCGCACAAGAAGCTCTCGCCCAAATCAACAGCAAGGATTATTCACTGCCATTCAGCGTTGATGGAAGAAAACTTTTCAAGGTGGGTGTAAGTTTTTCGAGCGAAACCCGCAAGGTGGCAGAATGGGTGTCAGAGTAATCTTTTAATCGTGATAATCGCAGTCCTCCTAAAAAAAGGGCTGACAAATTTCTTCGTCAGCCCCAAATAATCAAACAGAAAACCAATTTATTATTAGTAACTTATCACGAGCGTATTGATTTTTTGACATTGCTCAGGGTCGTGAATGCGGATTTCGGACGAAGGTTCGTAGTCGTAATTCTGTGACGAAAATTTCAATATTTGTGAATATGCCACAAGATAATCGTTGTCTACCAAAATTTTAATCATTATTTTGGCTGCTGAATCACGAGGAATGTCCAAAAGGTTGCTAAATTCGCCTGCATTGTACTGTCGGATAACTTCTTCGCTGCGTTCGGCATTAAACAAAAAAGTTCGCAATTTCATTGGTCTTGTACCGTAATAGTAGCCTGTTTTTTTTATGAAAAACGATATTGCACCGTAAATCACCAATGCAATGCCCGACACTAGAAGTATCATTGTAAGTGTGCTGTTATCTTTGCCAAACGATTGTGTTACAAGCAAAATGATGCCGATAACAAACCATAAGAGTCCCAAATAGTTGAATGATTTTTTGATTGTAACCTTGCCGCCGGTGAAATCTGAAATACCGTTCTCGATGGTTACGAAATTATTAGAATTTGCCATTTTGATTTTTCTTTAATTAAATTAGACAATAGTGTTACCATAGAGCAAGTTGATGATACTTGCAATTACATAAAAAGGAAAAAATGGCAAATCAAATTGAAAGTTTGCAAAGAAAATGCAATAGCGACCGACCTGATTTTTCGTAATGACAATAGGTCTGCCGATTGATACAGAATAATTTGAAAGTTTTGTTGACAATGGAAACCCTTGCGCGTGCGTCGGAGGTTAATTTGCGCTTTTCAAAATTGCGTTGCGATGTGCGTTGGCTCTCAGAGGTGCGCAGTGCGGGGACTTCGTTTTCGCCAATAATTCCAAACCAACAATAATCACGGATAACATCGTAATCGTTGCTTTCGTTGTCTAATATCGCCTCTTGACAATTGACATCAAAATCCCTGACCTCAACGTCCCGCTGCACTTCGCAACCGGATGTTGAAATCAACAGCAATACCAATGTCAAAAGCCTGTAAATCATATTTATTCTTCTTTATAAACATCACCCGTCATCCATTTGTGCCCAAAATGTTCGGTGAAGCGTTTTAAATCATCAAATTTTATGCTGATGGATGCTGTATTGCGAAGAGGGTGGATGATAACGTTGTGTCCCTCAAATGATTGGTCGTATAGAACTTTGACGACGCTGTTGGTATCAAACATCAAACAGAGCGGACTCACCGAACCCGGCGTAATGTTGAGATACTGCATTAGTTCGTCGGGATTGCAAAAACTCAGACGTCCAAATCCAAATTGGGCGGCGATTTTTTTGAGGTCGGCGCGACGGTGAAGGTCCATACTCACAAGTCCGTAGTTGTGATTCTTGTCCTTTACAAAGAGGTTTTTTACGTCGATGCCTTCGAGGGTGATAACAACGTCTTTGGCGTCCTCTTCCGAAAAAATAGCCTTATGCTCCTGAATTTTGTATGGAATATTCAGTGAGTCAAGAGTTTGCAATATGGGTTCGTTTGTCATAATGATATCCTAACTTATACGCCGCAAAATTATAAATTAATCTAACAGAAGAGTAACAGGTTTGGCTTCAAAACTAAAAAATGATAAACAAAAAATAATATTCTCGTAGTTACCACGTTAAGGGTATTAGATATTTTTGCAGCGTAAAAACTAATTAATTAATTAATATATGAAACACTTAAAAGTATTATTGGCTGCCGTATTTACAACAGTGATAGTTGATTGCGCATCAGCACAGAGCAATTTTTTCGCTGGCGCTGGAGTAGGCGTAAACACATCGTGCAGCAAGGAAATCAGTATGTTCTCTGAATTCAGTTTTGAAAACAATCTCGGAGTTGACGTTTTTGCCGGCTCATGGCTCAATTCTTCGGTAGGTCTTCGTGGTGGTTATAGGGGTATCAGCACCAATGTAGGATATGGCGAAGATTATTATTCCAAAGCATTTAAAAGTGGAGAAAAGATAAACTACAACTTTTTTCACGGTGACATTATGTGGGATGTGATTAGCACATTCAGCGGCGACAAGGGACGCATTTACAGCATTGTTCCTTATGTTGGAGCAGGTGTAGAAGTGCTCAAAGCCAAAACTCAGGATATCAAGACTTCGATTTGCGGCGGTATCTACAATAGTTTTAGAATCAATAAGGCATTGTGTGTGTACGTTGACCTTAGTGCGGCGGTTACCGAAAACCCTGTGCACCTCAAAAAGAGAGCCGATGACAAATTTGTGGTAAACAAGTCAACATCTATGCTTGCTCGTCCGATGTATATTCCCTCTTTCTTTGTTGGCTTGGCGTATGCTCCTGGCAAAAAGGGCGGACGTAATGGCTCAGGTTATGGCTCAGGTCGTTCGCGCAATGTGGATTCTTGTTGGGGTCTACCTGCTCCGCGAATGCCTAAAAAATAAGAGTTGAACTGCCATCGCTATTTTATCCTGAAAATGTTTTGAGGCTCGTTTTCGTAGTTTTTGAAAACGATAGTCTCATCGTCGGGATTTGATAAGGGGTATTTTTCAACCTTTATTTCAGTTTTTTTGAAAACGAATTTTTTGTCGGCAACGTTGAGCGAAATCTCCAAAGAGTCGCCGCTATCGTTGATGGCAATGTTGAGCACACCTTGTTGCGTATGGTCGTTGCCGTATGCTTCGTCGAACAGTTGGAGCATTTCTTCTTCGTTGAAATACACGTTGGCTAAATATTTATAACCGTGGCTATCCCAAGTAACTTCGTAACATTTTAGTCGCGATGGCATTGCAATTGACTCTACCATAGAGCGATACCGGGAACAAAGAAATTCTCCATTGGTGTATTCCTCTTTGCCCCAAAGTGCCTTGGCTTGAGGGTCGGCTAAATCTATATTGATGGTGTACAAAAACCTTTCGAAATACTTGTTTAGTAGCGAATCTACGGGAAATGTGTTGTTGACCATTAGGTTGGAATCATTTGCATAGTAGTTGATATGTTTTTCGATTGATTCGCTGCGATTCTCTTTGCAGATGTTGTCGTTGAATTCGTCGGTAGCGATGCCCTGAGCCATCCAATCTACCATTGTTTTACGAGTAGTGCCTTTTACATACAATACAGTTTTGCCGTTGGGCAGAAAACAAAGGTCTAATTCGTCGTAGGTTATTTTTGTTTTTGTGGCGGTATCTTCATAAAAATCATATCCTTTGGCAAATAGTTGTAATATTTGATCATAAGGCAGAGGTTCGTCAAGATAATAAACCTTTTTTTCCGGAAAAGAGAGCCACAATGCTGCAATGTAATGGGGGAGGGGGTATTTATCATTTTCGTCGTATGCTATTCCATTGTAGCCTGATGCCAAACCTGCATATTTGAAACAAAATCCGAAATAATAATATTGAAAGATATACGTATTGCCTTCGGGCGGTCGGCGTAGTAGAAAATGCACATCAAAAACCTCTACAGGATGTTGTCGTGGTGCACTTGACGATGGTTCCCAATGAAATTCGTTGGGATTGGTGTTCACATTTTTATCCTTAAGAAGGGCTTTGCAACCACATAGCCAAAAAGATAATGTGACTAAAAATATAACCCCTATGAGAATTAGAGTTATATTTACAGATAAATCTTTCATAGGGGTTATACAGAATAATTGATTGCGTTATAGATGGTTAACCTCTTTTAAATTAGCAATTGCAAGATCGAGGTCGGCTTGTGTTACACGACCATAGGGGTCGATTTTTTGTTGGCTCTTTTCTTTCCCTCCTTTGCCTTCTATTATGTGCCAAGTGGCGCACCAACATACAGCCTCCCAGTGGTCGGAATCAATGTCGTAGTAGTCGATATATTCATCGCTACGTCCAAAGTCGATGGAGCGTTCGTAGCCAAAGGCCTCTGAATATCTCATTAGCATAAACATAAGGTCTTGACGTGTAATCCATTTATCAGGACCGCAATAGTCGCCCAAAAATTCGGGATATCCCATAATGAGCGCTCTCATCTCTGCCCAAATCAATGCTTTTTCGTATTTTGAGCCTGCCACGTCTTTGTAACTTGATTTGTGGCTGCCGATATTGGGACTTCCTGCCATTTCGTAAAGATAGTTGACAACATATCCGCGTGTGAGACAGTCGCTTTCCTTAACGCCAGGATCCAATTCAGAATATTTCTCTGTTGCAGCCTGATTTCCGTGAGATACATCGCTTAAAGTTACATCTTGGTTTACCCAAAGGTATAGTTTGTTGTCGTCGCCGGTAGACACGTCGCCGCCCAAGTCGATATACCATTCGTGGTCGATTTTGGCTTTTTCGTAAGTGCCTTTGTCATGAACTTTGATAAGGTATGGTGTGTAGCCAATGTCTAACGTGTTAAACTGATTGTGTGCAGCCCACAAAAAGCGCAATTGAGGTGTGTACGAAAGGTCGAGTTTCGTGAGAGCGTTGTCTTGACACATCAGGATTACAAGTTTTGGATTTTTCGACAAATCTAACTCTTTGATTTGGTTGTAACTGCATACCAGTTTGTAAAGTTCGGGGTTGTTGGATACATCCAATTTGTCGATGCCTGTTTTGGCGCAATTGTAGGTTTGCAGACCTTTAATATGGTCGATTTTTAAGTCGCCAAGATTCTCATTATACCAAATGTCGAGACGTTTCAACATCTTGTTGTTAGAGAGGTCTAACTCTGTGAAATTGTTTTGAAAAGCGTCCAAATGTTGCAGTTTTGGGTTTTTGCTAACGTCAAGCTCGTCAAGTTGGCACGTTCCGCACATAAGATGTTCCAATTCGGGGTTGTGGGTTACATCGATATGTTTGAGCGGACATGTGTTACATTCAACGTAAGCCATTTTGGGGTTGTTGCTTACATTGAGATATGTAAGATTGGGGTTGTCGTGGCAATATACCCAAACGAGGTCGTCAAGTCCTGTAAAGTCGAGAGCTTCAAACTGGTTGCCCGAACACCAAATACCGGTGAGGAGTTTGTTGTTATCGAGATTCCAATTAGATATTTGGTTGTCTTGACAATAGATACCACGCAATTCCAACAGATATTCAATACCTTGGAGCGATTTTACACCACGAGCTTCGCAATGGATGTTGCGTATGTGGATGATTTCGTCAACATCCAAAGTGCCGTCGCCGTTTTTGTCGTAATCGCGAGTAGAAATAATGGCACGGAATACGGGGTCAGGAAAAGTGCTTTCGTTGATGTCAACTGGTACAATTTCGTCAAGTCGTGTGATTTCAGGTTTATCCACTGGACTGTTGTTGCCGGGATTGTCGGGGTTGTCATCGTTTTTGTCTTTGTTGCAAGACAAGGCTAATGAGCCTGCGAGCATTAATGCAATACTCGGGAGTAGATAGTTTTTCATTGATATGAGTATTTAGTTATGAGTTATTAATGTCGGTTGTGTAAACAATTGAAAAACAAATTGTTCAATCTATTTGGTAGAAATAACCAATTTAGGCTCGGCAGCGGTTTGACCTATTTCTACCATTTCTCTAACATTGTCAGCACCGAAACTGAGTGCGTCGTAGCCTGCAAGATTTGGGTGAATATAGGTGTCGGCCATCTGCTTGTTGGCCTCGTATTTGGGTTTGTCGGGACGGTTTTTAAAATAGTCTTTAACCAAGTCGGCAGCGTTACCGAGCATTGCTAATCCCAAATCAGTTTTAAGTGCTTCTTTTATAAGAGGTTCATAATAAGCGGGAACAAAAGATTCGTCGTTTTGACGAAGGTCTACCACTAAGGTGTATTCTGCGCCCATTTCTTTAACCACGTCTACGGGAAGGTTGTTGTAAAATCCGCCATCTACATAGATATGATCATCGATTTCAACATTGCTGTAGATGTATGGAATTGCAGCAGAGGCCATTATTGCTTCAAGTACCGAACCTTCGGATAATACCACCTCTTTGAGTTCTTTGGTGTCGGCCACTACGCAACGGAAAGGAATTTTGAGGTCGTCGAATGTGCTTACACCTTTGGCTTCCAAGAGGTTTGAAAGTATTGTTCGGATATATAAACTGTTTTTGCCTTGGTCTTTACTTATACCTCCAAAAAATTCTTCTAATTCTGTTGGTGTGTATCCTGCGGCATACAATGCGCCCATAATAGCACCGATGCTTGTGCCTGAAATATAGTCGATTTTGATGCCTTTTTGTTCTATCACTTTCAGTGCGCCAATTTCTGCCGCGCCTTTTGCACCACCGCCGCTGAGCACGAGACCCACTTTTTTGTCGCCGGGGTTGAAGATTTCTTCTTCAAGATCTTGTGTGTCGTCTGTTTTTTCGCAAGCCGCTGCCATCAAAAGCAACAGCATTAAAAGTAGATTTGTAATTTTTTTCATTGTTTGATATTGTTTAAAGGGTTTTATTTTAATATCGCCGAACTTAGTTGTAATGTATTCATCTTGTCTTGTCTTAATATTGGGGCGAAGATAGAGTTTTTTTACAAATAAAAGCGGTTTTTATTGCTAAAAATTGCGTTTTGGGTTAAAAAATTACTTTGTTTCCAAAATTGACGTGGCTATATAGTCCCCCACTTCGGTGGTGGAATAGGCCTTGCCTTCGGCGATGTCTTCGGTTACTATTCCGTTTTTAATAGCTTTATTAACAGCAGATTTGATGGCTTCGGCTTCGGACTTTAATTCAAACGCCATTTCTAAAAGCATTGCCGCCGAAAGTATCGCTGCCATTGGGTTGGCGATATTTTTGCCCGCTGCCTGTGGGTACGACCCGTGAATGGGTTCAAACAGTGATGTAAACGTACCAACCGACGCACTCGGCATCATTCCCATAGAGCCTGTTATTACGCTTGCTTCGTCGGTGAGAATATCTCCAAAGGTGTTTTCGGTAACTATTACGTCGAAGTCGCGGGGAGTGGTGATGATGCGCATCGAGGCGTTGTCTACAAACATATAATCGGTGGCTACTTCGGGATAATCTTGGCTGATGCGCATTGCGGTTTCGCGCCATAGACGTGATGTGGCAAGGATGTTGGCTTTGTCTACCACGGTGACTTTTTTGCGGCGAGAGGTGGCAAGGTCAAAGGCTGTTTTAAGAATGCGTTCTATTTCGTATGTAGAGTAAGTGTTTGTGTCAAAGGCTGTTTTGCCATCCTCGGTGCGACCTTTCATTCCAAAATACATTCCTCCTGTAAGTTCGCGCACCACCACAAAATCGGCTTTTTCTACTATCTCTTTTTTGATGGGTGATTTGTGAATCAATGATTCAAAGGTAAAAATGGGGCGGATGTTGGCGTATAGTCCGAGTTGCTTGCGTATTTTCAGAAGACCTTGTTCGGGACGCACTTTTGCGTTGGGGTCGTTGTCGTATTTTGGGTCGCCGAATGCGCCAAAGAGCACGGCGTCGCACTCTTTGCAGGTGGCAATGGTGGTGTCGGGCATAGGGTCGCCACATTGGTCGATGGCAGCCGCTCCGCCAAGTGCATTGGTATATTTAAAGGTGTGCCCAAATTTTTGAGCCACGGCGTTTAATGCTTTTACGGCTTGTGCTGTTACCTCGGGGCCAATGCCGTCGCCACCGATTACTGCAATGTGTTTATTCATAATTGTATGATGGTTTTGTGTTTTCAAAATCAATTATCTCATCCTTCATATTCAACAACCATTGTGTTGTGTCTGAGCCATTTATAAGACATTCGCGGCGAAATGGGTCGATATTGAACTTAAATTTTTCGCTGCCTTGTATGCCCACGGTCTGCGCCTCGATGCTTACTTCAAAAATGGTGTCGTGGTTTTCTATTGCTTTTTGTGCCAATGCGTTGCATTGCTCTGCAGGCAGGGTGAGCGGCAGAAGTCCGTTGTTGAAGGCGTTGTTTTTAAAAATATCGGCAAAGCCTGTGGCTATTATTACGCGGAAACCATAGTCGTAGAGAGCCCACACGGCGTGTTCGCGGCTCGATCCGCAGCCAAAATTGTTGCCGGTGATGAGGATTTTTCGGTTGCCGGGGTATTGATTGAGGCAAAAATTGGGATTAGTCCGCAGGTCGCAGAATAGTTTTTCGCCAAAGTTGCCTCTGCTAACGGCTTTGAGAAACCGCGCGGGAATTATCTTGTCGGTGTCGATGTTGTCGCTCTTGAAGACAACAGCGGTGGATATGGTGATGTTGTTCTTTTCCATACTAAATAAATTCTATTGGGTTGACAATCAAGCCTGTAACGGCAGCGGCTGCCGCAGTAATCGGACTTGCAAGTATAGTTCTTGCTCCTGCACCTTGGCGACCTTCAAAATTTCTGTTTGAGGTTGATACACAGTAGTTTCCGCTCGGTACTCTGTCGGCGTTCATTCCCAAACAAGCCGAACAGCCGGGCAGCCTGAGTTCCGCCCCTGCGGTGGTAAATATCTTGTCCAAACCTTCCTCTTTGATTTGGTTGAGCACTTGGTTTGAGCCCGGCACTATCCACGCCTTTACTCCGTCGGCAATTTTTCTATTATTAATAATGTGTGCCGCCAAGCGGAAATCTTCGATGCGGCCGTTGGTGCAACTACCTATAAACACGTTTTGTATGGGTTTGCCAATGAGTTTTTCGCCCACAGTAAAACCCATATACCGCAGTGCGCGGACAAACTTTTTGTCGTCGGTGCGGTCGGGGATAACGCCGTCGATAGGCATTGCCATTCCGGGGTTTGTGCCGTAGGTGATCATCACGGGGACTTTTGTGGCGTCGATTTCAACTATTTTGTCAAAATGCGCTCCCGGGTCGGTGAAGAGTTGCCGCCATTGGTTCTCCGCCTTGACGAAATCCTCGCCCTGAGGTGCGTATGGACGGTTTTTGATATAATCGATTGTGGTTTGGTCGGGGGCTATCAATGCTCCTCGTGCGCCCATTTCGATGCCCATATTGCAGAGCGTCATTCGCGATTCTACCGAAAGTCCGCTTATGGTGCTGCCCGAAAACTCTATAAAATAGCCTGTGCCTAAGTCGGTGCCGTATTGCGAAAGTATGTATAGCGCCAGGTCTTTGGATGTAACGCCTTTGCTCAGCGAGCCTTCTATCCTGATGTTCATCTGTTTGGGCTTGTATTGCAAAAGGCATTGTGTTGCAGTAACGGTTTCCACCTCTGATGTGCCAATTCCGAAGGCAATGCAGCCGAGAGCACCGTGTGTGGAGGTGTGACTATCGCCGCAAACTATGGTCATTCCGGGCTGTGTTAATCCAAGTTCGGGACCCACCACGTGCAGAATGCCGTTGTAAGGGTGGTCGAGACCAAAAAACGGAATGTTGAAATCTTTGGTATTGCGTTCCAATGCCGAAATCTGCGCTTCCGACAGAGGGTCTTGCACGGGTCGCAAGTGGTTGTGAGTGGGTATGTTGTGGTCGCAAATGGCAGTAATGCGCTCAGGCATAAGAGGTTTTATACCTCTGTGCCTGATATTCTCGAATGCCGCCGGCGATGTTACCTCGTGCATATACTGACGGTCGATAAACAGCACATCAGGACCGCCCTCGATGGTCTTAACTACGTGATTGTTCCATATTTTGTCGAAAAGGTTACCGCTCATATTGTGATGTTTTTTGTTATTCCAAAGATAAGAATTTTTTTTTGAATTTAATAATGTGGAAACATAATTTAATAGGCTGTTAAGGCAGAAATCTTTCTTTTTTGTATCTTTGCGGAATAATAATTTTGTTTAT
>JAGCDD010000054.1 GCA_017651345.1 Bacteroidales bacterium | reverse complement strand
GCCCCAACGGTACTGTCGGAAGTCATTCATGTCAATCTCTATACCGGCTTGCAGCATGATATACAACATGCCCATCTTGCCCAACACATCAATCGTGCGGTTCGGTGCCAACAAACCCGAATCATGCTCACCGAACAACAAGCCTATACCGTGCTCACCGATGATGATGCCCATCACAATAAATCCGACGATGGCAGGAATATGAATCTTTCTGCACACCAACGGCACCAACCAAATAATGGCGAGTACTAACGATATTATGGCAAACGAATCGGTTATCATCAATCAAACAGCGTTGGCGAATCCTTGTCAAGACGTTTGAGTATAGCGCGTATCAGCGTCTGGCGAACCATATCCGAACGACTGCGATACTTGTATCGCTCGCAGTAGCGCGTGATGGTGCGCATTTCGCTATCATTGAGCAGCACGGTAATCGGGTGATTGCGTGGCTGACGTTTGAACTTCCCTGTGGATGAATTGTTTTGCTTCATTTGTCTAAAACGTACGAGAGAATCGGGGGTATATCGGGGTTTTGTCGGGGTTTTGTCGGAATTAAGTCAGTATTTCATGCCTTGCTTAGAACAATATTCCCAAGGTCAACATTCCCATTACTGCCGTTCGACCGCTATCCGAGTGGAACTTTTGTCCGGGTTCTACTTCTATGGTGTGCGACGACGCTGCCAGTTGTTGCACTTCGGCTTCTATGCCGATATGGAATGCTCCTGTACGCGAGAAATGGTAACGATATCCAAACGCTAATCCCGCATTCACACCACCTCGCATTCCGCCGCCTACTCCTATACCATAACCGATATTGGCACCTATCATAGGCACATGATCACCTTGTATCAGCGGAATTTCGGTCACTATATCTATAGGTATAATCGAATACACCTTGTCCTCAACCATCAATCCGCGATAACCGACTTGTCCTCCGAGAAAGATACGCCTGCCACCAAGATTGTTCGCACCCAACCGGAAATCCGCGGCAATAGCACCACCCATCGAACCACCAAGGTTCACCAAACCTCCGGCAACATGTACTCCTAACGAAGTGCGCTTAATATTCGTCATTGATCGGGACGATTTCTCTTCCTCATGTTTCTCCGACGCTTCCTTGTCTATCACTTCGGTTATCTCAACCACATCCGACATCGGAAACTGAAAACGCGAACCATAACTGTCTTTTATTATCACCACATCCTCATTGCGAAGCACTATCTCACCTACTACCACTCGCCCCGAATGAAACAACACACGGTGCAACACTGCGTTTTCCTCACACATAGCAAACACAGGTAATACTACGAATAGCACAACTCCTAACAAACGACGTAAGACAGTTCTCTCCATGGCGATAATAATCCGTATAATCTATTAATTTTACGCGTATACCTGCGCATTTCTACGCGCATATCTGTGCACGCTACATGTGCGCACACAATATGACGCTACAAAGATACAAAAAATTATGCACTTTTGCAAATATTCCTGCACTTTTTTCTCAAATATATGAAATTTTTATCGAAAGACACAAAAATAGCGAACCGAAGTTCGCTGTTTTGGGTGGAATGTGGGGCTCGGAAATTGCGCTTGTCGCAATAATCGTTCGAGCAAAGCGAGATAAGAACCCACGAACCAAAAAATTTCCAAAACCAACTCGCAACTGTTTTGTGTTACAGCATGTTAATACTTATTGTTATACCGGTTTTTACACCGATTTTACCCGATGCTTACCCGAAATTTCACTCTTGAAATCTTGCGCAAGATTACAAAAAATTCTTGATATATGCAAGTTTTTGGGCAATTTTTTCAAAAAAAAATGATATATAGTTTTTTCAACTATTTTCCAACATTAGATTAAGATACATTAGTGTCCACAAAACAAGTATCGGTTAGCAAAAATGCTAATTATGTAAAAAAAAATCATATTTTTGCAAATTTATATGTTATTATTTGCATATATCATTTTTTATTATTAACTTTGCAACCCAAAATTATTTTTTAATCAAATCATTATGAAAAAGAATTGCATTGTTCTCTTTATGTGTTTGTTAACGTTGCCGATTATGTCTCAAGTGACTAATATTAAGTCTACGAGCAACAGGTTTGAGTTTATTGGCGAAAACATTGTTTATGACACTCAAACCAAAGGGTATGATTTGGTCGTACGAAGTGATAATCAGTTTGAAGACAAAGCGGCTTACATTAGTTTAGGTAAGACGCAGTCGGAAATCTTAACAAGTTTTAAGAATCTTGGTGCTGCAATACAAAAGTCTAAAACTAATTTTAGTGTTGCTGGATATACTATTTTCGTTTTAGACGACCCTGGGGATGGGTATATCTCTAACATAGGAAAATTAGCGCATACTGCAGGAATTTACCATTTCACATCACCTTTATTGGGTAGTGCTTTAATCGATTTGGCAAAAGAAAGAGAGTGGTCTTTAGGTAAATATGAGATACAAGTAAATGTATGGGGCTACTCATCTTACCTTGACATAATATTAGAGGATTATAAGGTAAATTATTATTTTGATCTCAATTTGTCAAACTATAAAGAAAAATTTTCGGACTGGTTCAATGTAAATGAAGGTGAAGTACTAAATGATTGGCAAATTGCAATCATCAAGAGTAAGATAAACGAAGGGGTTATAGAAAATGATGAAATCGCTAAAAAATTCCAATTCTTGACGAATAATATAAATGTTGGGGAAGAATTAAAGAATGCACCTCAAAAATCACAAACAAAAGATGGAGACAAGCCTGCCTATAATGGTAATTGTGTAGAAGATGGAGAGGTTTTCATTGTTGTTGAAAAAATGCCTGAATATCCTAATGGACAGGCTGCAATGTATAAATATATAAATGATAACTTACAATACCCGCATGAAGCAAAAGAAGCCGGAATTCAGGGAAGGGCAATTTGTCAATTTGTGATAAACACAGACGGAAGTATATGCGATGTTGAAATAGTGAGGTCAACTGGTAATGAACAACTAGATAATGAAGCAATTCGTCTAATCAAGAATATGCCTACTTGGAAGCCCGGTATGCAAAGAGGGAAAAACGTAAGAGTAAAATACACAGTACCTGTCAATTTTAGATAAATTTGCGTCTTCTTGCGCCTACATATAATTTACACTATACGGCAGACAATGCGCATGTACCCACTGTTGTTGCCGCTGGCAATTCTGGTTCCAGCATTGTGGATGACGGCACGGATTACAGTTTGTTGGTATCGCTATAAGCCACCCATACCTATTAGAATTTGGTTCCTCGAACACGTTTCAAGGAGCCATTTTTATTATGCTGTAAATCAACAGTTTACAAAAATAAAAAAAGAGTAAAAAAGGAGGGCACTGAAAAAGATTGCTTATTTGTAGTGCACTCATAACATGAGAAAGGATTGCAGCGATTAACGTTGCAATCCTTTTTTTATGATTAGTAGCGGATATTTGCTCTATAAGGTGGTAAAACGCCTTCTATACATCGGCAAATAGCCTTTAATAGGTCAAAATTTGATGATTTAGACCTTATTTGGTCTCTCCGATCAGTTTGATGATACGTTTTACATTCGCAGCAAACATAGTTATAGCGCCCTGCATTTGCATGGCATCCATTCCGTATGATTCCGCTCT
>JAGCDD010000053.1 GCA_017651345.1 Bacteroidales bacterium | reverse complement strand
GCAAAAAAACTTACGCCAAATACGACAACTCCGCCCTGCAATGGAACCGTTTTGTAAAGGATTTCTGCGCCGACCCCGCCACCAACCGTTTCCCCGACAAACTCAAAACCGCCGCCGCCCTTTGGCGCATTGTCCGCGAGTCAACAATGGAAAAGAAGTACACAAGCGAGTTGTTGGAGAAAATTGACAATCAGTGATATAGGTGAAATTTCAAAAAAAGTTGGGAATAATTATTCCCGAAATTGTGTTTTTTGCTAAATTAGTGGCTGCAAAATAAGCAAAACGTTTCACAAATTTTTTCATTATGAAAGCATTACAAACAGCCTTTTTAATTGCAACTGCAACTCTGATTTCTTGCGGCTCAGGCACACAGAATAATAATTCTAATTCGAACGAAAACACAACCCAACCCACTACTAATCAGCCAAAAGTGGAGTTGACGCAGGAAATCCTGAAAGATATTTGGAAACAGGTGAACAACGGCGAAACCAACGATGATGCAGAATATACCGAAAATAGTATCTCGCTCAACGAAAGTCCTATCGGCACCACCGAAGTAAAGGTTTTCCGCATCGACGACGTTTCGTTCAAGGCTTTTTATTTGCACAACAAACTGCCGGCAAACCCCGAGACCTATCCTGACGGCGCAGAATATTGGTTGTCGGAATATGTTTACAAAGACGGCAAACTTTCGCAAAGCAAGTTGCAACCCGAATTGCAAGGTTGTTTTGGAATCGGCGGCAATTTTTCGCACGGCGACACGCTAACTTTTTATGACGCTGACGACGATACAAAACTGTTTGTTTGGAACGGCACCAAAATGGAACGCATAAACGGCACAGTTTCATCAAGATACGTTGGAAAAATCGGTTCTTTTGATGTTACTATGTTTGTAAATGCGCAAGGTTGCAACCTCGGCGATAGTGTTGGATATTATTTCTACAACGATCGTCCCAACACCAAAATGAAACTTGTTCTTCGCAAAATAGAATCTCCCGACGCGGTTTCAAACGAGGTTGTTCTCGAAGAATTTACCCCAAAAGGCACCAATTCGGGCAAGTTTGAATGTACGCTTTTCACCAACGGAGGCGGTTGCAGCGGCACATTTTATAATATGAAAAATGATGCCTACGCGGTAGTTTTGATTAACAAGTAAGCCACCTTGCGCCACCTTACCGATGAAGAGAGGATGTTGCTCGGATAACATCGTTTCCAATTTGGAATGTTCCTGATATGGAATTGTGAGTGTATAACTATTTTTCTTGAAATCACAAACACCACCTTGCAAATTATTTTATATCTTTGCCCATGCGGAATATTCCGTAAAACAACCATCAAATTCTGAACACTATGAAAAAAACATTTTTTACACTCTTGACAACCACTATTTTAGCCGCCACCGCCACCGCACAAAACATCAACAACCGCACTTGGACCGACGGCCTCGGCGGATGGAACTGTGGGAAGGCTGACAATGGCAACTACCAATTCATAGGCGGCTACACCGATGCAGGCCTTGATTGGGAACTCCAAAGCATCGGAACCGACAAGTTCAAAGTAGTTGATGCAGAGTTCAATATGAGCGGCAACGGCTGCAACGTCACCAAAATGAAAATCACCGACGGCTACGACAACGCAAACCTCGTGCTTGTGGCGCGGAATTCCAAAAACGTAATCACAGCACTCTTGGCGGAACTTACTGATTGGAATCACGACGACCAACTTCTCCTTGATATGCTCGACGGCATCTACACCGACTCTCAGGGCAAGGAGTACAACTTTGCCCGCGAATCGCTCAACGGTGAGAAGATAGAAGTGCAGGTCAGCGACGGCACTATGGCGCAATGTTTCAAACTCAAAGACGGCAAAATCTATTGGGTGGAGTTCACCGACAAGGGAATCGACCTTTACAACGCCGTTTGGGACGATGATAATCCTTGTGGATATTACAAGAGGTCAACGTTTTACAAATCGCTCACCAAGAAAGACCAAATCACCGAAATCGTCACGGGTCAGTATCCTTACACCTCGATGAAATTGGTTTTGCCGTCACAATTGGATTTTTTCACCAAGGCTCAACTCCGCGTAATGCGCAACGAAATCTACGCCCGCCACGGCTATGTGTTCTCCTCCGCCGACCTCAAAGCGCATTTTGCCAAAATGAGTTGGTACAAACCCCTGAACGACAATTCAAAAGTGCATCTCTCACAATTGGAGCAACTTAACGTGGATTTGATTAAGGCGTGGGAAAACAAGAGTGAGTAATCTGCGTTCCTCAATTATCCCTCAAATTTTCCCTACAATATCTCCCTCGCAATCCATGCGCAAGCTTCGGCGTCGGCGAGGGCATGGTGGTGATTGTCTAAACGATACCCACAGGCTGCCGCTACTGTATGGAGTTGATGATTTGGTAAATGACGAAACACACGGCGCGAAACACAAAGCGTATCATAAAATTCATAATCGGGATAATCCATCTGATAAACACGAAAAGCAGCCTTCAAACAACTCTCATCAAACGGCTTATTGTGCGCCACTAATGGCAACCCGGCAATCTTTGGTTCCACCTGCGCCCAAACTTTCGGGAAAACTGGCGCATCCTCGGTATCTTCTTGGCTTAGACCGTGAACCCGCGAGCACCAATAATTGTAATAATTTGGCTCGGGCTGTATAAGTGAATAGAACGAATCAACTATTTCACCATTCCTAACTATCACAATCCCAACCGAACACACCGACGAGCGCTCATTGTTTGCCGTTTCAAAGTCTATTGCTGCAAAATCTTTCATTGTCAAATTTTTTCGGGAAACTCCGCCCAATTTTTTACCACAAAGATAACGTTTTTTAAGATTTGTCTGAGATTTTTTGTTTTGCTAATTTGAAATAATCAATTATATTTGCAGCAAATAATTCGATAGCAATGTCAAAATTAAAGAAATATACACTCGGAAAATGGTGCGCTGTGTTGGCGGCGTTGTTGGCTGTGATGGGTTTTCAAGCGTGCCACAGGGCGCAAAAGGTGGTTATCACCGACGATACACCTACTGATACTCTGAGCACTGTTGTGCCATCTCCCATACACGGCGAAATCATTGCGCTTTACGGTGTTCCGCCGTCAAAATATAAGAAAATCGAAAAACAAAATATAGAACCAAAACAAATTGAAAAATGAACAAACTAAGAAAATTCTTAACAGTTAAGTGGTGCGCAATGCTTTCATCGTTGCTTGCAATGCTTGGTTTCGCTGCTTGTGGCGATGGAAAAAATGATATTCTTGGTCCCGACCTCTACGGACAGCCTTACGCTAAATTTAAAGTTGAAGGTGCTGTGTTGAACGAAGACGGCAAGGGTATCGACAATGTAAAAGTTTATGTTAGAGAGCATTATGGCGATACAGCAGTAACCGACCAGCAAGGAAAATTCGAGTTTAACTCTACTGATATATTTCCTATGCGTGATTTTTGGGTGATGGCAAAGGATACAAAAGGCAATTACGAAACTGATTCTGTGAATATTACAACCAATTTTGAAGGCGGAGATGGTGATTGGTTCAGTGGTTCATACGCAACTACACACGATTTTACACTCAAAAAGAAATCCGCAGAAACTACCGAAAAAAACACGACCTCTGAAAAGTAAGATGGAACTGTCGCTTAAAAAACGCATTGGTCTCGAAATTGCCCGAAGCATCAAAAACAACCGCAAAAAACTTCACGAACTGAGGCAGTTGTTTTGGGAATGTACGCTGCGGTGCAATCTGCATTGTCGGCATTGTGGAAGTGCGTGTTTGCCAAAATCGCAAATCAAGGATATGCCCGCCGAAGATTTTCTAAGGGTGATTGATAATTTGACGCCTCACGTTGACACACATTCGTTGATGATAATAATAACAGGTGGCGAGCCTTTGCTGCGCAACGATATCGAATACGTAGGTCAGCAACTCTACAAACGCGAATATCCTTGGGGGGTGGTAAGCAATGGAATGTTGTTGACTGTTTGCCGTCTTAAAGCGTTGATTAATAGCGGTATGAGAAGCGCAACCATCAGTCTCGACGGCAACGAGGACGACCATAACTATATGCGCGGAAACTCCGAGAGTTGGCAACGCGCCTTCAACGCAATACGTTTGCTTGGCAAAACTTCGGGACTCAATTGGGATGTGGCAACTTGTGTTACACCGCGAAGTCTTGATGGTCTCCACGACCTTAAAAAAAGGCTTTATGATGTAGGTGTGGAGAGTTGGCGAGTGTTTTCGGCATTTCCGGCTGGACGTGCCGCAGAAAACAAGGATTTGCAACTCAACGGCGCACAACTCAGGCAATTGATGGATTTTATTATAGAATGTCGCGCCGAGGGCAAACACGTAAGTTACAGTTGCGAAGGCTTTTTGGGACGGTACGAAAATGATGTCCGCGACAATTTTTATAGTTGCGAGGCGGGCGTGTCGGTGGCTTCTGTTATGAGCAACGGCGATATTTCAGCGTGTCCCGGCATCAGGGCTGTGTTTAGTCAAGGCAATATTTACAAAGACGATTTGTGGGACGTGTGGAACAATAAGTTCCAAAAATTCCGCAACCGCTCGTGGGCAAAGACAGGTATCTGCACCGATTGTAAGTTTTTCCGCTATTGCGAAGGCGGCGGAATGCATCTCCATAATGCCGACAACTCGTTGATGATGTGCCACTTGGAGAGGTTAAACAGCACTGAGTCTTAACCTCAAAACACAAGCGGCATTATATTTATTCCGACATATTTTTGATATATGGTAACTCCGGCAAGTTTTTGAAACCGTAGAACTTAACTGCATTTCCGCCGAGAAATGCCGCTTTTTCATCGTTGGTGAAGGCATTACTCTTGATTATAAAATCATACGACATCTTGTAAGTGATGGCGCAGATGGTGCGTGGATAGTCGCTGCCCCACATCAGTTTGTCGATGCCCACAAGGTCGGCGGCTTCGCGGATGGCTTTTACGGCTGAGGGGAACGGGTAAAACTCGCTGTTGTAGAGCCAAGTAATGCCGCCCGATTCAATGAAAACATTGGCATTGCGGGCAAGGAGAATTTGACGTTCCCAATTCTTAGTGGTAGCAAGTCCAAAATGTCCTATGGCAATTTTGAGGTTTTTACATTCAGAAATAACATCCTGAAATGTTGCAATTTGGTTGGCATTGTCGGCGAGGCACATCGAGAAAATCATCTGTTTTTCTTCCATATATTTCATTGCCGGCAGAAGGTCTTTCATCGGTCGGCTGACACGATGTCCAGGAATTGCAATACCTTTGAAACCACGTGAATACAAGGCTTTTACATCGTTTAAAATGTCGTCGGCAGAAATTTTTTTCTCAGCTTCGGCATTTTCGAGACCAAGGCGCGGCATTCCGCAAACGAAGAAACGGTTGGAATATTTTTTTGACATTTCCAAAAGATAATCATTTTGGTAGCCGTCAATAACTTCCTGAACCACAACCGCTCCGCCAACCTGTGCATAATCCATATTAGCAAGAAAAATTTCGGCTGTGTTTCTGCCGTCAACCATAAAAGGGGGCAGCATTTGGCGTTCGCCGTCAAAAAACATTGAGCGTCCGCGTGTGGTGGTGTAGAGGTGATTACCGTCCACCACGGTATCCTGTTTGAGCCAAAGGTGGCTGTGTGCGTCGATGATTGTCATATTGTTGATTTTTTTGATTACAAATATAGCAATAATCTTATATTTGTTGATTAGTTTTTTTTAGATGAGGCAATATTTTTTGTAAAAAATTGGCAAATTTTTTGAATCTTACTAAATGCTTTTACGTATAAAAAGAACATTTTGTGAAATTGAACTATTAAATGTGTTTATTTTATGATAGGAGAGAATCTTAGCACCAAAGCAAAATCAAACATTTTGTATATTGTGTCGGCGTTTTTTGCAGTGGTTACAATTGTGATTGTGCTGCATTTTTCGATACGTGAGGTAGTGTCGCGGCATATCGAGAATAATATTGCCAGCGATTTGATTGGTCTAACAAGCACAATCGACGAGCATCACAAGGGGTTTGATAATGCAAACCTTTTGCTGATTCATGCTGCCGAAAGTTATGTGGAGTTGCAGGGGGGTATCAAAGAAAACCCTTTGCAAACTGTGACGGTAAATAATAGCAATTTTCCTCAGTGGACTATAGGTGGAAAAGTTCTTCAAAACAACAATAGTTTTTGCAAACAAGTGGCTTCGGGTACTGATGGAAGTCATTTTACTGTATTTCAAAAAGTTGGAAACGATTATATCCGTATTGCCACCACAATAGTGGGTAGCGACGGAAAACCTGCCGTTGGTACAAAACTTACCGATATGCAAGTGGCAGCTACAATCGAAAGCGGAAAAACTTTTTTTGCTCGCACAGAAATTCTTGGTGAGCCATATATTGCTACTTATAAACCGTTGTATATCAACCGTCAACTTAAAGGTATTTATTTTACAGGACAAGAGGAGTCGAAGGTGCAGGCTCAAAACACTGCCCTCAATGCCCACAACATTATCGAAGGTGGCTTTACATTGTGGACCTACGACAACGAAAACAAGTGTTACGATGGACAGTGGAGCAAATTGCCCGATGATATTTATAGTGTAATGTGCGAAAACAAAGACGAGCAGCCTCATCATATTTCTTTTAAATATGACAAACACTCGTATGATATGACCTACATACACGACAAGAATATCAACTCGTTTATTTCGCTCGCGTATCCATCTGCTGCCAAATACAAAGGGGTAGGGGTTACAGTAGTTTCGCTTGCGGTGGTGATGCTTGTGGTTGTTTTGCTTATGATGTTTGCGTCTAACCATTTAAACAACAAAATATTGCGTGCGGTGGGTGGCGAACCCAAAGATGTGGAGCATTTGGTGCACAAAATTGCCGACGGCGACCTTAGAATATCAACGTCAAATGCAAAATCTGCCACGGGAATACTCAAATCGTCGTATGATATGGCAGACAGCTTGAGAAATATGGTTGAAAAAATATCCGATGGAGCAGCCAATCTTCAAACGTCAAGTGCGGAAATCAACCGAACCACACAAACGCTATCGCAAAATGCCAACGAACAAGCCGCCACTGCCGATAATATTGTGCAATCGGTAAGCGATATAGCCAACGAGGTAAACAACAATGCCAATCTTGCCTCCAAAGCCGAAAAACTCACCAAAAAAGTTACAGCCGATATCAATCAAATAAAACATGCTCAGGATGATAGTTTCAACGCTGTAAAGGATATTTCAGAAAAAATCGACATTATCAACGACATAGCATTCCAAACCAACATACTTGCCCTCAATGCCGCTGTGGAGGCCGCTCGAGCAGGAGAAAACGGCAAAGGATTCGCAGTTGTTGCCACTGAGATTCGCAAACTTGCCGAAAAAAGCAAACAGTCGGCAGCCGACATAGTGGCAGGAGCCGATGCGAGCGTAAAGGCCACAGCAAAATCTACACAGTTGATTACCAATATTTTACCCGATATCAACGAATGTGCTTCGTTGATTGAACGTGTGGAATATTCAGCCGACAATCAGCGTTCTACAATTCAGATGATAGAGCAGTCGGTTCAGCAGCTCAACGGTGCTATCCAAGGCAATGCCGCAGCAAGCGAAGAACTTGCCGTGAGCGCCGAAGAACTTAACGGTCAAGCCGAAATGTTCCGTCAGAGCGCTGGTATTTTTAAGTTGTAATCTTAGAGATTATTCTTTTGTTCTTGCTTTTTGAGCTCGTCGATACGTTTCAAGATAGCCTCAGCCTCGCGGTTTAGAGTAGCAATTTCCGAAATCGTTGTGGTGGAATCTAATTTAAAGAAATCCATTGTAGAGTCTAACAATTCGGCTTGCGACTGCGATTCGTCGGCACTTGTAGATAGTTCTTCGGCAGTGGCAGCGTTTTGCTGAGTAATGTTGTTGAGCTGCAAAATCGCATTGTTTACTTGAGCGGCGTTGCAGTTTTGTTCTACCGAAGCCGATGTGATTTCGTGTACAAGTTGCGAAGTTTTATTGATTTCAGGAACAAGCATCTCTAACAAACGTCCTGAATTTTCGGCTTGTTTAACGCCGTTGGCAGTGAGTACGTCGATTTCTTGAGCTGCAGCTTGACATCTTTCGGCAAGTTTTCTGATTTCAGACGCCACCACTGCAAAACCTTTTCCAAGTTCGCCCACGCGTGCCGCCTCAATAGCAGCATTAACAGCAAGAAGGTCGGTACGTCCGGCTATTTCGTTGATAATACCAATTTTGTTGGTGATGTTTTTCATAGCTTCGGCAGTGGTGCCTACCGATTTGTTGGCTATTTGTACACTCTGCACCACTTTGTTGGTGATTTCTTCGGTTTCTTTGGCGTTGACGGCATTTTTTTGAATCGAAGCTGTCATTTCGTCCATGGCTGTAGACACCTGTTCCGATGCAGAAGCTTGTTGGTTAGCACCTTGAGCCATCAAATTTGCCGATTTTGATAATTCCTTACCAGCACTATTTACGTTTTGTGCCGATTGCTTTACATCGCTAACAATTCTCCTGATGTTTTTAGCCATATCGTCAAAGGCTGTGAATAGTTCCGTAATTTCGGTGCTGCCTTTGATGTCCTTATGATTAAACGACACATTTATATTACCTTCGGCAATTTGACGGCAGCCTTGAATCATTTGCGAAATAGGTCTACCTATCTTATTACCTATAATCGTGGCAATTATAAGCGTAATAATTAGAAGTACAAACGCAATTATGGCAAAGGTGCGTATTTGTTCGTATAGATTTTTAGAAAAATTATAAGTGTAAGTGCTGAATAAAATCACCCATTTGTTGTCGCCACCGCCGCAGTTTAACACATTAGCATGGTGCGAAATTCCCAATTCATCAATTAAATGCGATTCGGGACTATTAAAAACTTCGGGATGTTCGGAAGCTTTACCATACACTTCGCCAAGACGTTTTCCATTGTTTTCGGGGTTTTGAGCATCGGCTATAATAATAAAGTTGTTGTCGAATAAAACCTCTGCCATTTCAATGTCGGTTTGCTCTTTGAATTTTCGGGCAATTTCGTTGAATCTGGTAACAGGGATATATTCAATAAAAGCACCGAGGAAAGTTTTTCGATCGCGTGCAATAAAAGGCACTGCCAATGGTAATGCCAACACTCTTTTGCCGGCAACAGTGATAAATTCGGCGTGCATAATCTGCCCTACTGGGTTTTTGCGAATATGGTTATATAATTCAGGGTCAAGCTGATAATTGGGTTTATGCACAATTGTAGCGCTATCTTCTCTTACAAAAAATATATTTAATTCTCCATTGTAAGCCGAAAACAGAGGGTCGTTTTTGTACCGTTCATCGGCACCGTCAAAGGCATTAGGCTCCCATTTGATACCACCCACAAGTACATCGGTGTGACGGAAGTAGCCGCTTAATATGGCAGTAATGTCGTCGCGTCTAAGTTGTCCCGAAAGAGCACCGTTTATCGACATAGTCTGTGTGGTAACAATCGACATAGTTTGACCTAAATAAACAGCCATTTCGTGTTGAATATCTTCGGCACAACGTGTAGAAAGGTCGTTCATACTTTTGGTGCCGGCTTCGTCCATTATTTTTTTGTTGTAGAGCACAAAAATAATTAGGAAAGCAACAGTCATTACCACTCCCATTGAGATAAATAATAGATTGATAATTCGTGCAATGCGGCTTCCGCTAAATATTCGTCGCAGTATATTTTTTATTTTTTTCATGGCGTTTTAATTTTGGTTATCTGGGTGAGATATGGTTGATATTGCTAATATTTTGTTGATATTTAGAATGGTAATAAATCGTCCAATGTCTTGGTAAACCCCGATTGTATATTCTGCCGGAATTTTGGTGTTAAATTCTGTGGCAGGTAAAATGTCTAATGGTTTAATTTCTATAACATTATTTACACTACGGGCTACAGCTCCAACGGTGAGAGTTTCGTTGTAACGTTCGTTTTTAACAGTATGTACAATGATGATATATTCGGAGAGAGGAGGAGCGGGCAAACCGACAATTATTCTTGGGTCTATTACAGGAATAATTTCGCCACGGAAACTGATAACGCCTATAATATGCTTGGGCGATTTTGGAATTTTGGTAATAGGCTGTTGTTCCAAAACTTCAACCACGCTTTGCACTTTGGCGGCCATAAGGTCGTCTTTGGCGTAGAATGTAAGGTAGAAGTTATTATCAATGCGGTTTTCCATGGGTTAATTGAGTTTAGATTTTTCAACAAGGCGTATAAGTTTGTCGGTGTCGAGCACAAGAGCTATGCGACCATCGCCAAGAATACTTGCTCCCGAAATATACTCCTGTTCGGCAAAATAGCGGCCGAGTGATTTTAACACAGCTTGATGTTCGCCTATTACCTTGTCGGCAGTGAGGCAAACGCGTATGTTTTTGGCTTTTACGAGTATAAGGGTTGTATTTTCGGGTTGTTTGTCGCCAATTTCAAACAAAAGACGCAGGTTGATAACGGGTAGAGGTTCGTCGTTGTATACAAACAATTTTCGTTCGTTATCTATTTGGTTTATAGGAGTTTGCAAACAACTGTCGATAAGATAGAGAGGAATCAGCAATAGATGTTCGCCAATAGATACAAGTAGCGAGTCGATAATGCTGAGGGTTAGTGGTAGTTTTATGGTGGTGATGGTTCCGAGGTTAACTTCAGAATCCATATCAATTTCGCCACGTAGTTTTATGATGTTTTGTTTTACAACGTCCATACCTACGCCTCGTCCCGAAATGCCTGTGATTGTTTGCGCCGTAGAAAATCCGGGAAGAAACACAAGGTCGTACAATTGTCGTGTGGTAACAGCCTGAGTGGGAAGCAAAAAGCCTTTTTCAATAGCCTTTTTTCTCAGATATTCGGGGTTCATACCAGCTCCATCGTCTTGCACTTGAATAAAGACATTAGTGCCAGAATAAAAGGCAGTTAGTTTAATGATTCCTCTGTCAGACTTTTTGAGTTCGCGGCGGCGTTCTACCGATTCGATACCGTGGTCGATGCTATTGCGAATAATGTGCATAAGTGGCACGGCAAGATTGTCGATAATGGTTTTATCTAATTGAGTATCTGTGCCTTCGGTAACAAAATCAATTTCTTTGCCAAGTTCTTTTGAAAGGTCGCGAACAAGGCGTTCAAACCTAAGCATCATGCTTTCTATTGGTATAAGCCTGATAGAAAGAGCGTTGTCTTTAAATTTGTTGGATAGTTTGTCGATTTTTTCGTAAAGGTTGTATAATTCGGGTTGATTGTATTTGCCTGCGAGCGATAGTATTTCAGATTTGGTTACCACAAGTTCGCTAACGAGGTTCATTAATTCATCGAGCTTGTCGGCTTCTACCTTGATACTGTTTTTTTGGTTTTCGATAGCCTCAATGTTTCGCAGAATGATTTTTTCTTCGCGGGCAGAGTTTTCGGCAGATGGCTCTGAAGGTTGAGGGGTTGCCGTTTTTTTATCGGGAGCACCTATTGAATCTGGAGCAAACGATTTTAAAATGTTTAAATCAAATTCATCGCCCGAGGTTTGCCTTTTTTGCACCTCTTGCACAAAATCGGGGTTTTTAAAAAGGTCGCTTTTCGATATTTTGGTGATAGTTACCTCGTCGGGCGTAAACATAAAAATATCCTTAATATCGGCTAATGGCTTATCGGAGGCAAACACTGCGTCCCAATACATCATGTAATATTTTTCAAGGTCGTCGCTTACGTGCGGTAATACTATCGAGCCGGCAATATTGTCTAACTCTTCGATAATGTTGGTTAGATTTACGCCGCGCTGAGCAATGTTGGCTTCGGGCTTAAAAAACACATAATATGTAGCTATTCCGCCGTCATCGGTTTGAGCGGGAGTTTGCTGTGCGTTGCTTGCTCCGTCAAATTGCAAAAGCTTTTGGGTAAAGCTGCTGAGCGTGGCGGTATAATCTTCTTCGGGTTGGTTTAATAGCTGCCTAATAATGTCAACGCCTTCTAATGTTATGGTAACAAGCTCTTTAGGTACAGTAAGATGATTGTCTCTAATGCGTCCGTAGATGTTTTCTACTTTGTGAGTGAGCGTTTCGGCTTCTTTAAAATCGTACATGCCGCTCGTACCCTTAATTGTGTGCATTACCCTAAACACCTTGTTGATACTTTCGATGTTGTCGGGAGTGTTTTCCAACAATAAGAGTGCGCACTCCATGTCGTTAAGAAGGTCGTTTACCTCTTCGATGTATTTTTCTTTAAACTGATCGAACATGGCGCGGCGATTTTGGGATTATATTTTTTCTCCGAGAGCTTTCTTGATGTTTATGAGAAATTTGTCGATAACAAATGGTTTTTGAATCCATCCTGTTATTATTTGTTTCGACGTTTGCTTTTTTTCTTCGTTTATTTCGGTGGTCAACATCAGAATAGGCATGTTTTTGTAGTCGGGCAACTGCTTTACAGCTTGAGCAAGTTCTATTCCGTTGAGTTTTGGCATGTTGAGGTCGGTAACGAGGAGGTCGATTTTGCGTCCGTCGAAATAGGCAAGAGCGTTTTCTCCGTCGGAGGCTTTAAGTACCTCGTAGCCAGCTTGTTTGAGGGTAAACTCAATTACAAAACGTGTATTTTCAAAGTCGTCGGCAATGAGGATAGTTTTTGCCTGATTGTCCTCGGTTTCTTTTTCGGGCGAGATGTCTTTTGAATAGAAAATCTGAGCCTTGGGGTTTTTGAGAATCTGACGGAAAATGTGTGCGTTGTCGCTGAGTTTTAATAAGTAACCGCGTGCACCTGCTTCAATAAGGTCGTTGACATATTTTTTGTTGTCGTACATCGACAGACCTATGATAACAAGGTCGGGGTTGATTTTCAAAGCTGCTTTGGTGGCTTCGATACCGTTCATCTCGGGCATTTCTATGTCGATAAACACGAGATCGGGCTTGCACACGTTGAGCATGTGGAGAAACTCTGCGCCGTTGGAGGCTTCGGCAATGATGTCTACGTCGCCGAGTTTTTGTAGTAGTGTTTTTATTGCGTTTCTGTATACGACCTTGTCGTCAACAAGAATGATTTTAATTTTGTTGTTCATTATCGATAATATTAGATGTATCTATGTTGTTTTCTGTTGCAATATACGGAATTTCTATGAATACGCGAAAACCTTTTTGCGGTTTTGTTTGAAAATTGCACGTTCCGTTGAGCGCTTTTATTCTTCCTTCGATGTTCGACATGCCCATGCCCGATTTTTTTTGCGTTGCGGCGGCGGTGTCAACACCTATGCCATCGTCGGTGTATTCTAATTGTATCGACCTTGGCAGTGTGGATAGGCTGAGAACGATGTTGTGTGCTTTGGCGTATTTTAATGTGTTGTTGATTAGTTCGTGGATAATGCGGTAGAGCGTGAGTTCGAGGTTTTTGTTGTTGAGCCTGAGGAATTTATCGTATGAAAAATCTACTTTGATAATACCTGCCGACTCTATTTGCTCTATGAATGATTTTATGGTGGCAACAAGTCCAAAACGTGTTAAAATCACGGGATGGAGGTTGTTGGCTATCTCTTTGGCGCTCTGGATTGCTTCGTCTACAAGGCTCTTGGTAAGCGAGAGTGTGTTGAGCATTTCGTTTTTTTCCATTTCGCCGCTGAGTATCAGATTTATATATATGTTGATGCTCGATAGCAATGCTCCGATACCATCGTGGAGTTCCATTGCCATTCGGGTGCGTTCGCGTTCCTCGGTGGTGGTGATGGTAGAGAATATTGCTCGGTCAACATCTTTTAGTTTTGTTATATCGGTGATAATCAGCATCCAAAGTGTAGAACTTCCTACATCGGTGCGCGAACATGTGGCTTCGTAAAAGCGTTTAGACCCATCGTTGGCTGTAAAGGGAAATTCTGCCACTTCGTAATGCCCGTTGGCTAACGTGCGGTTGAGCAATTGTGTTAAGTCGTTGATGGCGTCGTCTTTGATCAAGGTTTTGAAGTTGTGCTTAGAATAGTAACCTTGTTTTAGGTTGAACATTTCAGTAAACCTGCTGTTGTGACGCTCTATCTGATATTTGTTGTCGAGAATCACAATGGCGTTGGCACTACTTTCAAATAGTTGGTGGAGCTCTTGTTCGCGGCTGCGGATGCGCTGTTCAAAACTATTTTTGTTGATGATGTTTTTTATAAGTCCAGCCACTGTAACTATCGAGTATATAGTGTCTTGCTGTATCGAAGTCTTGTCGTTTTTGCCGATGTAAAAAGCTCCTGCGATTTGCGATTCAATTTTTATGGGGTAGATAATAAAGCGGTGGTTTCGTCGGGCGAGGTCAGATGGTATTTGCGACGCTTGAATGTTGCTTATTATCTCGGTGTCGTTGTCGCGAAGCAGTTCGGTTACTTTTGAATAGTCTTTGGTGGTGTCAGGAAGCAATCCGTATCGACAGTGTTCGTTGTTGCTGTTGATGTAGTAATATTCGGTGCGGTTGTCGGCACGACCGAGCAAAAGCGCAAGTTCGTTTATCTTTGTTATCTTAAAAAGTGCCTCGGTAAGGTATGCCATACATTTTCTAATTTTAGAAATGTGCGACACTTCTACCGTTATCAGGCGGAGGTTGTTTTGCAGTTTCATGTTGCGTTTAAAGCGCGACACCGATTTGGCACGGTCGGTAATGTCGTTGGCATCAATAACTACAAGTTGAGGTTCACTTTCAGAATAGTTGACAATAGAAGCATGGCTTTCGATAACAGCTACCACCAAGTCTAAATCGTGGAAAACAAATTGTCCAACGGTTTCGCCGCCGTTGAGCACTTGCTGAAAATATTGTTGAATAATTTTGTTTTCGTCTTCGTAATAGGCTATGGTCCATATTTTTTTGCCAATAATAGCGGTGCTTTCCAACCCAAATATTTTTTTTACGGCGGCAGAGGCTAAAATAATAGAGCCATCAGAAGTGCACACAAACACAGCGTCGTTGATGTTGTCGGTAACGAGCGACAGCAATCGTGTTTTTTCAGAAAGTTGTTTTTGAGCAAGGTTTCTGCGGTAAAGCTCGGTGCGGAGAGTGTTTTGCGATTTTACAAGGTTGATATGGTTTTTGATTCTACATTCGAGTTCTTCGCGGCGAAAAGGTTTGCTGATATAGTCTACTGCGCCAGCCTGCAAACCTTCTATCATGCTCTCCTTGTCTGATCGGGCAGTGAGGAAAATAACTGGAATATTGGCAGTATGTTCGTTGTTTTTGAGTTCGCGGCAAACTTCAAATCCGTCTTTGCCGGGCATCATAATGTCCAACAAAATAAGGTCGGGATGGTGTTCTGTGGCTTTGGTGATAGCGTCGGTGCCGTCTAAGGTGGAAATAAAGTTATAATCACCGTTGAGCATCTCGTAGAGCATTTTGATGTTCACCGGATTGTCGTCTACTGCTAATATGGTTTCGCGTAATGGTGCCATTGTATTTGAGTTATAATGTTTTAATAGGTTGAATCATTTATTATTTTGTCGATAATTTTGAGCGATAGTCCAGCAGGATAGCCTCTTGAAGCGCAAAAACGCAGGAGTTTTGCTTTGGCTTGAGGTGTGGCAATCTCTTTTATTTGTTTTGCCTTTTTCGACACTTCGCCAGCGATGGTTTCTTCTTGAGTTTCGGGCGAAATCTGCTCCACAGCTAAGCGTATTGTCTGTTGGTCTATCCGTTTTAGGGCAAGTGCTGCTGATATTTTGTTTACTCCCCACTTGTCGAACCTTGCTTTGTCGCGGGCAAAGGCTTGTGCATAGCGGGAGTTGCTTATAAACTGATTTTTAACGAGATAATCAACGGCTTTTTGGCAATCGGCAGGCGGCACACCTTTTTTTTGAAGGTATGTGAATGCGTCGTGTTCGCATTTTTCTTTTTGCGAACAGAGGGCAGCCAATTTGTCTAATATTGCATTGTAGGTATACTCAGCCATCAATCATCTGCTTCATTAAATTCGTAGAAAGTTATGAAATATTTTTCGTTTCTGCAAATAAACTGCAATTTTTCTTTAAGAATTCCTTCGGTATATTTTACGGTGTATTCTATTGATACTCGCGTAATGTTGTCGATGGTGTCGGTGTAAAAATCAGTGCGCTGATAACTAAGCAGTTGACCCATGCGGTTTTGTTTTTGCAAGAGACCTTCTTTCCAAACTTGCAGCGGAGTGTGTTTTGCCGCTTCGGGGTCGATTACGGTAACGGCTTGGTCAAAGTCGTTGATTTTTATCATATTATAGAAAAAAATGCCTGTTTCGTCGGCGTTTTTTACGGCGCATGATGTGATGCCGATTATCAACGTTATTAAAAAGAGGATTTTTGTTTTCATATCTTTGGTATTTAGTTATTTAACAATGTCTAATTCGTTGATAATGTGTTGTGCTCCGCCCACTTTGTCGATGAGGAAAAGCACGTAGCGGATGTCGACTGAGATGTTGCGGCAGAGGTCGCGACTGTAATGGATGTCGCTCATGGTGCCTTCCCAGTTGCGGTCAAAGTTGATGCCGATGAGGTTGCCGTCGGCGTTGATTACGGGACTGCCTGAGTTTCCGCCTGTGGTGTGGTTTGAGGCAATGAAACAAACGTGCAAAGTGCCGTCTTTGTCGGCGTATTGTCCGTAATCTTTTTGTGCGTGAAGTTGTTTGAGTTTTTCAGGCACGTGGTAGTCGTAGATGTTGGGATTATCTTTTTGAATAACGCCGTCTAACGTTGTAAAAGGTTTATACTCAATGCCATCGCGAGGTGTCATACGCTCATTTTTGCCGTAAGTAAAGCGCAGGGTAAAATTGGCATCGGGATATTGTATGCTTTGAGGCATGAGTTCAAGCAATGCCTTTTGATACTGCTTGTTAAGATTGTCGGACGTGAAGTCGAAATAATTTACATCTCCCGAAATTTTTGAAAAATACATATTAATAAAGGTGTCGACAAACTTGGCTGCGGGGTCACTGATGAGTTGATTGTTGAGTTCCACAAAGGTTTTTTCTGCCTTTTTGCCAGTTTTGGCGGCGGCTATGTATTTATCAATTATACTTTTAAGTTTGGTAGTGTCGGTTATTATCGAATTATTGTAAAAATATTCGGTAAAGCGTTCGGCATTGCCTCCGTATTGATCAAAATACAACTCTTTGAACCAAAAGGGCGTGTAATCGGGACAACTATCGGCATAAATTTTTATCATTCGGCAAAACAGATTGCGCTCTAAAGTGCTGTCGCGCGAGGCAAGTGCCGAAAGTAGTTTTGTGCGTGTAGCGTTTATGTTGTTGATAATCTCTTGTGGACTATCTGCCTTACAATCAGACTCTAACTTAGCCATTGTGCGTGCAAGATCAAAAAATGGCAACGTATAAATAGCCTCAGTAAAATATGCGTCGGCACGAAGATTTTTGCCTACACGTTGGTAAAGATTGTAAAATTGCTCAGGCAGTTTGGCGTAAGTGGCGTTAGATGAGGCTTTTTTGATAAACTCCTGTTCAAAATCTTTTTTCATTTGAATAACGCCGCATTGCTTGATGCCGAGAATTTCGCCTTCCCATTTCTTTTTGGCGTTTTCTACCGATGCAAGGCGCGATGTGTACATCAAACGTACTGCACGACTGCGATTTATGGCTTCTTGCATTATCTCCATTTTTTGTGCGCGAATCATTACGCGGGCAGGCAAAAGCACGTTAGTAGAAAACTCCACGCCTGCGGCAGATTTGTATTCCTCGGTGCTGCCCGGAAATCCAAATACCATTGTAAAATCACCCTCGTTAACGCCTTTGAGCGAAATTTTGAAATATTTCTTAGGCCTGTAAGGCACATTAGATGAGGATATTTCTGCGGGATTGTTGTCTTTGTCGGCATAGATGCGGAACATTGAAAAGTCGCCAGAATGACGAGGAAACATCCAGTTGTCGGTGTCGCCACCAAAATCGCCCACTGCCGAGGGTGGACAACCTACCAATCGAACATCTTTAAACGTTTGATAAACAAAAAGATAATATTGATTTCCAGCGTAGAATTTTTCTATTTCGCATTCGTAATGGTTTCCGTTTTTTTCCTTGGCTTCGGCAAGAATCAGGGAGGAAACGCTGTCGTAGTCGGCATTGTTTTTAAACCTCGGCGTAACGTCTTCCATATAACTTAAAATGTTAACTTTTAAGCCGTTGCACTTTAATTCTCCTTGTTTGTCCTTAGCCCAAAATCCGTTGGTGAGAATATCGTTGTTGAGCGTGCTATGCCCTTGGATATAACTACGTCCGCAGTGATGGTTGGTGAGTATAAGTCCTTGGTTTGAAACAAGTTCTGCTGTGCAACCACCGCCAAAAATCATAACGGCATCTTTCATACACGCCTTGTTTACGCTGTAAATGTCTTCGGCGGTAAGTTTAAAACCGTTTTTTTGCATATCGGCAATGCGCTGTTCGGCAAGCAATGGCAACCACATACCACCGTCGGCATACGCCACCGCACCCCACAACATCAATATTATAAACGAAACTAATGTCCGCATCTTATATAATTACGAATTATGAATTATGAATTGTGAATTACTCACTGTGTCTGCCTTTTAGCACTGCCACCACGTCTTCAATCTTTTTGCCTTTGGCGCTGAGTAGCACGATGGTATGATAGAGAAGGTCGGCGGCTTCGTTCAAGAAAAGCGAGTCGTTGTTGTCTTTTGATTCGATGATGAGTTCCACAGCCTCTTCGCCCACTTTTTTGGCAATTTTGTTTACACCCTCGCGGAAAAGTTTTGTGGTGTAACTTCCGGCGGGACGTTCGGCATTGCGCTTGTCGATAAATTTCTGAAGATAAGAGAGAAAGCCGATATTGCTCTCCTCAAAATCAAAGCACGAAGTGGTACCTTTGTGGCAAGTAGGGCCGTCGGGCTGAGCCTTGATAAGAATGGTGTCGTTGTCGCAGTCGGTAAAAATTTCTTTTACATGAAGAAAATTGCCTGAGGTTTCACCTTTGGTCCACAGGCAGTTGCGGCTACGCGACCAGAATGTTACTTTTTTGGTTTCCTGAGTAATTTTAAAACTTTCCTCGTTCATGTAGCCGAGCATAAGCACTTGAAGTGTCTGATAATCTTGTATAATGGCGGGAACAAGTCCGCCCTGTTTGTTAAAATCCAACATTTTGTGTATTCTTAATATTTTTACAAATGCAAAGATATAGAAAGTGTTGGAAAAATGCAAGTGAGAACAAATTTTTCGTAGTTTTTACTCGCCAATGGTCAAATCGTTTTCGATCATGCGCACGTGGTATTGCTGAATTTCGGCTTTGAGTATGTTGAGCATCTTTTCTTCTTGTTCGGGATAATGCCCGATGAGGTTGTTTTTTAAAAAAACGTCGTCTTTTGGAATAAATAATCCTGTTTCTTTGTCGCCGTCAAATTGCAAGAAATAATCTCCCATAGAAATTTGGTAGAGAGGTTCGCTGTAGTTTACCACATAGCCAGCAGTGTCGGAGTTGAAATACGAGTTGCCAAAAGCGATGTACGGCTTGTTGAAATTGAGATAATCTAAAATTGTGGGCGTGATGTCGGTTTGGCAAAACAGTTTTTCTGACACCTTTTTGATTCCGCCAAACTGATAAAAAAGTATAGGAACTGAAAAAACGTTTCTATCGGTAGTGTATTCGGGCGAAAGGTTTTGGTTGGTATGGTCGGCGGTGATTACAAAAAGAGTGTTTTTAAACCATGGATACTCTTTCATCTTGTTGAAAAACAAGCGTATAGCATTGTCGGTATATTCTATGCATTTGGTAATAGGCTGAGGACCCTCTTTAAAACGCTCTTTGTAACGTTCGGGAATGCGGAAAGGATTGTGTGATGTGGCTGTAAAACATGCTGTAACAAATGGTTGCGGAATTTCGCCCATGCTTTTGGCAAAGTATTGCAGAAACTCCTCGTCCCAAATAGCCCAATGCCCGTCGAAATCGTCCATAGCGTTGAAAGCGGGGTCGGCGCAGTATTCTGTCATTCCGTAGTAAGCGTTGAAACCGGCAAGTTTTGAAAAATTCAAAAATCCCATGCTACCATTTGGTGCTCCGTGGTAAAATGCTGAGTAATAACCTTTTGACCCTAAAAGCGAGGCGATGCTGTTTACCTTGTTATTAGAATACATTCCCATAAAAAAATGGTCGGTGAGGTAGGGGATACCTGCCAAAATACTCGGCATTGCATCAATTGATTTTCGTCCTGTGGCAAACGACGATGTAAACGTAAGTCCCTCTTGATAAAGCGAATCCAAAAAAGGAGTGTATCCTTGGTTGTGGTTAAAAAATCCCGAATACTCTTTGCCGAAACTCTCCAAAATCAGTATTACCACATTGGTATTTTTGAGCGAGTCGTGTGGTTGAGGATTGTGAATCGGGTTATAATAATTTATTACTTCCTCAGACGAAAAATATTGAGGGTCTTCAAGAGTTTTTTTGCCCATGGTTCGCAAAATGCAATAAGGCGTATTGAGCACAATAGCCGATTCGTTGCTTTTGCGGATATACTCGTTGGCATTGTTCATATTCATAGGGCGGTGGTCGTTGTCGATAATGATGCTTCCGCGTATCCCCGCCAAAAAAAGATAAATCGCCACACCAGCGAGCGGCACCGTGATGGCATAATAAATCCATCCCGGAAAATCTGCCTTTGAAACCTTAGGTTTGTAATAAAATTTTATTAAAAAAAATATTAAGGATGCCGCCGCTAAAGCAAGATACCAATAGTCGATTACGCCGTTAAAAAATATTCCAAAAAGGTTTCCTTCGTTTTTAAACTCGCTGAAAAACGAGAAGTTAGTGCGTCGGGCATTAAACGGAAAAAATGCTGCATCAAAAATATTGGCAAAGATACCGACCGATACAGGTATTATAAAAAAATATTTTGCAATTTTGCGGTAAATATTGTTTAAAGCAATCTTCAACGGTATCAACATCATCACCAAGCAAACCGCCGAAAGATAGAAAATTGCCGCAAAATCGTATTTAGCACCGCCTAAAAACAGTGTAATGTAGTGCGACATCTCAATATCGCCATAAAAATTGCTGTTGGCCAACACAAACACCACACGACATATCATAAACACCGCAAAAGCGATAAAAAAATTAACCGCATATTGCAGAATAGGTAGTTTTATAATCTTGTGAAACGGCATCATTATATTTTTTGGGGGCAAAAATACAAAAAATGCGGATAGAGTAGGGGAATACTATATAAAAAAAGTGTGCGGAATAGCCTATTCTGCACACTTTAAAATTATTATGACTTATGCGAAAATTTTTAATTGTTTGAGAACAAAGGGGTAGACAAATATCTGTCGCCTGAGTCGGGAAGAAGTACAACGATATTTTTTCCTTTGTTTTCGGGACGCTGTGCAAGTATCGAGGCTGCTTTGAGGGCTGCACCCGATGAAATACCAACCAAAATACCTTCGCTTACAGCAAACTTACGACCTTCGGCAAATGCGTCGTCGTTTTCGATGGCTATCACCTCGTCGTAGATTTTTGTGTTGAGCGTTTCGGGAACGAAACCTGCACCAATACCCTGAATCTTGTGTGCTCCGGCTGTGCCTTTTGAAAGTACGGGCGATGTGGCAGGTTCTACTGCAATTACTTTTACATCAGCCTTCTTTGATTTCAAAAATTCACCAACGCCAGTGAGTGTTCCGCCTGTGCCAACGCCTGCTACAAAGATATCTACCTTGCCGTCGGTCTGATCCCAGATTTCGGGACCTGTGGTTTCGCGGTGGATTTTGGGGTTGGCGGGGTTTACAAACTGTCCGAGAATTATCGAACCTGCAATCTCTTTGTTGAGTTCCTCTG
>JAGCDD010000002.1 GCA_017651345.1 Bacteroidales bacterium | reverse complement strand
CTTAAAACAAATTGAGCATCTTATCAGCGGATACATTTTAAACAATGGCGCAGTAAGTTTTGTTGGCTCAGAAACAGTGAGTTGCAACCCTATTCCGCCCGAAGATGTGCAAACTCTGATCAACGATGCAAAACAAAACAACTATCCATACATCATTATGGGTGAACGGGATTTTGCCGTGGTGAATATCGAGCCTGTGGTGGATAGAATTTTTGACGATGAACTGAAAATCAACAATATACACAATGGCAAAACACTTGATTACGTATTGCAGCAGCGCATTATGCAGTTGACTCCGTTTTTTGGCAGCGATTACGAAAAAAACATCCTTCCAAAGATACCGGGCTGTATGAGCAACCGTTGGAATCCTGAGTTTACCGACCTCACTTCAAAATACGCCGATAAGGGTCAAGGCTTGGTGTCAATGGCAGAATATCTTGGCTTAAACATCAGTGAGACAATGGCTTTTGGCGATGGTGGCAATGATATTCCTATTATTCGTCGCGCTGGCGTGGGCGTGGCTATGGGCAATGCCGACGAAAATGTTAAGCAAGTGGCTGATTATGTTACAGATACAGTAGACAACAACGGCGTCTACAACGCACTCAAACATTTTAATGTAATTTGATATGGTAATAAATTTAGAGGATTTTGACGCAAAACGCATTGAGCAACTGAACGTTACAATGCAAACCAACTGTGATGTGTGGCAACTTATGGCGCAATTTGTAAACGACACACCTCAGTTTGTAACCCTCGAAATGCTCAATCAGATTACCGACGAATACGGTATGCAGCCCGAAATGGCTTTTGCGATGCTATTTGCCTCAGCGTGCGGATTAGATACCGCTGAAAACCAACTACATAAGGAGATTTTTGCCGACTATTTTGTGCCTTCGGTGCATTGTCTCAACCCTAATGACTATACCGATGATATGTATCTGAAAACCATTAGGTTTCCGAATAAAACCATTGGAGACTGGCAGTTTTCAACAGCCACATACCAACCTTGCGAGGCGTTTATATTCAACGAACCTGTGCAAACCTCTGATTTTAAAGAGTTCCCACAAATTGGTTTCTTCAAAGAAGAGTTTTCGTATCCTGTGGTAATGCAAGACGGACGAGAATGGATGTCGCTAAAACCCAACGAGATAGAAACAATGCGAACTCATATCGAAAATGCTCGGGGCAGGGTGTTAGTTTACGGACTTGGTCTTGGATACTACGCATTTATGATTTCGCAGAAAAAAACTGTATCAAAAGTTACAGTTGTAGAAAAGGATTCTAAACTTATCGAAATATTTGAAAAAGAGATACTTCAGCAGTTTCCCAACCGCTCAAAACTTGAAATTATCAACAACGATGCATACCAATTTGCAAGCCGCTTAGAGCCACACAGCGGAACATTCGACTATATTTTTTCGGATATTTGGCACGATACCGGCGACGGGCTTTCTATATATCTGCGTCTCAAAGAGTTAAATTCAAAAATTAATAACTGCAATTGTGGATATTGGATAGAAAAATCGTTGCTGTCGCGGCTTCGCGTAACAGTTTTTGACCAAATGTACCGTATTTTTCAGCAGCCAAAGCGCAATCCAAACGATGGCGAAAAAGTTATCACTACCTACAACGATTTTATTAAAATGCTATCTGATAACGAATTGCGAAACATCAAAGTGGCAAGTACCCGTTCATATTAAAAGCCCTTTGGTGCTGAATTAGCAACATACGCAACGGTTTGAGTCTCTGATCTTTAACCTTTGCATTACGGTATTTGCGGTATTGCTCTTTAAACTGCTTGATATTGCCCTTCTTGATAAATTCGCGCATATTTTCGGGGAAAAAGAACTCTGCCCTCTCTCCTATCTCGTTGAAAAACATTGACTCATAGCGTTCAATCTCTTCAAAATCGAGATTTCCGAAATGAATGTAACGGTTTTTGTTGGCCTTTACAATAGCCGCCACATTGCCAAAATCTGCACTATATATATAAAGGTGTGGTTCGCTGCCAAAAAAACTATAAAACTTTGATATATTGTCGAATATCTCCTTGCTGATGATTCCCACTATGGTGACATCTGGGTCGATAATTAAATCGCAACTGGGTAAAATGCTTGTTTCCACGCCGTTGCAGGGTTGTACGAGGTATTCTGTTGCTGAAATCTGCGTTTTGATAGTTTTGTCAGAAGAAAAATAAATACGAGAGCCATCGCCGTTGGTTTGCGGTTTCCACGCAACCATTGATTGGCTTTTGGAGTTGACATCGTCGAAATATCTTAAAAGATTTTCAAGGTTTTCGAGTTTATCGTAACGCTTGGCAATATAGTCGCTAAAAGTCTCAGGATTAACGGCATAGAGAGAATTATGGCAACCTCGTTTAACGTGTTTCACCACACCCTCAGCCAACAATTCGCCAAAAACCTCATTTTTTGACATCGAAAACGACACCGGCCTCCCCTTCGAGAGTTTAATCAAGTTTTCAATTAGAATTTTTGTAATTTTCATAACGCAGATATTTGAAAATAGTGGTACAAAATTATAATATTGTTTCTTATTAGGAAAATTTTTTGTATATTCTTGCAGATATATTGTTTTAATTTACAAAATAGTTTATCTTTGCAACAAAGAAATAGAAAAGTTATGAATACAGTTTTAGAAAGAAATACTCGCAACGTTGTAGTTCGTATGAGCAATAAACGGTGGAATTTGCTTTTAGAATTAGAAGCCGCTTATCATACTGCCAAAAAAATAATGGCGGCAAAGAAAGAGTGTGAGATTTCAGAGCCGATGAAAGTTGAGGAGGCATTAAGTTTTATCGACAGCCTATGATTCAAGATGTAAAATTTTCATCCGAGTTTTGCCGAGCATTCAAACGCTTAAAAAAGCGTTATAAATCTCTTAATGAAGACTTTAAGCAATTATTTTTGTCGTTATATACAGAACCACGCCAAGGTGTTGATTTACAGAACGGAATGCGCAAGGTGCGGATTGCTTTTTCGTCCAAGGGAAAAGGTAAACGAGGGGGAGGTCGTGTAATTATTAGGCTAACTGTTAGTGATACGTGTTTATCTTTTCTTTATATCTATGACAAAAGTGATATGAGTAATGTCGCAGACGCTTTTCTTGACCAAATTATTATAGATATGAACAGCGGAAACTACTCTCGTGGGTTGTAAAATTGTTTTTTTATTTTCTGTTCTGTATACAGAACAAAAATCACCATTTTTTGTTCTACATACAGAACACTTCACAGTATCCAATTGGTTTCGTAAACAATAATCTGAAATAAAAGTTATTATAGGGTATAATCAATGTTTAATGATCTATATTTGAAATTGTATAACTCGCTTTATATTAGTAACTTGAATATTTTTTTTGATAAAACTATCAAAAATCCTTGATTTTTAACTACAAAAGTCTTATCTTTACGTATAAATAATAGTCGGTTGAGAAAAATACTCAGCCGAGGATAATTGAAAGATTATTCGGAAGTTGTGCTGTTTCTCCTAACGGGAACCTAGGAAATTCACGTAACAAGGGAGAACAAGCACAGCGACCGACCATACCTTATAGGCGTGGTCTGTTTATAGTTGTATTTTCTTGTTAAGGCTTTCCTAGGGCCTCCGTTAAAAGTACAACAGACTAAACAGACGCGCTTTTCTGTTTTTATACCCTTCCGAATGTCAATAGTGAAACGTATATTATTAATTTACAAATATTTGACATTATGGGAAAGAGATTACTATTATTGTTGGTATTGTTGGGATCTATCAATTGTTTGGGACAGAATAATAAGTATCAGTTCCAAATGGAACAATACAACCATTACGACGAAGGTGCTGCACATCAGTTGTTTGAACAAGGCAGACGAATGACTGACGCTTATAATCAAGCGGTTAACCAAATATGGAGCAACTTAGAACGTATTAATAATTTTATGAGGCAAGGTGATTATGAAAATGCCAATCTGTTGATTGACAGATGTATTCAGTTAAACACTCAATATCAGTATCATCTTTATGACCATAATACATTGCTACAAAAGAAGAATGAAATTGCCAACGCTAAAAGCCGTTCAAACTCTCAAAACTACTACCAACCATCAAATAATTATAACAACAATTATACTCAAAACAACTATGCTACGGATGAAGTTACCCAGTCATATTTAAGAGCCTTTAACTCATACGTGAAAAGTGCTTATGGTGAGTATGAACTTGGTAATTATACCGAGGCACGTCAAGCGTTAAACGAGGCATATCGTATTTATGACCAACAGAAATTATCGTTAACACAACAAGAATCAGATAGTTACAACAGGTTAAATGATTTATTGAAAAAAGAAGAGTCTGCCCCCAAAGCACTAAATATACTCAACTTGGTTAATACTTATAGCAAGGGTTCGTATGGGATAGCAAACTTTCTTCAAAATAATGGATTCCAGTATAGTCACGACTATAATGGTACTAAGAACTATATATGTGGTTCGGACGGAGCAAAAGGTTCGGTATCTTTGAACGACAACCAAAAAATGATTATGTATTTTTTCCCTTCCTCGTTAAAAAGTGGTATATTTAATGAAATAAACGGATTCGCTACTTTTCGCGGTAATAGGAAAGACAACGAAAATGGTATGGAGTATCAAGGTTTTGTGTATTCCAACTATTATATAGAATTGAGTACTAAGACTATACCAATGGTTCATAGTCAATTTTATATATTGCGAATATTTAAGGTAGAACAAGCGGCAAATAATACAAATAATAATTCACAAGATAATGTTAGTCAAGCATATAAAAAATCATTTAATTCATATTTGCAAAATGCTTATTCAGAATATGATGCAGGCTATTATCAATCATCGCGTGAAGCATTAAATAACGCATATCGTATTTTTGATGAACAGAAATTATCTCTAACACGTGAAGAATCTGATAAGTACAATCAATTGGATTATTTATTACGAGAAAAAGAGAAAAGTCAGACAAACAATCAAAAATATACACAGAATAACAACTCTTCATCCTCTTCAACAAATATACAAAACGAAATAATACATAAAGATAATCCATCATACAAAACATTGGCACAGAATATAACTATAAAACGAGTAATAGTTACAAATAAGGAAACTATTGTGGAATTATCTGTTACAAATAGATTTTATAATGGTTGGATTCAAATATATCGAAATACACATTTAAAAGTTGGCTCAGAAATCTACGATTTAATGGACGGTGACGGCATTGAATTGGCTCCCAAGAAAACTTACATTTCAAGGGTTGGTGAAACAAGGAGTTTTACTTTATATTTTCTGCCAATCCCAAAATCAACCACAAAAATGGATTTGATAGAACCGGGTGAAAGCGATTGGAAGTTTTATGATATTCAATTACAATAATTTATAATCATTATGAAACAAACTGTCCTAACACTTATATTATTTTTTCTTATCGCATTTGCCAATGCTCAGGAAATAACTCTTTATGACTACAACGGCAATGCACGTGCGTATATCGATGCCAATAATAGTGCTATGCCTATCTACCTTTGGGATGGAGAACCAGTTGCATACCTCAAATCTGGTCGAGGCGGAACGTTTTCAATCTATGGTTTCAATGGAAATCATTTAGGGTGGTTTGAAGACGGTTTAGTTATCGACCACGATGGCTATGTATGTGGTTTTGTAAAGGGTGCTTTATCAAAAGCAACTTCGTACGAACCATATAAAGGTTACAAACAATATTTGCCGTATAAAAGTTACGCCGAATACGAACCTTATAAACCGTATCGTCAATCGTATTTTTCTAACACACCGTTGACCCTATTTTTACGGCAAGGACGTTGAAACACTATCTCCGCATCCAACTGTTTTACTCAGAAATTGGCAATTATCTACAAGATACACACGTTTTTTGATTTGAACCAACCTTACGAACCGTAAATGAAGCGTTTAAAAAAAATAGCAATAATATTAATAATAGTGACTTTTATCTGTTTTGCTATTGGTTATGCCATCAAATCACAGATAAGGCTTGTTAAAAGCCACGACCGCACTATACAGCCGTGTGTAGTGGATAATTATATCGACAGCACCCGATTGTACACCATTGAGGATGTTGCCGAATATGCAAAGGAAACTACCTCGGCTAATCTGACATTTGGATGGCATAACGAAATCTATAACGGTAAAGCCAATTGTGTAGGTTATGCACAATTGGCAGCCGTTATTTGTAATGAATTGTTCAAGCGAAACAATATTAAGGTAAAGGCAAAACCAGTTGTGGGCTGTTATTATTATAGTAACACGAATATACATAATATGATTACAAAATTCATTGACAATCAACGAATTATCAATTTTATAAAAGACCACGACTACGTTGAGATTGTTGATTCTGCATCAAACGTTGTTTATTCCTTCGACCCCAGTATTTACGATTTAACGTGGTTGGATTTTGGAGAATAGAATGGTAAGTCTGTTCTATATACAGAACAAAAATCACCACTTCTTGTTCTACATACAGAACAATCATACAATTTTTGAATATTTATACAAAAAAAACGTCGGAGTAAAACTTACCCCGACGTTTTTTTATTATGTAAGTATTAGTATTACTCTTTGAGAACGTCTAAGATACTGAAAATCTTGGTTTTGTCGAATGAGTCTTTTGCCCATACGCGACCGATGGTTTCGTCAACTTTTTCTACGGTGTAGCCGTCGTTGTAGGTGCCTACAAAGTCAGCACGGATTTTGTCGCCGGGTTGGAGGTTTTGATGAAGGGGAACCAATTTAACATATTGGCTGTAATATGAACCGATTTTGCCGGCAAAGCCTTTGCAAAGTGTGTATTTTTCGTGTGCACTTAAAAGGATGAGTTTTGTATAGTCGCCTTCGATATAGATAGGCTGACCAGGAGTCATTTCGCCGTCTTTGAGCACTACAAACGAGTTGGGTTTGAGTTGTTCGTTGGCGTGGCTGTTGGCAAAACCTTTACCATCTTCGGTCCAATCCATATCCAAGTAGCAAACTTTGGGTTGTTTGGGGTTAGAGTCGTCGGTAACGATTGCGCGTTGCATACCCGAGCCGCTCTGCCACCAAGTAAGCACGATGTCGCCTTTTTTGGCTGTTTGACCTTCGGGAATGGGGATAATGAGCGAGTTAGGCATTTCCACATCGCCTACCATTGATTTTTTCTCGCCAACAGATTTAAGAGTGCCGTTGTAGTAGATGTAAGTTTCGTTGGCAGGGTCGTCTGATTCCTTAATTTTGTTAGGATAGAACGAATGAATTGAGAGAACTGTCTCACCTTCTTTGAGTTCGCCATTTTTCTGACCTTCGGGGAATACCCATGGATAAGACTCTTCGTTGCCAAATTCATCGGCTTCTTGGGTCTGTTGGTCTTGATTTTCGCCCTCGTTGTTTTGATTGTTGTTGGTTTGTACGCCACCGCAACTCATTGTTGCCATAGCAAGTGCCGCAGCACAGAGATAAAATGTTTTTTTCATTTGTGTTATGTATTAAAAGTTAAAATTGTGACGCAAAGTTATGATATATATTGATACGGTGCAAACATTTGTCGGACATTTTTACGTATTTCTCGTAAATTGAATAAATATTCAAAAAAAATTGTATATTTAACATTGTTTTAAAATAAAATGTGTTCCTTTGCGGCAGAAAAATTATTTGACAAACAACCAAAGTAAACAGATTGTACATTTTATAGAAGTTATGGCAAACAATTTAGAAATTAAAAACTTAGACAGTGTGGCTGTAAGGTTTTCGGGCGATTCCGGCGACGGAATGCAGTTGGCCGGAAACATTTTCTCCACCATTTCTGCCACAGTAGGCAACAGTATCAGCACCTTTCCCGATTATCCCGCCGACATTCGCGCTCCCCAGGGTTCGCTAACGGGAGTATCTGGTTTTCAGGTACATATAGGTGCAGGCAAGGTTTATACTCCCGGCGACAAGTGCGATGTGCTTGTGGCTATGAACGCCGCCGCACTCAAAACTCAGTATAAATATGCAAAACCGGGTGCTGCTATCATCATCGATACCGACTGTTTTAAAAAGGCCGACCTCGAAAAGGCTCAGTTCGCTACCGAAGACCCGATAGCCGAAATGAATATCGATCCCGACAGAGTTATCGCTTGTCCCCTCTCCACTATGGTTAAGGACTGCCTCAAAGACTCGGGTATGGACAACAAGAGCATCCTCAAATGCCGCAATATGTTCGCCCTGGGATTGGTTTGCTACCTTTTCGACCGCGACCTCAATATCGCTTTCAATTTCCTCAAAGAAAAATTCGCCAAAAAACCTGGCGTGGCTGAGGCTAATATAAAGGTGATTCAGGCAGGTTACGACTACGGTCACAATACTCACTCGTCGGTAGCAAATGTTTACCGCATTGAATCTAAGGAAAAAGTTAAAGGTCGCTATATGGACATAACTGGCAATAAGGCAACCGCTTACGGACTTATCGCCGCTGCCGAAAAAGCAGGTTTGCGCCTTTACCTCGGTTCGTATCCAATCACCCCTGCCACCGACGTTTTGCACGAACTTTCTAAGCATAAATCGTTGGGCGTTACCACAGTACAGTGCGAAGACGAAATTGCCGGATGCGCATCTGCCATTGGAGCATCGTTTGCTGGTGCTTTGGGCTGCACATCTACATCAGGTCCCGGAATTTGCTTAAAATCAGAGGCTATGAACTTGGCTGTGATTTTGGAACTTCCCTTGGTGGTATTAGACGTTCAGCGTGGTGGTCCTGCCACAGGATTGCCCACAAAATCAGAGCAGACCGACCTTTTGCAGGCACTCTACGGACGTAACGGCGAAACTCCGATGCCCGTTTTGGCTGCCACCTCTCCCACCGACTGTTTCGACGCAGCATTCGACGCCGCAAAAATCGCTCTCGAATATATGACTCCCGTTGTGCTCCTCACCGATGCATACGTGGCTAATGGTAGCGCGGCTTTCAAACTTCCTGATTTAAAGGATTATCCCGAAATCAAAATCCCCTACGTGCCCGAAGAACTCAAAGGCAAATGGACTCCCTATATGCGCAACGACAAGGGCGTACGCTATTGGGCAATTCCCGGACGCGAAGGTTTCACACATATTCTCGGCGGTCTCGAAAAAGACAACAAGACCGGCGCCATCAGCACCAACCCCGAGAACCACGACCTTATGTGCCGTCTCCGTGCTCAGAAAATCGCCAACATCCAAGTTCCCGACCTCCAAGTTGAGGGCGACCAAGATGCCGAACTCCTAATTGTCGGATTCGGAAGCACTTACGGACACCTTCACGCCGCAATGGACGAGATGCGTGCACAAGGCAAAAAAGTTGCGCTCGCACAGTTCAAATACATCAACCCGCTGCCCAAAAACACAGCCGAGGTGTTGAAAAAATTCAAGAAAGTAGTTGTAGCAGAGCAGAACCTCGGACAGTTTGCCGGATATCTGCGTATGAAAATCGACAATTTCGTTCCCTTCCAATTCAACGAAGTAAAGGGTCAGCCCTTTGTAGTGAGCGAACTTGTAGAAAACTTCAACCAAGTGTACAACAAATAATTAACCTTTAAAAGAGAAAATTAAAATGAGCGAATATACACAAGCAGATTTCAAAAAAGGACAACCGAGATGGTGTCCCGGCTGCGGCGACCACTTTTTCCTCGCCTCTTTGCAAAAAGCAATGGCCGAAATTGGCGTTGCTCCCGAAAACACAGCAGTAATTTCAGGTATCGGATGTTCGAGCCGTCTGCCCCACTATATGGCCACTTACGGTATGAACACCATCCACGGACGCGCTGCCGCAATTGCCACAGGTTGCAAGGTCTCTAACCCCAAACTATCTGTATGGCAGGTTTCGGGCGACGGCGACGGTCTCGCAATTGGCGGCAACCATTTTATCCACGCCAACCGCCGCAATATCGACCTCAAAATGATACTGCTCAACAACCGTATCTATGGTCTTACCAAAGGTCAGTACTCTCCCACCTCGCCCCGTGGATTTGTAAGTAAATCAAGTCCTTACGGCACAGTTGAGGATCCATTCCGTCCGGCAGAACTTTGCTTTGGCGCACGTGGACATTTCTTTGCCCGCGCCGTTGCCACCGACCCCACCGGCACAGTAGACATTCTCAAAGCCGCTCACGCACACAAGGGAGCAGCCGTTTGCGAAATTCTCCAAAACTGCGTAATCTTCAACAACGGCACTCACGACTCGGTTTACAACAAGGAAGGACGCGCCAAAAACGCCATCTATCTCCAACACGGCAAACCGATGCTCTTTGGCGAAAACAATGAGTTCGGACTTATGCAAGAAGGCTTCGGCATCAAGGTTGTGAAACTTGGCGAAAACGGCATCACCGAAAAGGACATTCTTGTTCACGATGCACATTGTGAAGACAACACCCTCCAACTCAAACTCGCTTTAATGGAAGGTCCTGATTTTCCCATCGCCCTCGGCGTAATCCGCGACGTAGAAGCCCCCACCTACGACGACGCTGTCAACGCCCAAATCGAAGAAGTAAAATCAGCAAAGAAATACCACAACTTTGCCGAACTCCTCGAAACCAACGACATCTGGGAAGTTAAATAGCATTTAATTGTTTCCATAATTCATATCAAAAGCGGTGTGCGAAGTGATTTCGTACACCGCTTTTTGTTGGAATAAGTGGTAAATTTGGAGGGCGAAAAAGTGGAATAAGTGGTGATTTTAGGGGTAAAAATTTGGAATAAGTGGTATTTTTTAGGGGAAAAAAAGTGGAATAAGTGGTGTTTTTTGAGTGTGAAAAAGTGGAATAAGTGGTGATTTTTAGGGGTAAAAATTTGGAATAAGTGGTGATTTTGGAGGGTGAAAAAATGGAATAAGTGGTATTTTTTAGGGGTGAAAAAGTGGAATAAGTGGTGATTTGGTAAATTAAAATACTGAAAATAAGATGATTATCCAAATTGCAGTTCGTTGATAATTTCGTCCACCACATAAAGGTCGCTCATAAATTGCAGACCGTATTCCGGCGACGACATATATTTATTCACCCGGGTGTGATAATAAACATCCAATGCTCTTTCGGGTGAAATGTTCAATCTCTGCGACAGAAGCATTACAATATTAGCCTCCTTGCGCCATAAAACGGTGTCTCTCATAGGGATGGATTAAATTGCGTTCTCCGTTTCGTAGTTATGTAACGTTTCAATAATATCATCAGCCACAAAGTCAAGACTTTGAGTGTGCAAAACATCATACATACCAATCAGTCGGTTGTGTACGAGATTCTGTTTGTTGAGCCGGTCGTAAAGTTCCGTTTTAGGAACATTAATCTTCCTCGCAGCGGCATCAATCGCCATAATCGCAAGATGAATTTTGTCGTAGTCAGATTCGTGCATAGTCGGTCAGTTTTATAATCCGTTGGTGCAAAGATAAGATATTTTATGATATTCCTAAGCGTAAATATGAAAAAGTTGAGAATGTGGAAAAGGAAAACTATTATTTTTGTATTTTTTGTTAGTTCTTTTTAATTTAAGATGTATATTTGCACCAATAATTTTGAATCTTATGAGCGATCTAAGCAATAATCAGGGTAGAGCGTATGAATTTATCTGTTTGAATGCACTTTATGATGAAATAAGCAAGTTTAGGAAGGTGCAAATAATTGAAAACAGTAGTTTCAAAGCCGCACAAAAAGCATTCGACACGCTGACAAGCGTGGAGAAAACACTTTATCATCAAAGTGCGTTAGCGATGATACCGTCCATCTTCGATTGCGAGCCAAGGATAATAGAACAAGACGATGATACAATTGAACTTTTTATCCAAAAAGATGAAGCAGGAAAGGATGGCGATGTCCGCGATATTATTATTGTTAGAAATGATATTCAATGGGAAATAGGATTGAGTATTAAACACAATCATTTTGCGGTGAAACACAGCCGCCTTTCTCATTCCATTGATTTCGGTGTAAAATGGTATGGTGTACCGTGCTCAGAACAAT
>JAGCDD010000052.1 GCA_017651345.1 Bacteroidales bacterium | reverse complement strand
TGAATAGAAAAACTATACTTATTTTCCCATATTAAAATTTTATATGCAATGCCTTTCGGACTCACAATTTTATTATAAACATAATGACTATACTTCTTATTAACATGTTTCCATTTAGGAGAATTAATAAACCGCTCCTTCGTTGCAAGAATTTTTTTATAAGTCTTATCCCTTTCAGAAGCCATATTATTCCCTGTTAAACAATCTGCACACACACATCCAACCCTCAAAAGGCCATAAGAATGATGATATATTGTATGTTCAAACCTAATTTTATTGCCACAATACTCACATATACCGGACAAATCCCCTAAATCATCATCCTCAACGTATTCCCAATCACAAGAAGGAGGAATTATTCCGTGAATTTCTGCGTGACATTTTTTACAAAGCGTAATTACATCATCATCTGCATATTCCCAAATTTTTTTTCCATTTATATATTGTTTGTGGTGAACTTGTAATTCTCTTTCACTTTTTCGCTGTTTACAATTATAGCAAATATAATTATCCCGTTTAAGAATTCGTAACCGAAACTCCTTCCACTCTGTTCTTCTATAATATGATGCAAAATCTTTATCCATTTGTGAACAAAAAAACAATAGTTGATTATCACAATGCAAATATATAAAGCAAATGTGACAAATCCAAATTATTTTTTGCAAAAAATGATTGATTTTTTTGTTGATTGACGAAATAGACATTATCTTTGTTGCGAAAAAAGATAAAAAATGTTCTGCAACACCATATTTGAAGAGTATAAAAATTTTTCGCACAAATTTCCCGAACCACAATATTTGGGAGCAAAGGCAACCCACTTATCGTGGATAGCGAAATTTTTGCCGGAGAACGTATGCACAGCCTTGGATGCATTTTCCGGCTCGCAATCCGTAAGTTATTACTTCAAACAATGCGGTTATGAAACTATAACAAACGACTTCCTAAATTTTAACAATCAGATTGGCAAGGCGTTAATCGAAAACAAAAGCGAAAAACTTTCAAAAAAAGATATTGAAATTTTGTTTGACGCCGCCCCCGACAAATCTGATTTCACATTGATGGACGACGTATTCACCGGTATTTTTTTTCAAAAAGAGGATTCTGTTTTTATTGACAATTTCAGGGCAAATGTACAACGGCTTGACACCGAATACAAACGGGCTATGGCGTTGGCTATTATGAACAGAAGCCTGACAAGGAAAATCACGATGGGGCATTTTGCGCACACACAAGCGTTGGCATATGCAAGCGACCCCGAAAGAATCAAAAGAAATCGCAGTTTGATACGCCCCGTAAAAGAAATTTTTACCGAGTTGGTTTCCAAATACAATGACGCAGTATTTGACAATGGAAAAAACAACAAGAGTTTCAACAACAATATTCTTGATTTGTTGCCAAAATTAAAAAACATCGATTTGGTGTATTTTGACCCGCCATATTGCGACAGCCACGCTGATTATCAAGGGTTTTACCATTTGTTGGAAACATATACGGAATATTGGAAAGACAAGCAATTTGTTAACGGGACCAAACGTTACGAGCCACAACGTTACAGCGGGTTCGACAAAAAAAGCGAAATTATCAGTTCGTTTCGCAAGTTGTTTGAACTATCTGATTTCATACCGAATTGGATAATTAGTTACAACAACCGCAGTTTTCCCGACATCGAAACAATGATTGAGTTGATAAAACCATTCAGAAATGTGAAAACCGAATACAAGACATACAGCAATTCACGCGGCGGCAAAGGCAGCGTGGCAGGCAGCAGCGAAATACTTTTAATTTGTTCAAAATAAAACTGCAACACAATGAGTAATGCCAACTTTGAAAAATGGAACAATGAGTTCAGGAAACAGAACCTTTTTAAATTCAATGACAACAAAAACGCATTGTTGTGGTTGAAAGTCAAGGCCGTTTCCAAAAGACTGACAATGGAAAAGTTCCTGCGTCAAAATAACATTCACCTTGCATCTTCCAAAATATCCGAGCAATGGCAGGAACTGTTCTCCAAGTTGGAACAAGACATAGACAACTCTTTGGCAATGCTCGACAACTATCTCCGCGATACCAACAACGAATGGTATCGTGAAATGGGCGTTGATGAAGACCAATTGAAAGACGATTTGTACCAAATCAATACATACGAATGGGGCGGCGACCAAAACAATTCGCTTGACAAACATCTTGTAAGCCGTTACGTAAAAGTAATAAGCAAATACAATGAATTACAAGACAAACAGCCTGAAATTCAAGCAAATGCGTGGAACTATGTCCGCACAAGTTGGTATAATAATTGGACTTCGTACCTGATAGAATCCATCTTCAAACACCACGAAAAAGTGGTTTCGGCTGTTGGCGAAATCAAAAGCGTTGATTTCTTTCTCTGCGACATTCCAATTGATTTGAAAGTAACTTATTTCCCCAACCAATATATGAACGACAAATTGAAAATCAAACTTGGCAAAAGCGAATTGTCGTGGCTTAAAGAAAAAGCACAAGGAATTGGCATCAGTTGTGGTCGTTCAGAATCCATATCCATAATAACTGAAAAACTGAGTGCCGCCGGACACGACGAAATCCTTGACGAGTTGCGACTCAAACGCAAGGAAGTAATCGAAGATGCACGTACCAACAAAACGGAACTTATGGTATGGCTCTATGCCAATCAGGGCGAAATGCGTTTTGGCGCGGAAAACAGACTTTTCGTAATACTGATAGACACTTCCGATATGACGCAATCGTGGAAAATGAAACGTGCTTTCGACCAAATTGAACCTGAGGTCAACAACTATTTGGACAACTTTACACGCAGTACTCTAAGTAAAGTGGATTTCTCTTTCAAAGGAACCGATTATAGTAGCCTTGCCGATGTCGTTTTTGTGATGAAATAACGTGGGGGCTTACCCAACATTTACCATTTATGTACCACAAAAAATTACGCCTTGCAAGTATCAAACTTACAAGGCGTTGCCATTTAATCAGCGGAAAGAGAGGGATTCGAACCCCCGGTAAGGTCACCCCTACGTCGCATTTCGAGTGCGATACATTCGACCACTCTGCCATCTTTCCTTTTTCATTATGACGGTGCAAAGATAAGGGAGATTTTGGAATCTACCAAATTTTTTTGCAATTATTTTTATTTTTTGATGTATATTTTTGATAAACAATAAATTAAGTGTACTGTTCTTGTTCCAAGCGCAATAAAATTTTAAATTATTTATTTTTTTTGTAATTTTGCGTCGATTTAATATAAAAAATATAGTAATATGAAAAAATTAATCTTAACTATCTTTATGATAGTAGCATCCATTACAACTCTCGTTGCGCAGGAGCGTGGCGATATGTTTGTTGGCTCTACAATTGGTTTCTCATACAGCGACCAAAGCGATGTGCCCAACACATTGAATATTGGAGCAAGTCCTGAATTTTGCTATTTCATCTGCAACAATTTCAGGATTGGAATCACCGGCTCATACGTTTTCCAACACCAAAATGTGGACAACGAAGGTAACTACAAATCACACAGTTTCGGCATTGGACCAACAATTTCCTATTACGTGAAAATGGCTGACAAATTCTATTTCACACCAGAAATTACGGGTACATTTACTTGGGAATATATCAGATTCAAACCATCGGAATCTTCATCAAACCCCTATTATATCCCATCGACAGCCATCTCTACGACATACACGCTATATCGTCTCAGGGGTAAATTTTTGGGCGTTTCGCCGTTTCAAATCGAAATTCACCCAACAGACAATATCGGTATCTCCGCAAATTTGTTCAGCATTACCGCCTCTTATTATGACGACAGAGACAATAAAGACCAATATTCTGGCGAAACACTTAGATATTACAATGGCTTTAAAGTGGATTTAGGCTTTACTCCAATTGTTGGTTTTATGTATTATTTTGGCAAGAACGCCAAACGAAAATCAGAATAAATAAAATGCAGTCCATTGAATCCAATGGACTGCATTTTAAATTATTAAAGAATAGTGGAGCTGCGGGGGGTCGAACCCCGGTCCGAACATGAGACCACCATGCTTTCTACATGTTTATTTTTCTGTTGGTTTTCGTAAATAGTCCGGGAGAAAACGCCCTAACTATTTCTTATCCTCTGAATTTCATCACCACATCGAGGCCAGCGGCAACTATTCCACCTATTGATAGCACCTCCGTATCGCTTAG
>JAGCDD010000051.1 GCA_017651345.1 Bacteroidales bacterium | reverse complement strand
TATCAAGGGAATGCCGTTGACCACAGTGTCGACTGCTCCGCTTGTAATACGGCTAATGCCCGAGGCGGCAAAAGTGTAGTCGCCATCTGCCACAATAAGTTGCATCCATTCAAAAGGCAGCATCATACAAGCCATAAGCGCTGCCAAAAACCAATAAACTGTTTGAATACGTTGTATCATTACTTTAAATTTTACTTTTTTATTAATATTGGGCAAAATTAAACAAAAAAAACAAGAAAAGATGTAATTTTGCAAAAATTGTATAAACCCAAAGTATGGACAACAAAAAACAGGGCGTTGAGTCCGAATCAGAATCTATAATAATAAAAGGTGCACGACTGCACAATCTCAAAAATATATCGCTAAGCATACCAAGAAACCAACTAATTGTGATAACAGGACTTAGCGGTTCGGGTAAATCTACACTCGCATTCGACACCCTTTATGCAGAGGGTCAGCGCCGTTATGTAGAAAGTCTTTCGGCATACGCACGTCAGTTTTTGGGCAGAATCACCAAGCCCGAAGTGGATTATATCAAAGGTATTCCGCCTGCCATTGCCATCGAACAGAAGGTTACAAGCAAAAACACCCGAAGCACTGTCGGCACATCTACCGAAATATACGACTATCTAAAACTGTTGTATGCCCGCATAGGCAAAACCATATCGCCAATAAGCGGACAAGTGGTTAAGCGTCATACAGTTGACGATGTGGTAAACCGCATTGTATCGCTTCCCGAAGGCACAAAGGTTACACTGCTTGCCCCTGTGGTTGTTCCCGAAAACAAAACGTTAGACCAACAATTGCAAACGCTTCTTGCTCAAGGCATTACCCGATTGATGGCTATCGACAAAAAAGGAGAAAAAAACGTTGTCAACATAGCAGATATTCCTTCGGGCGAATCAATCGAAAAAAAATACCAAGAGATTTACCTGCTGATAGATAGGTTTAAAAGCAGCACCCGTCCCGACGCCATGAGTCGAATGGGCGACAGCGTTCAAACTGCATTTTACGAGGGCAACGGCGACTGCATGATAGAGATTCAGGGCGACAAAACCGTGAGAGAGAGTTTTTGCACAAGGTTTGAGGCTGACGGTATTAAGTTTGAAGAGCCAACTATCTATACTTTTACATTCAATAATCCTATAGGAGCATGCCCCGTGTGTCAAGGCATAGGTCGCGTGGTGGGCATCGACGAAGATTTGGTAGTGCCGTCGAAAAATCTTTCAGTTTTTGACAATGCCGTAAAATGTTGGAACGGTCCGCAGATGAGCCGATTCAAAGACGAATTTATCCGTGTAAATTACAAAAAATTTCCTATTCATAAACCGTATATCGACCTGACTGATAAGGAGAAAGATATTCTTTGGAACGGCAAATACGGAATCAACGAATTTTTTAAATACGTAGAAAGCGAAAGTTACAAAATACAATACCGTGTAATGCTGTCGCGCTATCGAGGACAGACAATTTGTCCCGAATGTCACGGGTCGCGACTAAAAAAAGAGGCGCAATATATAAAGGTGTGCAACCACAGCATTGGCGAACTTGTAAACATGCCAAGTGACGAACTTTTAGAGTTTTTCCGCGGCATAACGCTCACAGAATCAGAAGAAAAGATAGCCAACAGAATATTCAAAGAGATAATTTCGCGATTGGAATTTCTTTGCGATGTGGGACTCAATTACCTTACGCTCAACCGATTATCATCAACACTTTCGGGCGGCGAATCTCAACGAATAAACCTTGCCACATCGCTTGGATCGAGTCTCACAGGTTCACTTTATATCTTAGACGAACCTAGCATTGGACTCCATAGTCGTGATACTGAAAAACTTATACGCGTATTAAAAAAACTCCGCGACCTTGGCAACACCGTTATTGTGGTAGAGCACGACGAAGACATAATCCGCTCTGCCGACCAAATCATCGACATTGGACCCAAGGCAGGCGTTTTTGGCGGTGAAATAATGTTTCAAGGCACAATAAAAGAATTAAGCAAGGCAAAAAACAGTCTTACAGCGCGTTATCTAACAGGAAAAGAGAAAATTCCCGTTCCCGAACGCCGCAATTGGAATCCAAAATCGTCGCCAAGGATAACAATCAAAGGCGCACGCATGAACAACCTCAAAAATATTGATGTTGAGATTCCGCTCTATATGATGACTGTGATAACAGGCGTTAGCGGCAGTGGCAAATCGTCGTTGATAAAGGGCATTCTTTATCCTGCACTTGCGCAACGAATCAACGATACCGGCATAAAACCCGGCGACCACGACAGCATCGAAGGCGATTTAAAAATGCTCGACAATGTTGAAATCATAGACCAAAACCCGATAGGCAAATCGTCGCGGTCGAACCCCGTAACCTTTATCGGCGCATACGATGATATACGTAAGTTGTTTTCTGAGCAGCAGTTATCAAAACAAATGGGCTACACACCGGGGCATTTTTCGTTCAACTCGGCTGGCGGACGTTGCGAAGAGTGCCAAGGCGATGGCGTAATAAAGGTAGAGATGCAGTTTATGGCAGATGTTTACCTTGTGTGCGAAAGTTGCGGTGGCAAGCGATTCAAAGACGAAGTGCTTGACGTAAAATACAAAGATAAAAGCATTTACGATGTTTTGGAGATGTCGGTGCAAGAGGCTGTAGATTTTTTTGGAGCCGACAAAGAGAGCAACTCAGCCAAAAAAATCACGGCAAAATTATCGACACTTGCACAAGTGGGACTTGGCTATATCAAACTTGGACAGACATCAAACACACTTTCTGGTGGCGAAAACCAAAGGTTGAAACTTGCGCAGTTTCTCCTTTCGGAGAAAAAAGATCTGCACACGCTCTTTATTTTTGACGAGCCCTCTACAGGATTGCATTTTTACGACATTCAAAACCTATTGAACGCCATCAACGCGCTCATAAATCGAGGCAACAGCGTTGTAATCATAGAGCACGACCCCGAAATAATCAAGTGCGCAGATTATATCATCGACCTTGGTCCCGACGGCGGCAAAAACGGCGGCAACATAATAGCCACCGGCACCCCCGAAGAGATTGCCAAATGCAAAAAATCTTACACAGGGCAATATATCAAGAAAAAAATATAGGGTATTTTGAGGGAATATTGATTAATCTCTTTCTTCGTAAAATTCAAAAGCATCGATGATATCTAAGTAGACACCGTCGAAACCTGCATCGATAATTTTGGGCAAATATTGTTTTAGGATAATATCTTGCCACGAAGAGTTCCAATATTGAACCTTGAAATTACCCTTCCAATCGGGATTTTCATAGTCGAGAAACTCAGGATTACCACGTTTCCAACCTTTTTGCCAATAGAAACGATAGTCCTCAGCCTCGCCAATCGACATGTAGCAAACCACCATACGTTTGCCACCGTTATTTTTCTGACGAAGGCGTTCAACATCGTCAGCGGTAAACGGAGCCTCCTCGTAGAAAAACAAATCGGTAATCAAGAGGTCAAAATTGGTGGCGCAAACCTTGCTGATAAAGTCATCTTTTGATTTAAAATCCTCAAGCTGAAGAATATAAAGAAGGTTTTGTGCATCGCTCAACTTATTAATCACCTTATCATTTTCATTGTAAGGCTTATACGAAGGAATCACGTTGAGATTGCGTTCGATAGCCTGATAGCCCAAATAACCTGCGGCTGCATTCTTTTCGCGCGAATCTTTCATTTTAGATTCTGTGCTGCAATAATCGGTGCAGAGAATCACATTGCCCTTAGCCTTCGAACGGTCGAGATAACCACGAAGCCATTCAATATCATCTTTAGAAGAAGCCACATTATCATCGGGATTACCATAAAAAATATCCTCCTGACCGTGGCCATCGATAGCGGCAAGATATTGTTCGGCAAGAGGTCCGTCAGATTCGTCGGAGGTGGTTACAAGCTGAATACCATTTTGAGGAATAACCACAAAACCGGGTTTAGACGACTTACCAATTTTGCTAATTTTGGTAACGAAATCGCGCATCAGACCGCGGTAATCGTCGGCAGATTTGGCTGTTGGAGTGTCGTCGATATTTTCTGTTTTATTGTCAGGAATGTTGTTCGGCTCATCGTTTTCGTCCTTGCTGCAAGCCGAAAAAAGACAGAGGACAGTTAAAATAGCTATAAGTTTTTTCATCTTGTTTAATATTAATATAAATCCAAGATATAACGCACGACAAAAATAAAAATTGTTATAAAAAGTGATAACATAAACGTGAAGTCTGTTAGAAGCGCAATATCAACCACTTAAAAAAAAATACAAAAAAGATGTAAAAAAATAGCGCAGAAAGTTTGCAGATACAAAAATAACCTCTACATTTGCAACGCAAAAAGCGAAAGACGCACATTGAACGGGAGTATAGCTCAGCTGGTTCAGAGCATCTGCCTTACAAGCAGAGGGTCATAGGTTCGAATCCTGTTACTCCCACATAGAAATTGACAATAAATCCGTGAACAACGGGAGTATAGCTCAGCTGGTTCAGAGCATCTGCCTTACAAGCAGAGGGTCATAGGTTCGAATCCTGTTACTCCCACATAGAAAAATGACAATAAAAACCGTGAATAACGGGAGTATAGCTCAGCTGGTTCAGAGCATCTGCCTTACAAGCAGAGGGTCATAGGTTCGAATCCTGTTACTCCCACTTTTTCTCAAATTCTTAAAATTTAAAGTTGTTGGCCAAATGCTCGTAGTGATACGAGCATTTGGTTTTTTTTTACGATTTCTTTTGCTCATCGTCGATCGACGGAAGGGCATCTTCGGATTCAAGAATGTCTTCTTTGGTAATCTGATTGCCCGAATCGTCAAGCTTGGCAAAACTTTGACGCATAAGGGTATCAGCCTGCTTGTTCTTGATATCGGTGTAATCTTTAATAGAAAGATTGCCATCAAGAAAAGCCGACGCCATAGCCTTTTGAACTTTTTCCTCGGCAAGAATCAATTCGGCGCGAGCCTCCTCTGCCATAGCCTTGGCACGTACAGATTTTAAACCTGCGCCCACATCATTACCCACCTTAATATCCGAAACGTCGACCGAAAGAATCTCGTAAGCCGAGCTGGCGTGCAAATTGGCATTTTCTACTTTGTCGGCAACGAGATAAGGGTTTTGCAATATTTCGTTATGACTTTTAGCAAGACCAATTTGTGTGGCAAGACCCTCGTTGACACGGGCAAGCACAGTTTCTTCGCTTACACCACCGATAATATTTTTGATATGCGAACGGATAGTAACCTTCACTTTCATAGTGATTTCCACTCCGTCGCGAGCCACACCGCGCACACCGTCGGTTTCAACAACACGGGGCGTAATGGCAGATTTCACAGATTCCACCACGTCGAGGTTAGAAAGGTCGATAGCTGCAATATCTTTAAATTCAAAATCGGGCAAACTTGCTTTCTTGGCAGAGATGTACGCCTCGATAGTTTTTTCAAGATTTCCACCTGCGAGATAATGCTCCTTGAGGTCGTTGAGCGAAATGCTAAATCCAGAGTTGTCGGCCACAATTTTGGCTTTGATAAGGTCGATAACATTTACAC
>JAGCDD010000050.1 GCA_017651345.1 Bacteroidales bacterium | reverse complement strand
TAGTTGAAACGGCCGGTGACGGTGTACGAGGTCTGCGCGGCGGCGGGGACGGCGACCACGGCGCTGCAGAGCAGGACTGCCAGAAGGAGGGAATTGGTTTTGGACATGACGGCGGTTTTTGTTTACATGGGTGTAACGCAGGGTGGGGGAGGAATATTTTATGGTTGGGGGATTTTTTTCAGATTGCATCAATGAAAGAATAAAAACTGCCGGAGTGACGGGGAAATTTTGTATTTTTGCCAAATCTTTAATTCAAGAGTTTAATATTATGCGTACCATTGGGATTTTTATCATTGCCGTCATCGCGGTCGCCGCTGTCGTGACCGCCATTGCCGTGCCGATCATAGTCAACAGTAAACATCGTAACAAATATAAACGGAATTATCCCTTTTAGTCTTGTAGCGGATTTCTGCTACTCGCAAAAATCATAGTCACACCTAAAGACTTCGTACCTTTGCACTGTATTCAAAAGCAAAGAGTATGAACCATATTGAATTTTTCAAAAGGTTTCCAACCGAAAACGATGCAATAGATTTCATCGTTTCCACAAAGTACAAAAATGGGTATGTCTGCCCCAAGTGCGGTTGCGTTCACCACAAAATCTATCATCAGAAATACAACCACCGATACCTCTATTGCAACAACTGCAAGAGTGAGTTTTCTGCCTTAACGGGTACGATATTTGAGCATACGCATTTGGACTTGCGTATGTGGTTGTTTGCGTTGAATTTAGTTCTTATCGCCCGTAAAGGCATAAGCGGTTTGCAACTACAAAGAGAACTTGGTATGAAGTCATATAAGGGTGCATTTCGTATGCTGAACCTTATCAGACGAGCGATGGGTACGGAATCACACAAAGACACCTTTGAGGCAATCGTTGAAATAGATGAAACCTATGTGGGCGGCAAACCACGCAAGGAGAATACACATAAAGGCAAGGCAACAAAGAAAGCGAAAAGAGGTCGTGGAACGAATAAGACACCCGTTGTCGGAGTAGTGGAACGCAGCAGCGGCAGAATCCACGCAAAGGTTGCTTTTCCGAATAAAGAGGGTAAGAAGTTAAGTGGCAAACAACTACTCTCTGTGTTGAATGAAGTGTGTAAAAAGAACACGACTGTAATGACCGACCAATTAAAGAGTTATGGCATTTTAGACGGCAAGACGGACAAAAATTTCTATCATATCAAAATAGGCCATAGTGCGGTTTATTCGTTAGGCGATGGTAAGCATACCAACACAATAGAAAGTTGTTGGGCGATACTGAAACGTGGAGTATATGGGATATACCACCACGTTTCGGTTAAGCATTTGCAGGAATATGTTGATGAGTTCTGCTATCGGTTAAATCATCGGGACGTTGACGAGGCATTAACCAATTTGCTTGGTCTTGGAATTGAAAATATCGCTGCATAATAAACATCAATAATCATAATAAAGATAAACATTATGGAAATTAGAAATGTAACAAAAGAAGATTTGCCGAAAATGGCAAAATTGTTGAATGAAGAAGCATTGGCAACACGTTCAGACATTTGTTTTGAACACAGCAAATTGATGATTAACGATGATGGTAAAATAGTTTCGTTTCTAATTCTTCGCCAGTATTCAATAAATGAGTTTTTGAATGGAGATGTTCCATTAGATAATTGTGAATACTCATTTCAAGAAATGATTGACGAATATTTTTCGGATAACAACCAATTTGAATTGTTATATACATTTGGTGACAACGATAGAAATATATGCAATCTTTATAGCAACATTCGGAACGAAGAAAGTGTCGGTTTAGTTTGGTCAATCACGCAAAACCAATATTTGACAAAAAAACTTGTAAAATATCACTTCGTAAAATACAACGAGGATTTTCTTTATGACCTGCAACCGTATGATTAGTCTTTATAAATAATATGAAGAATATAGTATGGGGGTATGAATAATGACAAACCCAATGTTGATGATGTGTTTAGATGGATAGAAGATTATCATCAGAGTAAACACGATTATGCTGATTGTAAACAAGATACTGAAACGGCAGTAAATTTGTTGGAAAAAGATTTTGTGAAAATTGATTTTCGTGATGCAGATGAGATTGTTAATTGGTTTGTTTCTGAATTTCAAATGAAGGGACCACAAAAACAATCAAGTGACAAAGACCCAAGTTACTATAGAGGGTTTGTGGCGATAGAGAATGACAACATAATAAATCTGCGGGTTTCACGACATTATGGCACAAAAGAATCCTTGCAGCGTGCTTATGGAGGTGGAAAACACAAACCAGATATAGCGTATCATATAATTGTAGATAAAAAAACAATAACATACAATAACAACACACCAATAACGAATGATTGTATTTTGTGGAATATAGAAATCATTGTTGATGAATGGTTTCTTTCTGCAATGAAATCCGATAAAGATAAACGAGATATTGTATTCAAACTTGTCTATGTGCTAACCTTTGGCGAATATACGAACAAAACAAATGAAAGTGTTGAACACACTCATATAAATAATATAAGAAAAATATATAAATTGAATATGACACACATTAAAAGAATTGATGAGATGATTAACTCCGTTAGTCAAACCGAACAAAGAAGC
>JAGCDD010000049.1 GCA_017651345.1 Bacteroidales bacterium | reverse complement strand
ATCATCAAACTTTCCGCAAAAGGCTTTTTGATCAAAGAAATAGCCGACATACTATCCAAATCGGAAGATACCATCAAGACCTACCGCAAAAATATAATAAAGTCGTTGGGACTGTCAAATTTCACAGCGGTAGTAACCCACACCATCAATTACGGATTGATTTAGATTGCTGTGTTTTTGCAACAGGATATTTTGAAAGGCAAATCAGGCAAAAATATCCACAAAAGGGGACTTGCAACATCAAAAACATCTCCGTATCTTTGCGGCAAACAAAAACATTAAAATAATGAAAACAAAACTTGTACTATTCTTCATTCTTCTTTTCGTAATTGGCTGCACGTCAACTGAAAAGAAGGCTGCACAATCTGATGACGGCGCAATTGTAATCGACATTAATTCTGCCCTCAAAGGCGAACCTCGAAATTTTGAGGATATGATTGAGAGCGTGGAACTCATTCCGCTCGAAACTACCGAGGCAAGTGTGGTGGGCGATTTGCTTGATTGTATCGTTACCGACAGCAATATTTTTCTCTCAGACAGTTATATGGAATCCCTCGGCTTGATAATGTTTGATAGAAGTGGAAAATTTGCCAAACGTTTTGTACGCGGCAACGGACCGGGCGAATTTACCAGTGTATCTGACATTTTTTATGGTGGAAACAATTTGTATGTTTTTTCTGATCCAATGCGAAAATATTTCAAGTACACGAGCGACGGTCAATATGTTTGGGACAAAAATTACAACGAGTCTGTTGTCTTTACAATAAAATATGGCGACGGATTTCTATTGGTGCGTCCTCATTGGGCGGATTTCCATGAACAAAAATTCAGTGTGATAAAAACCGACACCAATTTTGTTAAAATTTCAGAGGCAAAACTTGACAAAAATCCGTTTACTTTCTTGAATAAACATCTGAGTTGCATTGACGATGTTAATTGCTTGGTTTTCAGATTCGGGGATGATAATGTTTACAATTATGCAAATGACAGTTTGAGTCCTAAATACCGTCTTGACTATTCTGATTTTCGGTATGATTATTCTACGTGCAAAGATATCGATAAACCTTCTTACGAGGGCGGCGGCAGAAAGGCATTGGACAACAATATGGACGAGGGTCAATACGTGTTTGGCGGGAAGTTGCAAAACTGCGACGATTATTTGATTTTCAAGTTGTATGGCAAAAATACAAATATTAAAACAGTTTTTTATAATAAAAAAAACGGAAAAACTTGGCAGTCAGGAAACCAAGAAGAAAATAGCATTTTCAATTTGATGAAAACGACAAGTACAGAGCAACTTCCCGGACATCATAATATGTTCTACGGAATCATTGTTCCAGAAGTCCTATCGGAGAAAGGTGAAATCATAAATCCCAACAACCTTCTATCCGCCAAGGACATCGAAATCCTCAAAAACGCCAAAGAGGACGACAATCCAATAATTGTGATTTATAAGTTGAAGGACAATCTATAATTGTAAAACTCTCACGGAGACACGGAGGGCACGGAGAATGAGCAAACAATAAAAACTCCGTGTGTACCGTGCCTCCGTGAGATAAAAAAAATTGCAATTTCAGAAACATCTCCGTATCTTTGCAGCAAACAAAAACATTAAAACAATGAAGAAAGAATTATTTATATACAATTTCATTATATTCCTAATTGCAGCAATTTGTGGATGCGGAGGGCAAACAAAAAATACCAGTGTTGAAAACGGTGTGATTGAATTTGACCTTGCCGAAGCGTTGGAAAATGAGGCTGTTCCAATTGACGATTTGATTGACAGCATTAAGATAATACCATTGGAGATTTCTAATGAATCTTTGTTATCATTTATATATAATGTTCACGTAAGCCCGCAAAATATTTTTATACAAGACCTTCTTACTGGAATAAATATATTCGACCATCAGGGAAAATTTATCACAAAAATTGCCAAAGGTACTGGACCAAAAGAAATTGCGACTCCTGTTGCGATGTCGTATGACGAAACCAACAATTTGCTTTACATCTATGATGCAGGTGGGAACAAATTAATGAAATTCAATTCAGACGGTGATTTCCTCTCATATCATCAATTGGATGGATTGAGTGCAATTAGGGATATTAATATTTCGGACAACATTATGATAGTCGCACAAGAAATGCCGAACAATAGTTTTGCAATATCCACTGGTGACACTACGGGTACAATAATCGACACATTTATAGTGGGTAATTGCCAGTATCCTTTCACATTCAAAAAATACATTATGCCGTATGAAGGAGGGTTTAATATAAAAACAATGCTTGACAACAATATTTATTTTTTCAAGGACAATACCATAAAGACGAAATACAAGTTGAAATATCCAATGGCCATTCGTGACTATTCAAAATACGAAAGGATGCGGGATATGGAACAAGATATACCAAGCGACAAATACATTTTTGAAGGAGAGTATTTGGAATCAAAAGATTATTTATATACACATTTGGTCGAAGGGCACAACAAAGGCAAATTGTTGTTCACAAACAAAAAGACCGGCAAAAGCGTTTGCATTACTGCAAAACAACGTTCGCTAACTATGTATATGTCAATCGAAAATGTATGCACCAACAGCGACAACTGGTTTGTGGGTCTAATCCGACCTGACAAATTTGCATCAAACAAAATCCCCGAAGAATACCGCTGGGACGGCTCCAACTTCAACAACAAAATCTCCGACGAGGATATGGAAAAATTGAAAGCCATAAAGCCCGACGACAATCCGGTGATAGTGATTTACAAATTGAAATAATATTCTCTCACGGAGGACGAGAATTATATTCTCTCACGGAGACACGGAGGGCACGGAGAAGAAGAAAAATAATTGTTTAACAATATTTTACTTTTTTATTTATTTTTGCAAATGTATCTTTGCAACGTCGAAACAAAATACAAAGCCTGATGTTCATCTGATGCGCACGGAAGAACGGACGGCTGACGTTTTTGCGACGACACTTGCGAGTTTCTTTGTCTCGGGCTGAAGTTCGGGACGTTAAACACAAGTAACAAAGTAAGTAACTAAAACAGCAATAAAGAAATGCATATAGTGATGAAAAGAATAATGCCGATAATTCTATTCGTGTTAATGTTATTTTTGACTAATTGTTTTACAAACGTAAATTCATCTTCGGTGTCATCTGCAACTACGTTTGTGGATGACATTGATATTGACACAATGTATGTCGAATTACATCGTTTGGACTTAGAAGAACAGCCTTTGTACCCGATGTCGGTTTTTTTTGCAGGGGAAAATCTTGTTGTACTGGAAAGT
>JAGCDD010000048.1 GCA_017651345.1 Bacteroidales bacterium | reverse complement strand
TTTCGGCTAAGATGGCAGAGTTTGAAAAGAACAACACTCTCAATGATAACGGCTTGAATTTCAACAACCTTGCCCTTGCCATCAACCGCTATCAAGTAAACGACGGCAAACCTTTAGACAAAAAATTGGCTACACTTCTCAGCCGTTACAACATTGCATTTGAGCCGTCAGACAAAGAGCAATTGTTTCAAATTTACGAAGACAACGACTACAAGGTATTGCCCAGTTTCATTACCACCGACCTTTATCTTCAGGCTTACCACATGTATTTTAGCTACATTCTTAAAACATTGGAAAACAATGAGTTTACCAACAGTCTCGACCGTTTTATGAATGCGATGCATGCCGGAGCAATGCGTTACGAAAATTCGTCGGCTGCCGGTGCTGATGTGCAGAATGCCAAAGAGTTAGCCGATTTTGTTGCCACATTTTACGCTGTGGGTATCAAATTGCTCAAAAACAAAAACGTAACTGTTCCGCAAAATTTCAAAGACGCTTACAATAAAGAACTTACAGCTATTGAAGCTCTGCAAGATGGTATGTCGCCACTGTTGCAAGCCAAGAGCGATATGTATTATTCGTTGTTTAAACCCCGCGGACACTACACCCGCAACGAAAAATCTAAGGCATATTTTAAGTGTATGATGTGGCTTCAAACCGCTTTCTTTGCTATGGACGACGAGCGTGCCGTTAACCGCGCTATTGCTATGGCAAACATTTTCAACGGATTGGATCAAAACTCCAAAAACGATTGTATGAATGTTTACAACATGATTACATTCCTTATGGGTGTGCCCGACAATGTGGCTATTATCGACATGGCTGATTTTATGGCAGAAAAATTCCCCGGTGCCGACCTTACCGAACTTGTTAAAGGCGACAAACGCTCTCAAATTGTTGATTGGGTAAAAGAAAAATTCAAAACTGCCAACCGCATAACTCCCAAAGTACAAATCTCTTGTCCCGACAAACTCAACTTTATGCCTCAGCGTTACGAACCCGACAACGAGGTGCTCGGCAATATGGGCGACGAACAACCTAACGCCGAACGTGCTTATCCCAAAGGCTTGGATGTGTTTGATGCTTTTGGCATTAAGGCTGCCACCGCACTTTTGGATACTTTCTGCACCGACTCAAAAAGTTGGAGCGAATATGCTCAAACTCGTTCTAAGATGAAAGGTCTGTTCAACAATTTTGACGGTTGGAACTCAACAAGTTACAACAAATGGATTGAATCGCTCACTGCCCTTCAAAAAACCGACAAGAATTATCCCGACTTTATGAAATCGCCTGCATATCAATTGCGCAATCTCAACACCGCACTTGCTTCGTGGGCAGAACTCAAACATGATGCTGTTCTCTACGCCGAACAACCTATGATGGCAGAATGTGGTGGCGACGAAATGCTTCCCGAACCCGTTCTCGTAGGTTTTGTTGAGCCCAATCTTATTTTCTGGAACAAATTGAAAGAGTCGGTAAAACATCTTACTAACATTCTCGATGCCAACAACATGTATACCGCCGACCTTCGCAACAAAAATTCAGAATTGATGGAAAAAATTCAGTTCTGTATCGACGTTACCCAAAAAGAACTCAACGGAGAACAACTCTCATCGGAAGATTTCAACACAATCCGCACAATGGGTAGTAGTATGGAATACTTTACACTTTCGGTGCTCAATCCCGATGCCGATACTCCCGACTCTTGGGGTTTTGTAAAAGGTGCCGACAAGCGCGTGGCTGTGGTTTGCGATGTGTTTACCCGCAATGTTGACGGATGCAGCAAAAACGGTATTCTCTACGAGGCCACCGGCAATCCCAATGTGATTTACGCTCTTGTGCAAATCAATGGCAAAACATACATAACTCGCGGAGCCACATTTAGTTACTACGAATTTGTTCGTCCTATGGACAACCGTCTCACCGACGAAGAATGGCAAAAGATGCTCGACGACGAACAAGAACCTCCGCAACCCGCTTGGTTTACACCTCTTATGAACGACAACGAAACCATAATCAACGAAGCGTTTCTTTATAGTTCAGGGTGCTAATTTTTAATTTTTAACAACGAATTAAACGGATAAAACGAAATTGGTTTACTTATGATATTAGTTTTATTAGTTTAATTCGTTGTTTAAAAAAATTATTATGAAGTGGAAATTGATTTGGTTAATAGTTATCTTGTTATCAATATCGTGCAACAACAACGATAACATAACCATAGTCTTTACCGGCGATGTACTACTCGACCGAGGGGTAAAACCTGTAATAGAAAAAAACGGTGTGAAAGACCTTTTTCGTGGTGTTTCACACCATTTTCTTAATGCCGATTTTGTGGTAATAAACCTTGAATGTCCCATTACCGACACTGCCTCGCCTGTAAACAAAAAATATATTTTCCGGGCCGATTCCAAATGTTCCGAAGGTCTTAAACAAGCCGGAGTAACTCATTGTGCCCTTGCCAACAATCACACTATGGATCAGGGTCGCCAAGGATTGCAAAGCACTGTCCATCATCTTGAATCTGTTGGCATTGCCACCGTGGGCTATGGCTTAACGCAAAAAGAGCGCATTGCGCCAACCCTTATCCACAAAAACGGAATTAATGTAGCCCTTTTTAATTCGTGTCCTCTGCGTGTAGAAAATTGGCAAAACATCGAAAACACTCCCGACATCAATCAAGCCGACTGTTCCACCCTTGCCAAAGAAATACGCAATTTTAAAGGCCAACATTCTGATTATTACGTTGTTGCAATACTTCATTGGGGCACAGAATTTATATCTACGCCATCGCTTACACAGCGATATTCAGCCGCCGAATTGGTTTCAGCCGGAGCCGATTTGATTATTGGTCATCATCCCCACGTGATACAACCCATGGATACCATCGGCAAAGTGCCTGTATTTTACAGTCTTGGCAATTTTGTTTTTGACCAATCCAAACCCCAAGGCCGCAAAGCCCAAATGGCAGTAGTGAGGTTTTCAAAAGATTCCCTTTCGGCTAAGGCTGTTGATGTGGAGATAAAAGGAAATATGCCGGTGGCGGAATAATCCACCCACCGGCATATCCAACTTATATAATCTTAATTACACTCTAAAACAGCGAGCAAGCCACTGTCAATCCTGCCATTACTACCGATACCATCGACATTAGTTTGATAAGGATATTGAGCGAAGGTCCGGAGGTGTCTTTAAACGGGTCGCCTACGGTGTCGCCCACAACGGTGGCTTTGTGACAATCAGAACCTTTGCCGCCAAAGTTGCCTTCTTCAACGTATTTTTTGGCGTTGTCCCATGCACCACCGGCATTTGCCATAAATACAGCGAGAACGAATCCGCAACTTAATCCGCCAATGAGCAATCCTAGCACTCCTGCCACACCGAGCAAAAGTCCCACTGCGATAGGAACAATAATCGCTAACAAAGAGGGGAGGAGCATCTCGTGCTGAGCGCCTTTGGTAGATATTGCCACACAACGCTCATAGTCGGGGTCGGCTTTGCCTTCAAGAATACCCTTGATTTGCGAGAATTGACGGCGAACTTCCTCAACCATTTTTTGAGCGGCACGTCCCACGGCGTTCATTGTAAATCCACAGAACAGGAATGCCATCATTGCGCCAATAAACACGCCCACAAGTACTATCGGGTTCATCAAATTGACGTTGTAAGCATTCATAAAGTCAACCAATGTGGCTTTTGCAGCCTCCACGCCATTGGGCAGAGCCTCGCCAACGCGCATTAATGCCATCTTGATTTCCTCCACATACGATGCCAAAAGTGCAAGAGCGGTGAGAGCCGCGCTACCAATGGCAAAGCCTTTTCCTGTGGCGGCTGTGGTGTTGCCAAGAGCATCGAGAGCATCGGTACGTTTGCGCACTTCGGGTTCAAGACCGCTCATTTCGGCGTTTCCACCGGCATTGTCGGCAATTGGTCCGTAAGCGTCGGTGGCAAGGGTGATTCCGAGAGTTGAGAGCATTCCCACTGCGGCTATGCCTATGCCGTAAAGACCAAGGCTGAGGTTGGCAGGGGTAAGAATATTGTGAATATCAAAATTGATTGCGCAGAGAAATGCCATCACAATTGCCACGCCCACAGTAACAACGGGAATGGCGGTAGAGGTCATACCCAAACCAAGTCCAGATATAATTACCGTAGCAGGACCAGTTTCGCTGCTTTCTGCCACTTTTTGTGTGGGACGGTAACTCTGCGAAGTGTAGTATTCGGTTGATTTACCGATAATTACACCAGCCAACAAACCGCATACTACTGAGAATGATATTCCAATCCAGTTGTCGATGCCCAATCCCCAGAGAATCAAGAATGTGGCAGCGGCAATAAGCACTGCACTTGTATTGGTACCACGGCTGAGTGCTGCAAGAAGTTTTTTCATGCCAGCATCCTCGTCGGTTTTTACTATAAAAATGCCAAGAATAGAGAGCACCACGCCCACAGCGGCAATAATCGACGGAGCAAGCACCGCCTTAATCTGCATACCTTCCACAGCCGATGTTGCAAACGCCGACGCACCTAACGCCATGGTAGCCAAGATACTACCGGCATACGATTCGTAAAGGTCGGCACCCATACCAGCCACGTCGCCCACATTGTCGCCCACATTGTCGGCAATGGTGGCGGGGTTGCGGGGGTCGTCTTCGGGAATATTGTATTCGGTTTTGCCTACGAGGTCGGCTCCCACGTCGGCAGCCTTGGTGTAGATACCACCGCCCACACGTGCAAACAGAGCCTGTGTGGAAGCACCCATACCAAAGGTAAGCATTGTGGTGGTGATAATTACAAGGTGATTTTCGGCAGGGATAAAGTAGTCGAGCACTAAAAACCATACTGCCACGTCGAACAAAGCAAGACCCACCACAGTTAAGCCCATAACCGCACCAGAGCGGAAGGCCACTTTAAGTCCGCTGTTGAGACTTTTTCGTGCAGCGTTGGCAGTGCGAGCCGAAGCGTATGTGGCGGTTTTCATTCCAAAAAATCCGGCAAGACCCGAAAAGAATCCGCCTGTAAGGAATGCAAACCAAACCCAGCCGTTTTGCAAGTCGAACACCGACATCACGGCAAAGATAGCGGCAAGAACCACAAACACGATTCCTACCACCTTGTACTGCTGTTTGAGATAAGCCATCGCGCCCTTGCGCACGTGCGAGGCTATTTTTTTCATCAAATCCGTTCCCTCGTCCTCCTTCATCATCTGTTTAAAGAAGATGAAAGCAAACGACAGCGCAAGCAGCGACGCCGCAGGAACAAGCCAAAATATAGTATCCATAATATTAGGTGTTTTAAAATTATAATATTAGTGTAATTTGTTGATATATTGCATTATAATAAAAATAATAATACTATATTATCACATTACAATATAATGAATTTTTGCGAAATAATACACACAAAGAAGATTATTTTTTAGAAAAACACTCACGGAAAATAAAACCATCACCTTGCCACACGTATGAGCAATGATAGAATCTTGAGTAAATAATATTATTGTCGGCCATTTTATCGAACGATACAATTAGCGACATATCGTCGGGATTAAACTCGTAGTGGATACTGCTTTCCACATATTGCGGCATATTGTTTATATCCACATCGGAGATAACGCGTTCTAAAGTTGGCAACGACGGCGATTCTTCAATAAGTTCGTGGTTGTTATAACTAAAACGTTTAATATCAGATTCATAATACCAATGATAACAAGAATCTGGATAAATAAAATATAGGGAGTGCTCATCGTCTCCCACTTCGAGGTAATGGTCTGGTTCGCCTCTGTCATCGCAATCTTCTATTGCTTTGTATGTAGTGTAATATGCAACATATCCACCAGAAGAAGATGGATAAACGTAAAGCTCATATTTGTAAATCATTTGCCCATGGTAGATTGTGTAGCTTTGATGATAGTTAGATATAAAGGTACGCTCGGCATTGGCTCTGCTGAGTATCTGGGCATCTGTTTCGTTGTTAATAATGGGCGAATATTTGTTTAAAATCTCGTGGTAAATAGTCAAGGCTATAGCGGTATCTTGACGCTCCTTAGAAGATACTCCTTGTGGGTCATCATCTTTGTCGGAGCATTGCCACAACAATGAGGCTAAAACCATCATCAATATGACGAATTTATAATTCCTCATACCAACTATTTTTTTTATTACATGTCAAGGCCTTAAAACAACTCTACCTCAATCTTCTGGATAAATGCGGTGAGAGAGTAGCGTTCGCCTGTGGATGCTTCCGACAGAGTGGCGAGCACATTGGTACGAGTGCCGTCTTTTTCAAGGATAAACACCTCGGTACGACGGGCAACAAGTGATGTGTCGTTTGCCTTGAAGAAGTTGCCAAGATAGTTTTCGTTTGCTGTAACACTGTCGGTGGGCAATAGAGCAGAAATGTCTTTGCCTAAAATTTCATCACCAGAGATACCCCAAAGTTCTTCGGCGGCACGGTTGAAGAATGTTATCTTGTTGTCTTGGTTGATGGTAACCACTGCGTCTAACATACCTTCTAATGTCTTGTCGCTCAGTTCTTTTACAATCTCTACTTCGCGGAACTGCATCTTCATCTCCTCGCGGGTTTCTTTGAGTTTTTTGGTGAGTTCCACTTTGTTTTGCTGCAGTTTTTGTTCTTGTTCGCGCAAAAGTTCGGTTTGCTCGCGGCTCTTATCCTCAATACGTATTTGTTCGGTGATATCGTTGCCGATGAATACGATTTTTGCAGGTTCGCCGTACATATCGTGAACAACGGTGTAAGTGCCTTGAAACCAGCGTTCCTCGCCAGTTTTGGTAAACCATTTGTGACGACCCTCAAAAGGTACGCCGTTGATGATGTTTTTCCAAATAATCTTAAATTCGTCGAGGTCGTATGCTGTAAGAAAGTTGAAAATTGTTCGCTTGCTGAGTTCTTCGGGTGTAAACTGAAGAACGTCAGAAAGTTTGTGGTTCATTTCCAATACACGACCGTCGGGGGCATATTCTGCCTTCATTGTGGAGCGGTTGAGCGCGTCGATCTGACCTTTATAGTCGAGGCTCTGTTTTTTAGAGTCGGTGATGTCGATACCAAGGAAAAGAATTTTTACAGGGCGGCGGTTGTGGTCGCGCACACTTACGTAAGTAGCCATTGTCCACACATCGGTGCCTGCTTTGGTAACGTGTTTCATATCACCCTCAAAGTGTTTTCCGCCGATAGCGAGATTTTGCCAAAGCTCGTTAAACCAAGCTTTGTCTTTGTCGCTAATAAACATTGATATATGTTTGCCCTGAATTTCGGTAGCAGATGCGTATCCAAGTTTGCTGAGGAATTTAGAGTTGGCGTACAATAGGTAACCTTCTACACTGTATTCGGCACGTATCATGGTGTGGTTTACCGAGTTGGTGAAGCTTACAAACTGTTCGCTCTGTTTTGCTGCCTCGGTCTGCATGTGCTTGAGTGCGTCCATGTTTTTACGCATCTCTTCCTCTTGGTGAGCCATTATTTCGGCTTGTTCCTGTGATTCTTTGAGGAGTCGTGCGGTGCGGAGGTTGATATTTACGTTTGATATAGTGGAGGCGATAGATTCTGCAACGCGTTCGATAAATTCAATCTCAAAAGGTTGATATACAATAAACGATGCAATTTCTACCACGCCATAGATTTCGTCGTTGAATTTGAGAGGCACAATTACTAAGGTGCGGGGATTAGCCTTGCCGAGACCCGAAGTGATTTTTACATAATCTCTTGCGGCTTCGGGCACAAAGATTGTCTTTTTTTCGATAGCACACTCGCCCACAAGACCTTCGCCCCATTCAATGCGTTTGTCGGGGTATTTGGTACGTCCGTAGGCGTAAGATGCTGTCATATTGAAATATTTTTCGCCGTTGTTGTCTACCAATATGAAAAAGCCAGCTTGCTGAGCGTTGACATATTTTACAAGGTTCATAATTACCTCATTAGATAGTTTTTCAAGGTCGCCGATATTTTCACGAAGTATGGCACCGAATTTTGCAATACCTTCGGTAATCCAATGTCGCTGTTGGTCTTCGTTTTTACGGGCGTCTTCTTCGGCTTTGCTTCGTTTGATTTCGTCGCGGAGGTTGATAAGCGCTTTACCGATTTCGTCGCCTTCGCGAATTTCGTATTGGGCGTCGGTTTGACCAAGACGGATTTTTTCTACAAAGTCGAACATCTGTCGCGATTTTTGCTGCTCGTTGCGGATGTCTTTTCTCAGGTCGTTGGTTTTGCGAAAAAATTCGTTGCCCAAATAGTATCCAAACCCACCCACAATAAATGGCAGCAACAGAGTGATCCACAGCGAGGGATTGTCTCTAAATAGTTCTACTAAGATATCAAAAGATATCGGCTTGTTTAAAAACACCAAGCCAAGAAAAACTATAATGGCCATAAACCCTAATCCGATGAGAAATCCCATCAGGGCGTATGAGTATGCTGTATTATGTCGGGTATCGGTTTTCATATTATTCGTTATTGAAAGTTGAATTTTGCGAGTACATGTGAAATCGAATCAATAGTAAAAGGCTTTTCCACAATGCTGTCGAAACAAGCTTCGGTAAACTGACCTTGAAACTCGTCGATGTCGTGTGCGGTGAGCGCAATTACCGGTATTTTTTGGTAACGTGAGTCGTTTTTTATCTGCTTAGTAGCCTCAATTCCGTTCATTACGGGCATTTCAATGTCCATAAATATGAGGTCGTATTTGTCGTTGGAAAGTTCGTCGAGAACTTCCTGACCATTCGACACGGTTTTAAATCCTACCGAAAGTTCCTCTAACATAGACGCTAAGAGAAATTGGTTGGCAAAAACATCATCGGCTACAAGTACTTTACAGTTACTCATGTTTTCTATAATTATTGTTGTCTAATTTTATGCAATAATACAACTTAAATACCAAATAACAAAATTTTAATAGGGTGAAATTGCAAAATTTGCAAGTTTTTCTAACGGAAGCACTCTGTCGGCTGCTCCAAGTTTAACAGCTTCTTTTGGCATTCCGTACACTACGCATGTTTGTTCGTCTTGAGCAGCGGTTTTTGCACCGGCTTCTTTCATCTCTAAAAGGCCTTTAGCACCGTCGTCACCCATGCCAGTCATTATAATGCCGATGGCGTTGGAACCTGCATAACGTGCTGTGCTGCGGAATAATACGTCTACCGACGGGCGGTGACGGTTTACGAGTGGTCCGTCTTTTACTTCTACAAAGTATTTGGCACCGCTGCGTTTTAAGAGTGTGTGTTTGTTTCCCGGGGCTATGAGTGCGCGTCCACTTGTTACTGCGTCGCCGTCTTCTGCTTCTTTTACAGCTATTTTGCATATCTCATTGAGCCTGTTGGCAAACGAACGGGTAAAGTTTTCGGGCATGTGCTGAACAATCACAATTCCGGGACAGTCGATAGGCATAGCTTCGAGAAAAACTCTCAAAGCTTCGGTGCCTCCTGTTGAGGCTCCCACTGATATTACCACATCGGTGGTTTTTATCATGCTTGTAGGACCTTCGGTTTTGGCTATTACTGCATCTGCCGAAAGTTTTGGTTGCACTTTAAGATACGATGTGTTGGCACTGCGGGTGTGAATACGTGCGTGCGCTGCGGCTTTCACCACTTCGCAAAGGCGTATTTTTGACTCTTCGATAAATTTTTGAGTATCCATCCTTGGTTTGGCAATTACGTCTACAGCGCCGTATTCGAGTGCACGCATAGCCGTAGCGCTTCCTTCTTCGGTAAGACTCGATATAATCACCACAGGTATAGGGTGTTGAGCCATAATTTTGCGCAAAAAAGTTAATCCGTCCATGCGAGGCATCTCCACATCAAGGGTAATCACATCGGGCACTTCCGATTGAATTTTTTTAGCAGCGATATAGGGGTCGCAAGCCGTACCCATGATTTCGATGGCGGGGTCGGTTTCAAGTATCGACGACAATGTTTGCCTTACCACTGCCGAGTCGTCTACTATCAATACTCTTATTTTCCTATTTTCGAATGTCATATCTATTTGTTCATGTTACTCTTTATAAAACATTGGAGCACTTCTCCAGTATGTGTGTTATAAATAATTTTTCGTCCGTTGTGTCCACCAGTGCTTCTGCTCATGATTGGTATTCCCATTTCGGAGAGAATTTGCTCTGCCACCAAAACGTTTCTTTCGCCTATGTGCATAATGCCCGAGCTTACAGAAATTACCTCTCCGCCGCCGAATACTTTTGCCACCAAGTTCTTTTTCTGTGCCCCGAGCTGCTCCATACGTTCGAGCAGACGCTCAATGGCAATGTTGCCGTATTTTGGCGAGGCGAGCTCCATGCCGTTCCATGTGGGCAGCATGTAATGGTTGATGCCGCCTATGCCGAGGTATCTGTCCCAAAAGCATACAGCTACACACGAGCCGAGTATGGTTGTTACCTCTGCTGGTTGAGCCGAAGCGAACATCGTTGACGGATATAGAAAATGTCTGGTCATAGTCTGATAATTGGGGCGGCTTAGAAAATTTCTTCGTCGCCAAAAAATACTTCGTTACCTTCTTCTGAATAGTCGTTGCTCGATACTTGTGATTCGGGCAATATTACAGTAAATGTAGAGCCTTCGTTTTCTTTGCTCTCTACAAGTAGCTGGCCTTCGAGCAAGTCGATGTAGGCTTTGTTGATCGAAAGACCAAGTCCGTGTCCACGGTTGATTGAGTTGATGCCGTTGTCTAAACGTTTGAAGCGGTCGAATATAATCTTGCGGTTTTCTTCCGAAATGCCTAAGCCTTCGTCGATAACGCTGATTCTCAATTTGTTTTCGGGTGTGCGTCCGTATCTTACTATCAGTTGTTTACCCTGACGGTTGAAGTTGATGGCGTTGCAAATAAGGTTTGAAAGCACTACAGTGAGTTTGTCGCCGTCGGTTTTGAATAGCAGCACGGTGCCGTCGTCGTTTTCTTTTTCGAGTTTGGCTTCGAGTTTGCGCATTGCTATTTCGCGCGAATACATTTGCATCAGTCCGTTGAGCATTTCGTCGATGTTAACAACCGAAACAATAGGCTGAATTTCGCCGGCTTCGATTTCTGCTGCTGCAAATATGTTTTTGAACTGAAAGTCAAGGTTGAACGCCTCGCGGTGTATCATAGCCGCCATGCGTTTCATTTTTTCTGGGCTTTCGTCGTCGCACTCGGTGATGCTTTTGGCTAATCCGAGTATTGAGGCGAAGGGGTTGATTATCTCGTTGGTAATGTTAGAGATAAAGTGGCTCTTCATGGCTTCCGACTCAGAAAGCTTTTTGTTAAGTTCCAACAACTGCTTGTTGTACGAACTTGTATTGGCTAACGCATTCTTGTAGCGTTCTATTCTCTTGCTAAGTTCTTCGAGCAAGATTTCGTCGGTGATTAGAGATTCGTTTTGATCCATTTTCACAATATTAATTTATCAGTTTAAAAACTGTAGGCTTTATCTGTTGTAAGGGAACGTCGATGCCGGTTACCGATTCAGAATGTCCGAGAAAGAAGTATCCTCCCGGGCGCAGGTGACGGCAAAGTTTGTTGATGACGCTTTCCTGAGTTTTTCTGTCGAAGTAGATTAATACGTTGCGGCAGAATATGATGTCGAAATTCGACGGTGCGTTGTAAGCCTCGTCCATAAAGTTGAGCCTCATAAATTGTGCTTTGGCTCTGAGCTCGGGCACGATGCGCACTGTGGGTTTTGTGCGGTCTTTGCTTCTGAGCAGATATTTCTTTTTGAGGTCGAGGGGAATAATATCTACACGGTCTTCGGGGTAGATGGCTGTAACGGCTTTTTCGAGCACTATGGTGCTGAGGTCGCTGCCAAGAATCTGAAAATCGTATCCACGGTGATTGGCAATGTATTCCGAAATCACCATTGCAAGAGTGTATGGTTCTTCGCCCGAAGAGCATCCTGCGCTCCACACTTTAATCACCGACTGATGGTTGGTTTCATAAAGTTCGGGCAGCACTGTTTGTGTAAGAAAGTCGAAATGCTGCGATTCTCTAAAAAAATCTGTTTTGTTGGTAGATACCACATCCATCATGTGAACAATTTCGTCGGCACCTGCAGGCGAAAACACAAAGTCGACATATTCGGCAAATGTGGGAATTTGCAAAGCACGCAATCTTTTTTGCAAACGGCTTTGGAGCATTATGTGCTTGGCTTCTGGCATTTTGATGCCGTAGCGGCTGTAGATAAAGTCGCTCAGCCGTGCAAAGTCTTTGTCGCTCAGTTTTGCGTCGTAATATGTGATGGGTGGTAGCTGCATTTCGTTATTCTATTTCTTTGGCATTTGCTGATTCTTCGCTGTCGACAGATTCTTTGAGCATTACAACTTCGTCGGAAGAGAAAATCTTGTCGATGTCTAAGAGCATAACAAATCTTTCGTCAGACATTTTGTAGATGCCTTCGATAAATTTTGATTTGTATTTAGAGCCGATACCCGGAGGCGGCATAATCTCATCTTTTTTGATTTCAAACACCTCTTTAACAGAGTCTACGAGTATGCCTGCGTCCACTTTCTCGTTTTCAATAATAACATTGAGCACAAGAATAACGGTATCGCGCTGATATTGAATCGGATCCATTCCGAATTTCATGCGTATGTCGATGATCGGCAGCACAGTTCCGCGGAGGTTGATAACGCCCTTCATATAGTCGGGGGCGGTGGGAACTTTGGTAATCTGCACAAGCTGAAGTATGTTGAGCACCTGCGAAACGCTGATTGCAAAATACTCTTCGCCGAGTTTGAACGATATGAAAGAGTCTATTTCCTGATCCATAAGCTATATATTTTATCGTTAATTGTCGTTATATTTTGTAAACTGGTTGATTACTTTGTGAGTGTCGAGCACAAGAGCCACAGTGCCATCACCGAGAATTGATGCGCCTGAAAATACATCTTGCTGACGGTAAAGTTTGCCAAGCGGTTTTAATACAGCCTGATATTCGCCTGTGATATGGTCTACCACAATGCCAATTTTTTTGTCGTCGTATTTTACCATTATTATTTCTTCGCGTTCGGGTTTTTCGCCTTCGATTTGGAATTCGTCGCGCAGATAGTAGAAGGGATATTGAACACCTTCTATATTAATAATGTTGTTGAACGATTTTTCTATTTTGGAGTGCTCTACGGCAAAAATTGTGTCGATTACCGAAAGCGGGATTATATAGTCGGTGTCGGATATGCGAACAAGCATACCGTCGATAATGCTAAGTGTAAGAGGCAGTTTGATGGTGATTGTGGTGCCTTCGTCTTTTTCGGTAGATACTGATACTGTGCCTCGGATGTCGGAGATTTTGCGTTTTACCACGTCCATTCCTACGCCGCGACCGCTGATGTTGGTAACCTTGTCGGAAGTGGAGAATCCCGGTAAGAAAATAAGGTCGAGAATCTCTTTTTCAGAGAGTTGCTCGTCGGGATTGATAAGTCCGCGGTCGATGGCTTTGGAGCGGATTTTGTCTAAATCCATACCTTTGCCGTCGTCGGTAACGGCAATAACCACTTGGCTGCCGCTGTAATATGCTTGAAGTATGATTTTGCCTTGTGCAGGTTTGCCTTTTGCGGTGCGTTCTTCGGCGGTTTCGATACCGTGGTCGATACTATTGCGGAGAATGTGCATAAGCGGCTCTGACAGACCCTCGATGAGAGTTTTGTCGAGTTCGGTTTCGGCACCGCGAGCATCGAAAATAATCTCTTTGCCCACCTCGCGCGAAAGGTCGCGTACCAAGCGGCGGAAACGCACCACAAGGTAGTCGATGGGAATAAGGGTGATGCTGAAAGCAGTGTCGCGCAATTGGCGGCTGATATTTTCGAGACTTTCGGTAATACGGGTGAGTTCGTTGTCTTTATGGTTGTCGGCATAGAGGTTGAGTCCCGCTTGAGTGGTAATCAACTCGCTTACGAGGTTCATAAGCTGGTCTATTTTTTCGGAAGCCACTCTAATGCCCGAAATCGAAGATTCCTTTGTAAATTTCTTTATATGTTCGTCGCCAGCGTCGGCTTCTTTTGCGGCTTTTTCTTGTTTAGCTTTTTCGAGGGCTGTGATGGCATTAGCAAGCGATTTGATTTTTTCGAGGTCGAAAGGAAAATCGTGACGGCAAACCAACAGAGGCTCAATACCTTCCATCGGGAAAATATCTGCGTCGGCAATCTTTTGGATTGTTACCTCGCAGTCGTCTTCAACAAAAATAAATACGTCTTTGATCGCGTCTTCGCCTTTGTCAGTGGCGAGAATCATCTCCCAATAAACGTAAGTTTCGTCGAAAACAAAGTTTTCAAAATCGGGAATAGCCGAGTAAAAAATGTTGGTTTTGTTTTTTCCTAATCCTGAGAGTTCGTCGATAAGGAAGAACGGGTTAGTGCCGTTTTGCTGAATTCTTTCGTAAGGTTTAACTTTTACGTAAAACGATTGCACACCTTCAGTGTTGGCATCGGCAGTTTGGACATTGGTGGTGGCTGCGATAGCTTCGGTTTCAGAATCACCGTTAAGCAAAGCGTCGATTCGTTTGTTGAGGATAGCCTCGTTTGCAGCAATTTCGGCGGTTTTAGAACCGTCGTCGTTGAGCATGGATGTAATGTGGTCGGCAGATTCAAAAGTTACATCAAGCATTTCGCGAGTAACTTTAAGTTTTTTCTGTCTAACGAGGTCGTACATGTTCTCCATCTTGTGGGTGTAGTTGGAGATGTTTTCAAACCCGAACATACCGCCACCTCCTTTGAGCGAATGCATAATCCTAAAAATTGAATCCACAAGTTCCGGATTATTAGTGTCTTGCTCAAGCGTAAGCAGGGCTTGTTCGAGCTGATTTATCAGATCGCTCGCCTCTTCTAAAAATTTGCTCTGAAAGTTGTCCATCTGTCGCTGATCGGGTTATTTGTTAATAATATAAATAAGGTGTGTGCAAAAGCTAAAAAGCTACCTAATCACTTTGCTTATGGCAGCGAGAAGTTTTGCTGGAACAAAAGGCTTGATAATCCATCCGGTAGCGCCGGCGTCTTTAGCCTCAATCTTTTTGGCCAATTGCGATTCTGTGGTGAGAAACAGGATTGGCACGCGGTTGTAGTTGGTGGTAGCGCGGATAAATTTGATTAGATCAATGCCGTCCATTTCGGGCATGTGGAGGTCGGTGATAACGAGGTCGATGTTTCTACCATCTAAAAACTGCTGGGCTTCTACACCGTTGCCTGCTGCAAACACCTCGAAGCCTGCATTCTGCAATGTAAAGTTAACGACTTCTCTAATACTCTCCGAATCGTCTACTATCAGTATTGTTTTTGCCATTATAATAAGTTTAATATGATTTACTTTATTATTTGTTCGTGAATTATGCTGCCGTAGGTATGCTAAGAACCTCGGCAAGGTTGTTGATTCCGCAATGACTGAGCAACGCTGTGGTTTCGTCGCTAAGTTCGCAGGTTACTTTAAGTTGTTTTTTGTCGCGTACAAAACTATTCTTTATCGAATAGAACAGTTGAAATGCCGCTGTGTCGAATCCGTCGGTCTTACGCAGATTGATGGTAAGGTCGGTGCAATCGGGCAATGTTTTAGCAAACTCGGCCATTATGGCACTGACATTCTGTACCGAAATCTCTCCGGTAATGTCGTATTCGCATTTGTGGTTTTTTACATCGTTGATTTTTAACTTTATATCCATGTTTGCTACTTTTTGTTTTATGTTCAAAAGGTGCATTTATCATGCCAAAATACCTTATAAAGGCATTTGTTTTTTGCTGTTAAAGATACGAAAAAAAATCGTCGGCGTATGCATTTTTTACGCTTTTTATTTAAATATTTTTTTAATTTTGACGAAATTCGCTGTGTATGAGCATATTAAAAATAATAATTTTTTTTCGTGTTTTATAATTTTTCTCAAAAATAACGACTAAATTTGCACCGTAGACAGATTATTTGTTTTATTATGTCAGAAGATAAGTACACATTCGACCCTGATTCGCTTTCTTTTGAAGAAACCGACAAGAAAAAGGGTAAAAAGATTTTTTTCTCGATATTAACACAGTTGTTTGCAGCCGTGAGTATCGGCTTTTTGGTTTTTCTCACTATTTCGTACACTATCAAAACCCCGGGTCAGCGCAAAACCGATCGCGAAAACGAGGTGCTTAAAGAGGTTTATGGTCAGCTCAACGACCGTTACAAACAAACCACTTATGTGATGGCCGACCTTCAAGACCGCGACCGCGAAATTTATCGCGCTATTTTCAGCACCGTTCCTCCTCAAGATTCTGATTCGCTCGAATACAATTACGAAGGTCTTGACGCTTCGCAAATTGCCAAGCATTACAACTCTACCACCAACAATGTGGCAGATATGCTAAGCAGCGAAGATAGCACGGTAAATACTCTTTTTGACGTGCTTGAGATGCATAAAGACAGCCTTAAATTTATTCCCTCGGTGATGCCTCTCGACAATGCAAACCTTAAATACCTTGCCTACGGATACGGAAAAAAACTCGACCCTATCTACAAAACTCCGCAGCAACACAAAGGTATCGACTTTGCCGCTCCTAAAGGTACTGTGGTGAATGCCACCGCTTCGGGTACGATCGAATATGTGGGCGAAAAACGCGACCACGGCATTATGGTGATTATCGACCACAAAAATGGATTCAAAACCATTTATTCGCACTTGAGCGACTATGTGGTGCGTTATGGAAAGCAAGTAAAACGTGGCGAAACTATTGGTTTTGTGGGCAATACGGGCAAATCGCTTACCGCTCACCTTCACTACGAAATTACTTATAAAGGCAAATCAATCAACCCGATAGATTTCTTTTTTGAGGATATTAATCCCGAAAATTATCACAAACTAAAAATGATGGCAAACAACGGAGGCTTATGCCTCGACTAATATATTAACAAATATCTGAAAACCATGGAATTAGAAGCAACTGAAAAAAACGGAAAACTCTTTTACTCAATTGGCGAAGTGGCCAAAATGTTTAACGTAAATACCTCGCTCATAAGGTATTGGGAAAAAGAATTCAGCATTATCAAACCGCAAAAAAACGCTAAAGGAAACCGTCTTTTTACTCCTAAGGATGTAGAAAATTTTCACAAAATCTACCATCTTGTTAAAGAACGCGGAATGACTCTCGATGGAGCTAAACAACACCTTAAAAATAATACCGACAAGGATGATTCTAATTTTGAGGTAATTAAGTCGCTAAAAAATATCCGAGCTATGATAGTTGACCTCAAAGATAGCCTTGACGCTATTGAAAAGCAAGAAAAATAAAAAATATTTTAGCTTGACAACCCCTTTTAGCACGTTTATTGCATAATATTTTTAAGTTTTTTTAATTTTTTAAAAAAAACACTTGACAGCAATGTATATTTTTATTAAATTGCATTGCAGAATTTTATACAAACACAACGAAACTATTATGAGCGAAAAAACACCTTCGATGGAATTAGACCGGAATTTTATGCATAACGTGCTCGCCCTATACGACGAGCTGATAGAAAACGGTATATCAGTAGTTTACATTGGCCAATTTACCCATCAGGTGGTAAAGATGTTTACCGAAAAAAACGAGGAAGAGATGGAAACCTCCAACGAGCAGAAACAGGTACGCCGCCGTGTGCACCATTCGCTCGTAGAGATTTTGCAGAATATGCAAAAGCACAGCACCGAGTTTCAAACCGAGTTTAGCCTTGTCAACGGATTGTTTATGCTTGGACGCAAAGACGGCATCTATTACATAATGACTGCCAACAAGGTAAACCGCAACGATATAGCACGTCTTACTTCCGCTCTCGAATGTGTCAACAATGCCACCAAAGAAGAACTCAATGCAATGTATAAAAAGCAGTTGCGCGAGGGTACAATTTCCGACCGTGGTGGCGCAGGTCTCGGTCTTATAGATATAGCCCGCAAAACCGACGGCAAGCTCGAATACCTCTTCATCCCCGTCAACGGCACCGACTACTTTATATTAAAGGTAGAAATTTGCCGTCAAGACGAGGTAGAGGAATAATGAAGTGTTTTTTTAGGTTTCGTTTATTTTTCTAAACTGTTTCTTCTTTTGTTTTTCCAGACGAAGAAGCCTATTGCAAAGGCAACTGTAACTACTCCGCCAAGAATATAGCTGAGCGTATGGTCTAAATTGAGGCACTCGGGAGCGAGTAGGAGATAGGTTACGCACACTTGAGTCATATAAAGTGCTGGTAAAAACGCCATAATCCAAGGTTTCTTATTGATGACCATATATACGGTTATCGACCACAATGTGAATACACTCAAAGCCTGATTGCTCCAGCCAAAATAACGCCAGATGATATTAAATCCAGCTGCGTCGCCAAGACTGTATACAATTATGAGGGCGGTGGCAATAAATACCGGAATGCTTATCATAAGGCGTTGCGATATTTTGCTCTGATCCATTTTAAAAAAGTCGGCGAGTATCAATCGTGCGCTTCTCAAAGCAGTGTCGCCGCTGGTTATCGGAGCAAACACTACTCCAAGCATAGCCAAAATGCTACCAACTTTGCCCATCCATGTTTCGGTGATAAAATACACAATCGAAGCTTGCGATTCGCCGTAACCTTTTTCTTTGTAATACCAAATGGCAGCCGCAGCCCAAATCATTGCAATAATGCCTTCGAGAATCATTGCTCCATAAAACACTTTGCGTCCGAGATTCTCGTTTTTGAGACAACGCGCCATCAGTGGGCTCTGTGTGGCATGGAAACCTGAGATTGCACCACATGCAATTGTGATACACATAATCGGGAATATCGGGGTAGTGTCTTTGTTGGGATGGCTGTTGGCAATGCCGTCGGTAATTTCGGGAAGTTGGATACCATTCCAAAACAGCATAAACAACACGCCCACTGCCATAAATATCAGTGCAAAGGCAAAAAGCGGATATACTTTGCCAATCACTTTGTCGATAGGCAGAAGAGTTGCCACAAGGTAGTAAATAAAAATAACTACAATCCAGAAAGTGTTGTTCATCCAGTCGGGTGTGATTTTTTCGAGAATACCGGCAGGCTGACTTACAAATACAACGCCCACAAGAACCAAAAGTATTACTGTAAATACCCTCATAACTGTTTTTGTGGTAGAACCGAGATATTTGCCAATGATTTCAGGCAGGTTGGCACCACCTTCGCGTAGCGAAATCATACCCGAAAAATAGTCGTGAAATGCACCAATAAAAATACATCCCACCACAATCCAAATGTATGCCGCCGTGCCAAATTGAGCTCCGAGTATCGCGCCAAATATCGGTCCCAAACCGGCAATGTTCAAAAATTGAATCATAAAAATCTTCCACGTTGGCATGGGGATATAGTCCACACCGTCGTTTTTGGCGTATGCAGGTGTCTGCGCCTTAGAATCGGGCTTAAAAACGCGCTCCGCCAATTTGCCGTAAAGCAAATAGCCCAATACCAGCAGGAGCAGCGCAATACAGAATGTTATCATTGTTTTTATGTTTTTGAAGTCAACCGCAAATATAGCAACCTTGGCGATTAGTTATTCCATTTTTTGCCGATTTTTTTACACCTTATATATAATAACATCATTTTTTTACAAATGAATCAATTTTTTGCCCCGTAGAGACGCGCCATGGCACATCTCTACAAATAATTATTATGTCACAATGTCACACGCTGTCAGTACAATGTCACCAAAACTGCCAAAATTTCAGTCGTTTTTTATTTTTTCTGCCGCCCGTGTCAGTATGCCAAAATGTGCCAAAAAATATTTAAACAGTTATTATTCAGAACATTACGCACACAAACCAACACTGACACCTCCAAATACGGCATAATGATTGATTAATGGGTAAACGTAATTAATAATTTAAAAACGAAAATTAAAACATAAACACAATGTCAAAGATAATAGGAATCGACTTAGGTACAACAAACTCATGTGTATCGGTCATGGAAGGCAACGAACCAGTAGTAATTGCCAACTCAGAAGGTAAAAGAACTACTCCTTCAATAGTAGCTTTTTTGGACAACGGCGAACGCAAAGTGGGCGACCCCGCTAAACGTCAGGCCATCACCAACCCTAACAACACTGTTTACTCAATCAAACGTTTCATGGGCGAAACCTACGACCAAGTAACCAAAGAGGTTGAGCGCGTGCCCTATCAGGTAGTACGTGGCGACAACAACACTCCACGCGTTAAAATCAACGACCGTCAATATACTCCCCAAGAGATTTCGGCTATGATTCTTCAAAAAATGAAAAAAACTGCCGAAGATTATCTTGGTCAGGAAGTTACAGAGGCTGTTATCACAGTTCCCGCATACTTCTCCGACTCGCAACGTCAGGCCACCAAAGAGGCTGGCGAAATTGCAGGCTTGAAAGTTCGCCGTATCATCAACGAGCCTACCGCTGCATCACTTGCCTACGGCTTGGACAAAGGCGGTAAAGATATGAAAATCGCTGTATTCGACCTTGGTGGCGGTACATTCGATATTTCAATCCTTGAACTTGGCGACGGCGTATTCGAGGTTAAATCTACCAACGGCGACACACACCTTGGCGGCGACGACTTCGACCACAAAATCATCGACTGGATGGCCGACGAGTTCCAGAAAGAGAACGGCGTAGACCTCCGCAAAGACCCGATGGCACTTCAGCGTTTGAAAGAGGCTGCCGAGAAAGCCAAAATCGAACTTTCAAGCTCTACCACCACAGAGATCAACCTGCCCTACATTATGCCTGTGAACGGCGTTCCAAAGCACTTGGTAATGACCCTCAGCCGTGCTAAATTTGAGCAACTCTGCGACGACCTTATCAAGGCTTGTATCGAACCCTGCCGTCAGGCTCTTAAAGACGCAGGTATGCAGGCAAGCGACATCAACGAGGTTATTCTCGTAGGCGGTTCGTCTCGTATCCCCGCTGTTCAGGCAGAGGTTGAGCAGTTCTTCGGCAGAAAACCTTCTAAGGGTGTTAACCCCGACGAGGTAGTTGCAGTAGGCGCATCAATCCAGGGCGGTATCCTCACCGGCGACGTTAAAGACGTGCTCTTGCTCGACGTTACTCCCCTTTCGCTCGGTATCGAGACAATGGGCGGCGTGATGACCAAACTTATCGAAAGCAACACCACAATCCCCTGCAAAAAGTCAGAGGTATTCACCACCGCTGTCGACAATCAGCCTTCGGTTGAAATCCACGTACTTCAGGGCGAACGTCCTATGGCCAAGGACAACAAGACCCTCGGCAAATTCCACCTCGACGGCTTACCACCGGCAATGCGTGGCGTTCCTCAAATCGAAGTTTCGTTCGACATCGACGCCAACGGTATCCTCAACGTAACTGCCAAAGACAAAGCCACCGGCAAAGAGCAGAAAATACGTATCGAAGCATCTTCGGGACTTTCTCAGGACGAAATCGACCGTATGCGCAACGAGGCAAAAGCCAACGAAGCAGCCGACAAGGCAGAAAAAGAGCGTATCGACAAACTCAACCAAGCCGACTCGCTTATCTTCCAGACCGAAAAGGCTCTCAAAGAATATGGCGACAAGATTCCTGCTGAGAAGAAAGCTCCTATCGAAGAAGCTCTCAAAGAGTTGAAAGACGCTCACCAGAAACAGGACATCTCGGCTATCGACGCTGCATCTGCAAAACTCAACACAGTGTTCCAAGCCGCAAGCCAAGACCTCTACAATGCAGGAGCAGGCCAGCCCGGCGCCGGCGCACAAGGTCCTCAGCCCGGTCCGCAAGCCAACACCCAGCAATCCAACTCAAACAACAACGGCGGTGGTGATGTAACCGACGTTGATTATGAGGAAGTGAAATAGGGTCAAAAAGAATCATTGATTATAAATAAAAAGGTGTAGCACAATGTGTTACACCTTTTTTCAGTAACCAAATGCCTAATGGTAGAACAACTTTTCGATATTGCCAAAGTCTTGGGTGTTGAGGTTAAAGATTTGATTAATTACATTGTTAAAAAGTAACCCAAACTTTCATATATGGAAACATCAATCAGACAATCGGATTATATACAAGCGGTAAAAGCCATAAAGGAGGCTATACAAACTACACGTTTACGGACATCACGGCTTGTAAACCGTGAATTACTATCGCTTTACTACGCCATTGGCAAATACATTTCGCTTAACAGTCGTTCGGCTCAATGGGGTTCGGGGGCTATTGCCGCAATATCGCAAAGTTTGCAACAAGAATTGCCCGGTTTACGTGGTTTTTCAGAAGGTAATATGCGTAAAATGCGTATCTTTTATGAAGAGTGGTGTTATATTTTTGAAAATCGGACGATAGCGTCGGACGATTTAAAGTCAACAAATGAAAATCGTGCGTTATCAACTAACGATATTATAACACCTTTACTTGAGGCTGTCGAAATTCGTGCGTTATCAACGCACGTTTTGCAAAATGATGAATTCAATGCATTTATAAACATTGGATTCACACATCATTATGAGATAATCAAACATACTGAAACTCTCACCGACCGCCTTTTCTTCATTCAGAAATGCGCCCACGAGTTTTGGAATGTAGATACCCTCAAAATTCAGCTCGCCCAAGACCGCAGCAAGGGGGAAACACTTGTTAATAATTTTGATAAAGCCATTGATAATGAATCGTTACGACGCAAAGCCATCGCCGCTTTCCGCGACGAATATAACATGCCCTTTGTTGAAATAAACGACGACAACGATTTCCCTGAAAAGCAGATTGAACAGGGCATTGTGGCCAACATTAAAAAGTTTCTGCTTGCTCTCGGCAACGGATTCACTTTTATGGGTAACCAATTTCGTGTAGTGGTGGACGGCAAGGAGTATTTCATTGACTTGCTCTTCTTCAACCGACAGCTCCGATGTCTTGTTTGCATTGAACTCAAGTATGGTGAGTTCAAACCCGAATATGCAGGCAAACTCAACTTCTATCTATCTGCTCTCGATGAGTATGTTAAGTTGCCCGACGAAAACCCATCCATCGGAATCATTCTCTGTCGCTCTAAAAGCAACAAAACTGTGGAGTTCTCGTTCCGTGACACTTCAAAGCCTATGGGCGTTGCCACCTATCGCACCGCTCGCGAACTGCCACAGAAGTACAAAGATGTTCTGCCAGATGAAACAGAATGGGAAAAACTTTTGGAATAATCTTGTATTAACGAAAAAAAACGACATCAATTTATGATAGAGGAAAAAGCATAGTGGAATGGAATTGCGGATTACAATTGCAAGAACATAGAGATTACTATTGCAAGAACATAGAGATTACAATCAAATGCCCCGAAATGGTTGCCGAAATGTTTCCTTTTTGGGAATGACCACTCAGTTTATACTTTCATCTTGTTCCTCACATTAAAAGGTCTATACTGATATTGTGGTATTTGTAACAGACTTGTCAAATGCGGAAAATTTCATAATCAATCCTTCTTTATGTATAGTTCCTATGATTACACTTGATGGAGAATATATGGTTGATGGAGTCAATGATTTTATTACTGTAAAAGTGTTTCTGTCCGATTCCTTTTTTATGACAATAACACCTCCATATATAGTTCCCATCTTTGTTAGAAACATACGATTGCGATTGCGCATGTTAACTATATAGAATCCGTCTTCAGTCTCTTCTATTGCGTATTTAGCCATATAGAAAGGTTTGCTTAAGATAGAGAAATGGGTATCTGTATCTGTTTCCTCTGGAGTTAGAGACATGACATTCCCATTGTTACTTGTGTAGGAGTTAGAGATGGTAGATGAAGATTTAACGTCTTGGATGAGAATCATATCTTCATTTCCTTCTCTCAGATCCACTTCTACATGGTCATAATTTTCTGTATTTTGTTTAACCCGAGTACTTTGAATTGAATTTTCAAATTCTTCTCCATAAAAGTAAGATGCCCAGTCGCGATCCTCATCAGGCAAGCCAAATCGAGAATACATGCCAACATTATCCAATATAATGCATCGTTTCTCTCCATTCTTGCGCAAACCTCTACCTACTTGTTGAATATATTTTACCAGAGACTTTGTAGGTCTGGCTAATTGAATAAATTCAATATCTGGGCAATCGAATCCTTCAGAGAAGATATCTACATTTACAATTATATCAATATCGCCATTTTTAAATGCTTGAATCGTATCTTCACGAAGTTTAGAAGGAGTCTTGCTATCAATGTTTTCAATTCTTATACCATGACTGCGGTACTGTTTGCAGATATGTTCGCTATGCAAACGAGAAATGCTATAAATTATTCCTTTCTTCCCAAATGCATTTTTTGCATAGCTATCATATAGTTGAGCTCGGATTTTCGACGTATCAATAACATCTACGAGCGCAGCTGTTTTGAAATCGCCCTCGATATCAAAATCCTTAATTGCATTGATTGATTGTATTACCCCAGAATTAATGGGAATGGAGTAGTACTGGTATGATGCTAGCCAACCTTTTTGTATGAATTCCTTGATTGACATCGATGGAATGAATGCTTCGAAGATTTTTGCGAAACCACTATTATTCATCCTCCAAGGAGATGCCGTTACGCCGAGTTTCTTTGCATGTAAGCATAAATGCCACAGTTGCTGATATGAACGAGCGACAGCATGGTGCGCTTCGTCAATAATTATAAAATCAAAATCAAGATCCTCTATTAAACTTCTGTTGGCTGGATGAGTTATCGTTTGAATGGAGGCTACCTGTATCGGCTTAGTCAAGTCGCGCTCCTTCATAGTTCCAGCGAAGATGCCATGATCTATCCGATATTTAGACAAGCTACGAGAACTTTGTTCAATTAA
>JAGCDD010000047.1 GCA_017651345.1 Bacteroidales bacterium | reverse complement strand
CGTTGATATTTCCGTCTAAGGGGTCTATCATGCTGTAATACACAAGTTTGCTTTGTTTTAAATTTTTGGTACAAAATGCTGCTTCTACTGCGGCACTGCATTTAATTTTTCGCGAAATGGTTACCGTGTTGGCGTATGTGGCTGAAAATTGGTTTTGAAAAAAGGCTCCCGCCGAAGTGCCGTATGCGCGAACACCTATTCCACAGCGTCCTAAGTTTTGCATGTATGATGCGGCGTAGGTTTTAAATCCGCCATCGGCTGCTGGAAATTGTTGCCGAAGTATGGCACTTACGCAACTGTTGCCCTGAGTGGCGGCAAATGCCGGATTGATAGATAGTTTGTCGGCATAATGTTGCGAAAAATATATTTCTTGTGCCTTGGTTGATATGGCAACTATTATTAATGCTATGGTGGTAATTAATTTTTTCATTGGTGTATTTTGAATTCTTTTTTTACCGCCGTTAAAATTTCCCCGAAAAATAGAGTAAAATCATTTTCTATTGTTTCGTAGTTTTGTTTTAGCGTAGAAATAATTTCGTCTGTTTTTGAAGGAAACGAAGTTTTGCTCTCCATTATTTTAAAAGCGGCAGCCACACCTTTTATATTATAGTAACTTTTTAGTCGGTTGCTAACAATCAAATGCGGAATTAATGGTTGAAGGTTTTTGGGAAGAATGTCGTAATATTTGATGCAGCTATCGTAAAAATTGTGAGCAAAAGTATCAAGTGGTATTGAGGAGTAATTTTCCCAATTTTTTGCTAAAAAATGGTCGTAGATAACGTCAGAAGCCACACCTGCATATTTGCCCAACACAGGACGCAGTAGTGCAATACTTTGAGCCGAAATAGGATTAGTGTCGGTAAAGCTGTCGATAAAACGGTGCATCCTAATGCCTAAAGCCATTTCGGGTGGATATTTTGCGTTTACCGAAATCATGCTTCCCTTTACCCAATCGCCTACAAAGTTGCCTACTTGTGTCAGTTCGTTGTTGCCTGACAAAAATATGTGGGCAAGATAGTTCATTTTGGTATATTTGGTTTTATATGCAGATATGCAAAATTTATTCCCTTCTTAAAGCTTCGAGCGGATCTATTCTTGCAGCTTTGATAGCCGGATAAATAGCTGCAGCTATAGTTGCAGCTGTAGCAATGGCGACTGCCGCTCCTGCCAATTGCCACGAAAAGACAAAAAAGTCTGATTGAGTGTTAATTATGTGGGCAAGTTGGTTGCGAACTGTTATTGATGCCGATTTAGCAACCCAATATCCAGCCAAAGCTCCAATAATGCCACCTATTGCGCCGGTAATGCCAGATTCAATGTAAAAAATCAATTTTATTTGCCAATGTGTTGCTCCAATAGCTTTCATAATGCCAATTTCTTTGCGACGTTCGTATATAGCCATGGTCATGGTGTTGATAATGCCAAACACCGATACCGCTATAGCTATGATGCCAATGGCAGCCAAAAGCATATCAATGAGAATAAATATTTTTTCGATGTCTTCAAGTTTGTCGCCTACTGCAAACACTACAAAACCCATATCTTCTATTTTGTTTTTAACGGTTTTGAGTTCTTTAAAATTGTAAACTTTAACGTACACCGAATTGTATTGAAATAGGTCGGAATCTATGCCGCGCGATATGTCGTAGATAAGTTTTACATCTACCGAGGGAAGTCTTTCGCAAGTCAATGAGGGAAGAAATACACCTCCAGAAAGCATACCAGCCGTTAGGGGATTGTTGTCGGTGATGCCAACTATGGTGAAAGTTGATGTGTCGTTTCTTACTGGAATGTCGGGTGTGTTCATATCCATTTTTGATGGGTCAAACACTTTGGTAACAATTTTAATTTCATGATTGATAATAGAATCTGCGGGCAATGTTATGCCGTTGGATGTTTTTCCAAAATCGCCATCGCCTTCGATTTTTATGCCGAGTTTAAAGAGTGCAGATTTGCTTAAAACTATGCTGTTTCCGTTGTCTTTTGTATAAAATTTGCCGTAGGGCATATTGTCGAAGGGTTTGAATGAACCCATCAATGCCGGAACCGATTTTATGTTAGATTTCATTTTGCGATTGCCAAACACAATTTCGGCATATTTGATTGTTTCGGGGAAAACTACAGTTACTTGTGGAATTTTTTCTATCTCCATTACAGCCGAATCGTTGAGCGGAACAATTTTTTCGTCGTAAATCGAATTGCCAAGTTCTCCGTAGTTAGAATAATCGGCATCGCGACGGCTGACAGTCATTCCCGTAAATACATCGTTGCTAACTAAGGTGTTAGATATATTTGTGCTAATGCCTTGACCTATCGATACCATTGAACTAAGCGAGCCGATTCCGATAGCCACACCTATTATGGTAACGGCTGTGCGAAACTTGTTTTGGGTCATATTGCTGACTGCGAGCGATAATATGTCGGCTATTTTCATTGTGGTTGCTGTTCTGAAATTTTAATTACTTCGCCGTCGGATAAAAGAATTGTTTTGTGCGATACCCTGTAGGCGGTTTCTCTGTCGTGCGTTACCATCACAATTGTAATGTTGTGCTTAGAATTAAACATTTGCAATAACGACATTATCTCTGCAGATGTTGCCGTGTCAAGATTGCCAGTGGGTTCGTCGGCAAGAATTATTTGAGGTTTGTTGGCAAGAGCCCGCGCAATTGCTACGCGTTGAGCTTCGCCGCCCGAAAGTTCCGACGGATAATGAAGAGCGCGATTGTAAAGTCCCATATTGTAGAGCAATTCGCAAGCACGAGTTTCGCGCAAACGGTTGGGATATCCGCTAAACATAAGAGGCATTTTAACATTGTCGATTGCTGTGCGCCACGGTATGAGGTTGAAACTCTGAAATATCATTCCTACGGTAAAGGTGCGATATTTTGCAAGTTGTTTTTCGCTCATTTTCAATATGTTTTGCCCATTGTACAGCACTTCGCCATCTGCACAAGTATCCATTCCGCCCAATATATTGAGTAGCGACGATTTGCCAGATCCAGATTTGCCTACAATTGATACAAACTCGCCTTGTTCGATATCGAAATTTATATCACGAAGGGCAAAAATTTTATTTTCTCCTTTCTTGTAAGTTTTAGAAAGTTTTTCTAATTTTATTAGTGCCAATTTTTCGTTTTTTTTCGTTTGTAAAATTACGAAAAATTTGTAACTTAGTATGCTAAAAAATATTAATTAATATGCAGTTTAAAGATTATTACAAAATTTTGGAGGTGGACAAAAATGCCACCGCAGAGCAAATCAAAAAGGCATATCGCCGTCTTGCAATGACATATCACCCCGATCGCAACCCGGGAGATGCCTCTGCCGAAGAAAAATTTAAGGAGATAAACGAGGCTTACGACGTTCTTTCTGATGCCGAAAAACGCAAAAAATTTGACCTTATGGCGGATGGCAAAGAAAATACTGAAGATTTTTACACCCGTTCGTCGCAAAAGACAACTTCGCATACCGAAGATAGTTGGTTTTCGCGAGCTTCAAAAGGCGGTTATTCAGAATTTTTCAACAACTTTTTTCGCAACAGCTCCTTTTTTAAGGGCGACAACTTTACGGGCAAAATCACTATATCGCTCGAGGAGGCTTACAAGGGCTCTACACGTATTATCAAGGTGCTCGGCAAAGAGTTGCGTATAAAAATTAAACCCGGTATCCAAGATGATACTCTCTTAAAAATTCCCGAACAAGGCTATCCGGGTGTGGCAGGAGGACGCAATGGCGACCTTTATGTGCGTGTGGGCGTTGACAATAAGAGTCCGCTCTTTATTCGTCGTGGCGATGAATTATTTTCGGAGGTTTTTGTTGATATTTACACTGTTATGCTCGGAGGATATATTATGATTTCTACATTTACCGGCAATATCAAAATTGCTATTCCTCAGGGTGTTGAATATGGTAAACAATTGCGTATCAAGGGAAAAGGTATGCCTGTTTATAATACTCCGGGTCAATTTGGCGACCTTTTTGTAAAAATCAAATACTCTCTACCCAAAAATATTACCGACAAAGAACGTTCGCTGATAGAACAATTGCGCGAAATGCGGACTAATTATGTTAAAAGCAATTGATTATTGCCGCAAATGTGTATATTTGCGGCAAAATTTTTACAAACTATGAAAAATATTAAATTTATTCTTGTGCTCACGCTCTTTTTGTGCGCTGGCACTGCATCAGCTCAGTTTGAGGATTTTGAAGATGAGGGCAAATCTACTGTTAAAGTAACTCCTAATGGTACTAAAAGCGATAGCGATTTTTTAGAAAAGTTTGCATTTGGAGGAAGTCTCGGCTTGGGCTTTACTTCTGATTTTGGTTATATCGAAACCATTCCTTTTTTTGGATATCGTTTTAATGAGCATTTTACAGCTGGAGTTACAGCCACTTATATGTATTCATATTACAGTGATCCTTATTATCGTATCGAAGATTTTGATAGTCACATTTTTGGCGGAGGACTTTTTGCAGATGTTTATCCGTTTAAATTTTTGGTAATCCACGCCGAAGCGCAAGCGTTGAGTTTTGAAAACTATTCCGACGGCTATACGATTAACCTTGATGCCAAACGTGTTTGGGATGTGCCCATGATACTTGGTATCGGATATCATCAAAGTATTACCGACCTAATAGGCATAAATTATATGCTTATGTGGAACTTTAATGATTCTAACGCTCTGCGCTACAATGTTTACTATAATCCTCTTGTAAGGATTTCGTTTGTATTTTAGAAAAACTCGACATCGTTGTCGTCTTCGTTGATTTCGGGCGTAATTTCTTCGTTGAGGTCGGTGGTTTCATCGTTGAGAGCCTGACGGTGAACAATACGCTCGGTTTCCATAGTGTAGCGGTCTTCGAGGCTTTTGAGATTTTCGGCCTTGTTGATACGCAGCACGTTGAGGGTGTTGTTGTCGAGTTTAGCGTAAATATTGTTGAGCTGTGTTACAATTTCGAGCATTATCTTTTCAAAGAAATCGTAGTATTTAACCTGCTCTACCGATGATTTGATTTCGCCCGAAAGATTGAGACTGAGTTTTGAGTTTTCGATCAAAACTGTTTCTATTTTTTCGTTGTGAATAGCAATCGAGTCGAGGATTCCGGCAATTTTAGCCGACAGCTCTTTGAGATTGTCGTTGATTTGGTTGCCGTCTTCTTCGTGGTTGATTTCTAAGAGTTTTTTGCTGATATTTTGTGCTTGACGGAAAAACAGCATTACATCGTTGAGGTTTTCTGAAATTGTATCGGTGAGGGTTCTAATTTCTTCGGTGATGCGGTTGATGCCACGTTCGTCGTTTCTACCGTCAAAATTGCTAAGTACCTCAGAGATTTTATCTTCAAGTTTGCTGTGAACTTCTTGAATTTCGTTTATCTTATCGTTTTTCTCCTCGATGGTTTGGCTGATTGTGTTGATTTCGTTGCCAAAATCTTCGTTGGCAGCAATAAGGCGTTTAAGTACAGTTGTAGTGCCTTTGAGATGGTCTTCCACATCTTTGAAGTAACAGTCGGTGAGGTCGTTGTTGCCCACAAACTCGTTGCTGAGCTGTGAAATCACGCTCATATCTTCGCTGATGTCCCAAAATTTGCGCATTATTACGGCAAATGCTTTTTGGTATTCTTTGTTGGTGTTGATAAGCTGAGCCACCTGAATACCAGCAATGTCGCGTATTTGGAGAAATTGTTGTGCCGATTCTGAAAGGTCCATTTTGCCGTCGCTTCCGGTTTTGATGTCCATGGCGGCAAGCTCCTTGATAATATTTTTGTGAGTAGCCTGCACGTGTTCCATTTTTTGACGGATAATGTCGTGGTATTGCAGGTTGGTGATTATCTTGTTAACGCTGTCGAAATAGTTCTGAGTGCGTTTGGTAAGTTCGGGAAGTTTTTGAGCAGCAACGGCTTGCTTGTTTTTGAGCATAATAATGCTGTCGTTGATTTGCCCTGTAACGCGGTCGATATCGAGAATGTTTTTCTTGCGTATTTCGATGAGCTTGCCCGACGAAAGGCGCGTAACATTTTTTACCATCAACATCGACTCTGAAATCTTGGGGAGAATAATTTTCAGCTTGTTGATTTCGTCGGTTATGCTGTCGATAAGGTCGCTCACTTTTTTGATATTCTCGCTGTCGGAATATGCTACGTTGAGCTTGAGGTTAACGAGCAAGAAATTGAGTGTGAGTATGTTGAGGTTGAAGTTTTTGAGCGGAACAAACACAAGATTGAGCGCGGTGTGCATTTTTTCCAATCCGCGTATGCTCTTCAAAATCTTGTTTTTGAGCATATTAATCTTGTTGTTGAGTGAATCTTGCAAGCCGAGCAACTCATCGAAAAATTTTTCGTGAGCATCGCCGGCTATGATGTCGTATATCTGTTCGGTTTGTCCCGAAATTACTTTAGCGTCTTTGTAAAATTTTTTGAGATAGTTGTTGAGAGATAAGAAATCTTCGGCAGAACATTCGTTTAATGCTGTGATTTTTACGTCGATATCCGAAAATACCAATATTATCTCCTTTATAGATTTTTGCGATTTTTCGTCGGTTATATTTTCCATTTGCATCGTTTTTTAATCATTTCTACAAATATACGGAAAAAGTTTCAAAGTGTATGCTTTTTTCCAATATTTTTTAATGCAAAAAAAATACCAATCCTATTCTTGTCCCGAAGTGCTTTCTATGAGGTAACTATTTCTATCGGCTGATGAACGCGCTACCAATTCGGCGGTGAAACCTGTTAAAAATAGTTGTGTGCCAAATATTATGGTCAATAATCCAAAATAAAACAGCGGACGATCGGTCATTTGATATTGATTCCATGCAAATTTTGCTATACTCAAATAGGTGAGAATGCCAAAGCCGATAAGAAAACTTAACGAACCCAACAATCCAAAGAAATGCATAGGACTTTTGCCAAATTTGCTTACGATGCTAACTGTAAGTAAGTCGAGATAACCGTTTACAAAGCGTTCAAGACCGAATTTTGTAACACCATATTTGCGTTTGCGATGCTGAACCACTTTTTCGCCAATGCGACGGAATCCTGCTTGTTTTGCCAGTACGGGTATGTAGCGGTGCATTTCGCCGTAAACTTCAATGCTTTTTACCACTGTGTTGCGGTATGCTTTGAGTCCGCAGTTGAAGTCGTGAAGCTTTATGCCTGTTACCAAGCGAGCGGTAAAGTTGAATAATTTGCTTGGAACGGTCTTGCTAATAGGGTCGTAGCGTTTTTTCTTCCAGCCAGATACCACGTCGAATTTTTCTTCTTTTACCATGCGGTAGAGTTCGGGAATTTCGTCGGGACTATCTTGCATATCGGCGTCCATAGTGATTACAACATCGCCCTGAGCCTTTTTGAAACCTGTGTTGAGTGCGGCAGATTTGCCATAGTTGCGGCGAAATTTTACACCTTTTATATGATTATCGGTGGCAGACATTTTCTCTATGATTTCCCACGAGGTGTCGGTGCTGCCGTCGTCTACCATTATTACTTCGTAGCTAAAATTATTTTCGTTCATTACGCGAGTTATCCATTCGCGGAGTTCGGGCAATGATTCGTCTTCATTGTATACGGGAACTATTACTGAAATGTCCATTGGTTTATTTTTTTTGCATTAGCGATAATCCTGCACTAATTGCGGAGAATAGTGCGGATATAAACATATTGTAAAATAAGTACGATATAATTGTCATCGGTATTTTCAGGGTTTCAATCATTGATGTGGCGTTTTGAATATCTTGTTCCGAAAACATTTGCATTTGCTGTATCATTTGAATGCTTTGTTCGGTGATGGCATCTAACGCTGTGGTATGAAAGAATTTAAAGTCGATTACCATGTAAAGTGCGTTGATCAGCGAAGCTCCCATACCGCATACAAAGCCATGGAGGGCAGATTGGATAAAAGGTGTTTCGTCGGGTAAGCGCGTCATCGACCATGCTTTTTGTCCTATCAAAATACCAATCGACAACACTATATATATTATTATACCACCAAATGCTACCTTGTCAGTTGCCACTTCGGTAAGAAATGTGGCTAATGCCATGGCAGCGCCGGTATATGCGCCGTAGGTGAGTGCGTGACGGATAAAATCTATTTTTGCGGGTTGCTGCATATTGTTTTTTAAGTTTCGGTGTGCAAAGGTATAAATTAAACCAAAAAAATCACTAACTTTACAACCGAAATAATCAACATAGAAAAATTATGGCAAAAGTTTTTAAACATCTGCCGCCTATGGTGTTAATGGCTTTGATAATTGCGGCGGCTTTTTGCACAGGTTGCAAATTTGATGATGCGGAAAATCAACAAAAGATTGATTCGCTTCGCAATGATAGTATTCAAAAGGCGCAACTACTTAAAATAGATACTTGTACGGCATATTTTCGCCGTCATACTTGGGCAGATAAAAAGCACAATATCACTTTCGACCGAATAGAAATTCTTTCGGATAGTGCCGCTATTGAATATGCCGCCACTCGACATGGTTTTGAAGGTAGAAAAAATATTGTTATCAACCTTGAGCCCACCACAGCCACTATGGCAATTACTGATAGTACTGAAATTTTGGTAGTTAATCCAGCTTTTAAATCAGGAAAATCTAAAACCCATTATATCGAAGGCAATGTAACCAACATTACTGATTTTGAGTACAATACTATTATTAAAATTGCCACTCAAAACAAGAATATCTTATACCTTCAACAACTTGACATAGAACTATGATACCGCTCCTACGCTGTAAATATCATCGATAAGTGCGGCGTATTTTTCGGTAACGGCTTTGCGTTTAAGTTTTTGGGTTTGAGATAGTTCGCCTGTTTCTGCGCTCCAAACGTCGGGTACAAGGCGGTAACGTTTAACTTCCTCGTGCTTGCCGTTGAGCTTGTTGATACGCTTAACTTCGCTGTCGATAAGTGCGCAAACTGTGGCGTTGGCAATAATCTCTTCGTTTGATGAGCATTTTACGCCTGCTTGTTCCAAATATGCTGCAAGTTCCTCAAAGTTAGGCGAAATCACTGCGCTTGCAAATTTTTGGTTTTCGCCCACAATCATTATTTGCGAAATGTATTTTGACTCCTTGAATTTGCCTTCAAGCATCTGCGGAGCAATATATTTGCCTCCTGAGGTCTTGAAAACGTCTTTTTTGCGGTCGGTGATGTGCAAACAGTTGCCTGCCGAAATGTAGCCGATGTCGCCAGTGCGGAAATATCCGTCTTCGGTAAACACTTGTGCGGTGAGTTCGGGGTTTTTGTAATAGCCTTTCATCACGTTGGGACCCTTTACAAGTATTTCGCCGTCTTCGTCGGTCTTAACATCTTCGTTGCTTACAATGGGACCCACCGAGGTAAATTTGTGTCCGCCTTTGCCGGGAACAGAGTGCGCAATAATGGGCGAAGTTTCGGTAAGTCCGTATCCCTCTTGCACTTTGATGCCCGCAGCCCAAAGCAAACGGCTAAGCGAAACTGGCAATGCAGCACCACCGCAGCCAAAGAATTTCATTTCGCCGCCAAAATAATATTTGCGCCAACGACGGTATACAAACGCATCGTAAACGCGGTTCATTATGTTGTAAATTAATCCGTTAGCATTGTAATGCTCAAAACGGTAGCCGGCTTCTACTGCGCGGTCGAACATTTTTTTGCGCCATCCTGTAAGTTTCGCGCCCTCTTTCATAATGTTCTCGATAATTTTTTCGGCAATGCGCGGAACTGTGTTGCAACCGTTGGCGTGAATGTCGCAGATGTCGCGGACAATGGTTCCGAGGTTTTGCGCATAGTAGATTCCTATGCCGTTGTATTGGTACATGTAGCAGAAACAGCGTTCGTAAACGTGGCATAGGGGCAGTATCGAGATGATTTTGTCTTTGCCCTGCTCCAAAGCGCCGATAACGTTGCTTGCTGCCGTAAAGTTGCTTACAAAATTCTTGTGGGTGAGCATCACGCCTTTTGAAAGACCTGTTGTGCCTGATGTGTAGATGATTGACACCACGTCGTCTTCGTTGACCGATGCTTTGATGTTTTCAAGTTCTTTTTCGTAATAAACCTTGCTTTTTTCGCCGAGAGTCAAAACCGTCTCCATATTTTCAACGCCTTCGACTTCGGCAAATGAAAACACCTTTTCTATTGTTTTGATTTTTGGAACAACCGACGACATACGACGATATGCCGAAGCGTCAGCCACAAACACCATTTTGCACTCGCAATGGTTGAAGATATATTCGTAATCATCGGCACCAATGGTGGGATATACAGGCACGTGAATAGCACCCGTTTGCGCAATTGCCATATCTACAAAGTTCCATTCTGGGCGGTTGTTGGATACTGTTACCACAGTGTCGCCTTTTTTTAGTCCGAGAGCCAACAGACCGTAACTCAATAGGTTAACCTTTGAGCGATAATCGTTGTAACTATATGTGCGCCATCCGTTGCCCGAAACTTTGCAGGCAAGAGCGTCGTTGCGATTGTATTTTTCGCAGCAATAGTCCAAAAGGTCGAATATTCTTTTTACGTCTGTCATGGCTTAATACTTGTATTATTTTTTGTTTCTAAAAAACACTCGGTCGATTTTTTTTATTACGCTGCAAAGGTATTATAATTTTTCGAATTTGAAAAAATATTATTTCAAAAATTTTTCTTTAATTTATGTTAAATATTTTACTATTAGTTATTTATAATGGTATAATATTTTTAAAATTTTTAGAATATTAATTTTCTGCAAACAAAAGTCGAAATTTTTTAACGTACTTTTTTGGACTTCAAAAATCTTTCGGTCGAAAAAATCGGAGTGTAAAATCCTATGCAAAATGTTTTTTTATACAAAAAAATACGATATTTTTGCAGTCGAAAGTGCATAAATATACACCATATGAGCAGCAAGCAGAACCGTATATCCATTATTAGTCAGATAATTGAGAGCGAAACAGTGCGCTCGCAAAACGACATAATCGACCGCCTTCGCGAACGCGGCATCACACTTACCCAAGCAAGTCTCAGCCGCTATCTCAAAGAGATTCAGGCATCGCGCATACCCGACGGCAACAACGGATACATTTATAAAATTCCGCCCGAAGCCGCCAAATCTACCGCCATACTCAGCAACGAGGTAGTTTCGGTAGAGTTCGCAGGCAACAATATGGCTGTGCTAAAAACCATTTCGGGCTATGCCAACGCTGTTTCGGCTCAAATAGATGCCAAAATGCTTCCTCCCATTGCCGGCACCATCTCCGGCGACGACACCATCCTTATCATCATCCGCGACGGCTTTTCAAAACGTCAGGTAAAGGAATATTTGGTAAAGGAATTTCAGTATATCAAGAATAAGTTTTTGAATGAATAGGGGGGAAGAAGGTTTTTAAAAAAAAGTTTGGTAGTTATTTAAAAAAGCATTATTATTGCATATTAAAAGTTATTATTATGGCACATTATGCAGACATATTACAGACGAACGTCAGTGGCATTACCAATAGCGAAATTGACGAATGGAGAAATGTTGTTGTTTCTAAACATTCTGATAATGCGGTAATAACTGCCGACGAAGATTTTGCCTTAGAAAATATGCCTTATACCCAATACAAAACCAAACGCCAGATGGTTGAGGAAGGCGAACGCCAAATAGCCGAGGGCAGATGCGGTACTACCGACGACCTTGTTAGAATTTGTGAAGAACGTTTGAAGTTGATTGCACGATGAATATTATTTGGTCTGAACAGGCAATTGACGCTGTCGCCTCTACCAACGAATATATATTTAAGACTTTTGGCAAAACTGCAAGTGATAAGTTTATGAATAAAATTATCAAGGCAAGTGTTTGGTTAGAGTCAAATCCTAAAATTGGAAAAATAGAACAAGACTTGGATGATTTACCATCCACTTATCGCAGTTTTGTTGTTACCAAAATAAACAAAATCATTTACAGAATCAATGGCAATGATGTCTTTGTTTCTGTGTTTTGGGATTGCCGCCGCGATCCTGATTATTTGCGCAAGATTGTTAATTAATATCAGATACAATGAAACTTTGGGACAAAGGTTTTGATACCGCCGAATTTGTAAACACTTTTACTGTCGGCAAAGACCGCGAGATGGATCTTTATCTCGCCGAATATGATACGCTCGGCTGTATGGCTCACGCTCAGATGCTCTCTGAATGCGGTCTCCTGAGCAAGGACGACAATGCCAAACTGCAAGCCGAACTTAAAAACATTTACCGCACCGCTTGCGACGGCAAATTCACCATCGCCGACGATGTGGAGGACGTTCATTCGCAAATTGAGTTTATCCTTACCGAAAAACTCGGCGACCCGGGCAAGCGTATCCACACCGCCCGCAGCCGCAACGACCAAGTGGTAACTGCCGTGCGTCTTTTCACCCGCGCCAAACTGCAAAAAATTATCGAAACCGTAAAAGGCGTTTTCGACACCTTTATATTATTAAGCGAAAAATACAAAAATGTGCTTCTGCCCGGATATACGCATTTGCAGATTGCTATGCCGAGCAGTTTCGGTCTTTGGTTCGGATGCTATGCCGAAAGTCTCGCCGACGATATTTGGACGCTCCTTTCGGCTTGGAAAATCAACAACCGCAATCCACTCGGCAGCGCTGCAGGCTACGGCTCGTCGTTCCCGATCGACCGTCAGCGCACTTCCGACCTTCTCGGTTTTGATTCTCCCGACTACAATTCTGTTTACGCGCAGATGACCCGCGGCAAGGTGGAAACCGTTGTGGCAACGGCTTTGGCTCAGGTGTCGCAAACGTTGGCAAAATTTGCCGCCGACTGTTGTTTGTTTATGAGTCAGAATTTTAAGTTTATTTCCTTGCCCAAGGAATACACTACCGGCTCGTCGATAATGCCGCACAAGGCCAACCCCGATGTATTTGAACTTATGCGCGGTTACTGCAACAAAATCAGCGTGTTACCTTTTGAACTCAACCGCATTACCGGCAATCTTACTTGCGGATATTTTCGCGACCTTCAACTCTTAAAAGAGAGTTATCTGCCTGTGTTTGAGCGTATGCAGATGTGTTTGGATTTTATGGAATTTATTCTGCCCAAAATTCAACCCCGCGAAGATATTCTCAAAAACGAAATGTATCAGCCCATCTTCACCGTGGAGGCTTTGAACGAGATGGTGGTGCAGGGCGTACCTTTCCGCGACGCTTACAAAGAGGTAGGTCATCAGGTGTTTGAAGGAAAATTTCATTGGGATAAACCATTGAACCATACACATATAGGTAGTATTGGCAATCTCTGCAATGATAAAATTCAGGCTCAGTTCAATAGCGTATTCAAGCAATTTGAATTTGAAAAAGTAGCGCAAGCTATTGCAAGCCTTACAAAATAATTTTTTTGGCGGTAATATACTTATTGTCATAAGTTTATATTGCCGCCTTTTTTTTTATTCAAAAAAACTCTAAAAAAGTTTTTAGAATGCAAAAACATTTATACTTTTGCACTCGGAGTAAGTCTTATTCGACCAGCTCCTGCAAACTCCCCCAGGATCGGAAGGTAGCAAGGGTAAGCGGTTGTAGCGGTGCGTTTTAAGGAGCTTGCTCCTTTTTTTGTATCTATTTAATATTTAATCCTATGCCGCAGTCTTCACCATCAAATTCAAACAAAGATACCTATATGGTATACCGTGTGGGTGGACATCTATATGCCGCACCGATTAGTAGTGTAATCGAGGTTATTCTTACCGAATCTCTTATTTCTTTGCCCGATGCTTCAACGTATGTGGCTGGTATAGCTCATTTTAGAGGTAAGGTAATTCCTGTTATAGACACAGTTAAGCGTCTTGCATTGCCTTTCAACGGTGATAATTCCTATTCGTATATTGTGGTGTTTGCGGTAGAAGTGGATGGCATTAACCGTACTTTTGGAGCTCTTGTAAGCAAAGTGCTTTCGGTGGGAGAATATTCACGTGCAGATATCCGCGATGTGGATGTTATGCCTTCGGATATTGGCTCTCCATCATATATTAAAGGTGTTATCGAGCACGACAACGAATACATAATTGTGGTTTCGCCTGCAAAGTTTATTTCAAACGAAGATTATTCCAATATTAACAACAATGTTTCAGAAAATTAAGCTGTTATGTGTGTTTGCCGTTTTGTGCGCCACAGGTTGTACTAATAATTCTAATTCTGGCAAATACATTATGGTTCAAGGTTTTGCGCAAGGAACCACTTGGCATATTACTTACAAAAGTTTTAATGGTGAAGACCTCAAACCGCAGATTGATTCCATTCTTACTGCTTTCGACAATTCAATGTCGGCTTACAACAAAGAATCGCAGCTTACAAAAATCAACAACAACGATACTACTATAGTTGTTGACCGTTTTTTCAAAGAGATTTTTGAAAATTCGCTACACCTTTATAATATAAGTGGAAAAGCTTTCGACCCAACAGTTTCGCCGTTGGTTTCGCTTTGGGGATTTGGCAAACATAAAGATATGCGCCGTCCTACTCAAAACGAAATCGACAGTGTTCTTGAATTTGTGGGTCTCGACAAGGTTAAAATTCAAGATGGTCGAGTAATCAAAACCGACCCGCGTATTACATTGATTTTTAATGCAAATGCTCAGGGATATAGCGTTGATGTGTTGGCACGTTGGTTTGATTCTCTTGGCTATTCCGATTATCTTGTAGAGATAGGAGGGGAGGTTTTTGCAAAGGGAGTTAACTCTGCTGGTCAACTATGGCGTGTGGGCATTGATAGCCCTATCGACGGCTCTACCGAAGAAGACCGCGTTATTCAAGCGGTGGTTTCGCTTTCGGGCAAGTCGCTTTGTACGTCGGGTAATTATCGCAACTTTTTTGTAGAAAATGGTGAAAAATATTCGCACGAACTCGACCCCGTAACAGGTTATCCCAAGCGCGACAGTCTTTTGAGTGTGGCTGTGATAGCTCCCGATGCGGTTAATGCCGACGGACTTGCTACCACGGTGATGGTGCTTGGATTAGAAAAAGGTTTCCGTTTGTTGGATTCGTTGCCCGATACCGAGGGGTATTTTATATATGCTGCTCGCAATGGCAGTTTTGCCACAGTTAAAACTTCAGGCTTTGTTGCTGAAGAATTATAGTGCAAAAAAACGTGGCCGGAGGGGAAATTCCGACCACGAAAAAACAAAAAAAAATTAATTATGAATTCTAACCTTTTTACAAATAAGTCTTTAAGATATTGCTGCGAGATGTACTTCTAAGTTTGCGGATTGCTTTTTCGCGTATTTGACGAACACGCTCTCTGGTCAATCCAAATTTGTCGCCAATTTCTTCGAGACTCATTTCTGGAACGCGGATACCGAACGAAAGTTTGAGAATAGTTCTCTCTCTTTCAGTGAGGGTAGACAGTGCGCGTTCGATTTCCTTGTTGAGCGATTCGCTCATAAGACCACTATCGGCCTTAACCGCGTCGGCATCGGCAAGCACGTCGATAAGGCTACCTTCTTCGCCTTGAACAAACGGAGCATCGATACTCGAATGTTTACCCGAAAGTCTCATAGCATCTGCCACCTTCTCGGTGGGGAGGTCGAGCATTTGGCTAAGTTCTTCTACAGATGGTCTGCGCTGGTATTTCTGTTCAAATTCCGATACGGCCTTGTTGTACTTACTTAACGAACTTACCTGATTTAACGGCAGGCGCACGATACGTGACTGTTCGTTGATGGCTTGCATTATCGATTGACGGATCCACCATACAGCATAAGAGATGAACTTAAAACCACGCGTTTCGTCAAACTTCTCTGCAGCTTTAATTAATCCGAGGTTACCTTCATTAATAAGGTCGGGCAAGTTAAGTCCTTGATTTTGATACTGTTTTGCCACCGACACCACAAACCTCAAATTGGCTTTGGTAAGCTTCTCTATGGCTGATTGATCGCCACGCTTAATGCGCTGTGCAAGTTCAACTTCTTCTTCCACAGAGATTAACTCGTATTTGCCAATTTCTTGCAGATACTTGTCTAACGATGCGCTTTCGCGGTTGGTAATTGATTTGGTAATCTTTAACTGTCTCATACTCTTTTTTACTATATATCGAATTATTAAACGAAATAATGTTTCTTTTGTTACTATTCAAACATATTTTTTTACTAAAAATATCAATACTTAACATTTTGGAAATCTTTGTGTTTCGTTGTGTTTTATACTTGTTTATTTGTAATGTTTAATTGGTAAAATTCCATTCTAATTTTAAGTTTTGATTATTTTTTATTTTTAAAAAAATTTTTTTATCTGTGCCAATTTTTTTTTACATTTGCCACCAACATTTTATGCGGCTGTTGATGCCGTCTTTTTTGCAACAAAACAATTCAAAAATGTCAGACGAAATCAAGGACGAAAACAACAATAATCTGCCGGCAAGTGCCGATAAGGACGAACGTATAAGCGGAGGCGTTCAAAACCATTTGCAACTGAAATCTGTTTCAGGTATGTTTAAAAACTGGTTTATCGATTACGCTTCGTATGTTATTTTGGAACGTGCAGTGCCCGAAATCGACGACGGACTGAAACCCGTGCAGCGTCGTATCCTCCACGCTATGAAACGCTTAGACGATGGTCGTTTTAACAAAGTGGCTAATATCGTGGGTTTTACTATGCAGTATCACCCTCACGGCGATGCTTCTATTGGCGACGCTCTTGTGCAACTTGGTCAAAAGGATTTGATGATTGAAACTCAGGGAAACTGGGGTAATATTCTCACCGGCGATAGCGCTGCTGCTCCCCGTTACATTGAGGCTCGTCTGTCAAAACTTGCATTAGATGTTGTGTTCAATCCTAAGACTACACAGTGGAAACTCTCTTACGACGGCCGCAACAAAGAGCCTATTACTTTGCCTGTTAAGTTCCCGCTCTTGTTGGCTCAGGGCGTTGAGGGTATTGCTGTGGGACTTTCGTCTAAGATTCTTCCCCACAATTTCAACGAATTGATGGATGCGTCGATAGCTTATCTCAAAGATGAGCCTTTTGAACTTTATCCCGATTTTCCAACGGGCGGTTCTATCGATGTTTCAAAATACAACGATGGCGCCCGCGGTGGCAAACTTCGTGTTCGCGCCAAAATCGAAAAAATTGATAAACGCACTTTAGCTATTACAGAAATTCCATATAGCACTACTACTGAGAGTCTTATGGAATCAATTGTTTCGGCAAACGAGAAGGGAAAAATCAAGATTAAAAAAATTGAGGACAAAACTGCCGAGAATGTAGAAATCGTTCTCAACCTCAATCCCGATGTTTCGCCCGATGTTACAATTGATGCCCTTTATGCGTTTACCGACTGCGAAATATCGCTTTCACCAAACTCGTGCGTAATTGTTGACCGCAAGCCTAAGTTTATGAATACGACGGAAATTCTCCGTCATTCGGTTGACAAAACTGTAGAATTGCTTTCGCTCGAACTTCGTATTCTTCTTGGCGAACTTGCTGATAGTTGGCACGATGCTTCGCTTGAAAAAATATTCATCGAAAACCATATTTACAACCTTATCGAAGATTGCGAAACTTGGGAGGCTATTGTTCAAACCATCGACACCGCTCTCGAACCGTTTAAACATCTGCTCAAAAAGCCGGTTACTATCGATGATATTACCCGCCTTACCGAATTGAAAATCAAGCGTATTTCTAAATACGACGCTTTCAAGGCTGATAATTATATCAAGAGTCTCGAGAAACAAATGGAAGAGGCTCAATACAAACTTGAACACATAATAGATTATGCCATAGAGTATTACACCAATATTAAAAACAAATATGGCAAAAACCGCATCCGCCGTACCGAAATCAAAAACTTCGACAATATTGTGGCAAAAGAAGTGGTTGTTGCCAACGAAAAACTCTATGTCAACTGGGCAGACGGTTTTGCAGGTATGGGTCTCAAAAAAGATGAGTTTATCTGCAACTGCTCTAACTTGGACGATGTTATTGTTTTCCATCGCAACGGAAAATACACAATATCAAAGATTTCGGACAAATTCTTTATTGGCACCGACGCTATTTACGTCAATGTTTTCCGCAACAACGACGAGCGCACCATTTACAACGTTATCTATCGCGATGGTAAAACAGGAATTTCGTATGCTAAACGCTTTAATGTTAAGGGTATAACCCGCGACAAGGAGTACGATGTTACACAGGGTACTCAAATGAGCGAAGTACTCTATTTTTCAGCAAATGCCAATGGCGAGGCAGAAACTGTTAAGATACTTCTCAAGGCTCGTGCAAAACTCAAAAAACGCGCTTGGGAATACGATTTCGGTACTCTCAGCGTTAAAAACCGCGCCTCAATGGGCAACATTATTACCAAATATCCTATCCACAAAATCACAAAAGTGGGTTCGGGTGTTAGCACTTTGGGCGGCTTGAAAATTTGGTTTGACACTGCGGTAATGCGTCTCAATACCGATGAGCGCGGTGATTATCTTGGCGAATTTTCAGGCGACGACCGTATTGTGGCTGTTACCAAAAACGGCTTCTACCGTGTTACAGGTTTCGACCTCAGCACGCATTTCGACGATGACACTGTGTTTATCCGCAAGTTTAATCCTGAATCTACCATTTCGCTTGCATATTTTGATGCCGACCTTGGTTTTGGATATCTCAAACGCTTTAATTTTGAACTTTCTGAAAAAGAGCAGTTCCTTCTTGGCGATAATACTGATAGCAAGCTCTATGATATTACCGATGATTATGGTCCAAATTTAGTAGTTACTTTTGGTGGTAAAAACGAGGGACGTCCTGCCGAAACTATTGATGCTGTTGAATTTATCGGCGTTAAGAGTTTCCGCGCACGAGGCAAACGTGTAAGCATCTACGAGGTGGCTGATATGAAATTTGAACATAATCCCGATGCCGAACCACCCGAAGGCTCTGACACAAATCCCGACAACAATCCTGATGGTTCTACTGTAGAACTTATTGAGGGTAATGGCGATGATCCTGATTTTGAGATTATTCGTCCCGGTGAAGAAGCGCAGATTTCATTCGATTTTGAATCATAAAATTTTATCCAATAAAAAAGACAACCCCGAAAAAGGGTTGTCTTTTGTTGGAGAAAAATAAAAAAACAAAAAAATATGATTCTGTGTTTTTGAAGTATCGGAACTTATTATTTCTGTTTTGTGATATATTTCTTGCTTGCCCATCCGGGAACAACAGCCTTGATTTTAAACATATTCTCTTGCTGTTCAAGGATGTTGAATTTAACGCCCTTGTTGAGACTGCTTACAAGACGTTTGGTTTTCTTTTCGTCGCTGTAAAGCATAGCGTTGTCGGATAGAAGTTCGCCATCGTAATCGCTGTCAGAATTGTCTTGCTCTACAAATTCCTTGTCGATCCAACCTGAAATTTCGCGGAGGATATTGTACCATTCGCCTTGTTCGCCAACGATGTAAACAAAAGTTCCTGCGGGAATCGGGCTTGATTTTAAAGCTGCATTGCTGCTGGGTTCGGTGCGGAAATTGAGTTTTACTGTTACTTTGCCGAGAACAAGTGCCGATGCTGCCGACTCTTCCATTGCGTGAGCAAAAAGGTCGTTGATGCTGATATTCTTTTTAGCGAGCACTTCGGTACGCAACTCGTCGAGGGGGAATGCTGGACCTGGGTCGCATTTACGTCCGGGAGCTATTTCTTCGTGTCCAAGAATTTCTTTGATTGGGTAAGCGTTGCAGAGAGCTATGCAAATTTCCTTAACAGCTTGAATTTGAGCATCGGTATATTTGTACCAATAGTTCATTTTGGTAACGCTGTTGCGGTGTTTGCCTACAAATACTTTGCTTTCGGGGGTAGCGGTCTTTTTTTCTTTTTTTGCTTCCCACCATGTGTAATATTTGCCGTCGATTTTTTGCAAATAACCAGGGTTTGAAATCTCGATACCAATTGAAAAATTGTTGTACGACGAACGTCCACCGTAGCTACTGGTGCCGGCGTGTACTGCCTTACGGTTGAAGTCTACCATCTGAGTTACAGAGCCGTCTTCGCTAACTACCATGTGGGCAGATGTGGTAGCCGATGCTGCTGAAAACAATTTTACTGTGGCTGCACCGCTTGCGCCCGCCGTGTAGTGTATGATAATGGCGTCGGGCTTCATCTCGGCGGTTTTGTTCCATTTTGTGGCCTGGACAAAGCTAACTTTGTCGCCTACGAGTCTGTGGTTTTTTACTTCCATAATATTACTTTTAGCATTTTTAATTACAACGCAATTTACAAAAAAAAACTTTACATGTATGCGTTTTTTCGATTTATTTCAAAAAAAATTCTTTGAATATGTTTTTCATATTGAAATGGTCGTATACGCCGCATAATTCGCGTGCCGAATGCATTGCAAGCATAGGCGTGCCAACGTCCACGCTCTTGATGTCTACTTGTGTAGACGATATGCTGCCGAGGGTGGATCCTCCGGCAAGGTCGGAACGGTTGGTATAGCGCTGTATGGGCGACCCTGCTGCTTGTGCCAATGCCACAAATACTGCTGCTGATTCGGCATCGGTGGTGTATTTTTGGTCGGCGTTGTATTTTATTACAGGTCCGTGATTTATTATCGGACGATTTGTGGGACACGACATTTCTGCATAATTCGGATGAATGGCGTGTGCCGGGTCTGCTGAAATCAAAAACGAGTTGTAAATTGCACGCATATATTCCTCTTTGTCGCCGTTGAGTTTGTATATAATGCGCTCTAAAACGTTTTTTAAGAATGGCGAACCTGCGCCTTGACGTGTGCGGCTGCCAACTTCTTCGTTGTCGAAACATGCCACTATTTGGGTTGAATTTATTACTGGACTTGTAAATAAACTCTCCATTGCGGCGTATATCATCGACAGGTTGTCGAGTTTGGGCGAGAGGATAAATTCGTTGTTTGCGCCCACGAGTGTTCCTTTTTCGGTGTCGTAGAGCGTGAGGTCAAAATCTAATATGTTGTCGGGCGATGTGTTGAGCTCCGATGCAATTAGGTCTACAAGGTAGTTGCTGTTTTCTAACGGTGATTTTACACACGTTAAAAGTGGCTGCACATGTGCCTGTGGATTAATTTCTACTCCGTGGTTTACATTTCGGTTGAAATGTATTGCCAAGTTTGGAATCACGAGCAACGGACGTTTGGCGTTGAACTGGCGTATTTCGGGTTTAAACGGATTTTTGCTTTTGATAGCCACTCGTCCTGCAATGGAAAGAGGACGGTCGAACCATGTGGAGAGTATTGCTCCGCCGTAAATTTCGGTGTTGAGTTTGAGATAACCGTTTTGCGAAATTTCGGGCGATGGTTTAATCTTGATGCAAGGCGAATCGGTGTGGGCTGCTATAATGCGGAATCCATCGGTTTCGGGTGCTCCCATGCCCACCACAAAAGCTATTAGCGAAGTGTCGTTTTGCGATACAAAGTAGCGACCTTCTTTTTCAATGTTCCATTCCTCGGTGAGGTTTAGTTCTTTAAACCCTTTGCGCAATAGTGCGGCTTTGATATTTCGTGTGGCGTGAAATGTGCTTGGACTATAAGATATAAAGTCTATCAAATCGTTGGCAAATTCCTGCTGTTCGTCTAATCCTTTTTTCATTATAATATAAATGTGTGTTGGTTTTACAGTTTAAATCCAATAACGAGAATATCGTCGGTTTGCTCAGTTCCTCCATCTGCCATCCATTTTTCGATGGTGGAGTTGAGGCGTTCTTTCTGTTCTTGAGGTGGCAATGTGTGAATCTCTAACAATAATTCGCGCATGTGCTTAATCATAAATTTGCGGTGCTGAGGACCGCCAAATTGGTCTTGATAACCATCAGAAAACATATAGTACCAAGTGCCGGGTTCTACTGGAATCTCGTTTTTGGTGTAATGAAAATCTTCTTCGATTTGGTCGCCACCGATGCCTTGCTTGTCGGGTTTAATGGTAACAAGGTCGCCATTGCTCTTGATATAAATCAATGGGTTTTTAGCACCGGTAAATTCTACTACATTGCGTTTTTTGTCGATAGAGCACAGAGCCATATCCATACCGTCGTGGTTTTCGGTTTGGTCTTGATTCAAGGCTTTGCGAATGTAACGGTTTTGGTGTGTAAGTATGTTGTCGCTTTCTACAATGCCTTTGCTAACGAGCGTTGTAAGAATTTCGGCTCCCACCATACTCATAAATGCACCCGGTACACCGTGACCTGTACAGTCGGCAGCGGTAATGATAATGCGGTCGGGAGTTTCGGCAAACCAATAGAAGTCGCCACTAACAATATCGCGCGGACGGAACAAGATAAAATGTTCTGGCAGAGCTTCTTGTATACGACTTTCGAGCGGAAGCATTGCTTTTTGAATGCGGCTTGCATAGTTGATACTGTCGGTAATGCTCTTGTTTTTTTCGGTAATTTCTTTGTTTTTCTCAACAATTTCGGCAGTGCGCTCACTTACTATTTTTTCAAGTCGTTGTTTGTCTTTCAACAATTTGCGGAAATATATTTTGATAATTACCCAAATTACTGCGGCAAATGCAAGCACGTAAAGAATGTATGCCAAAATTGTCATATACCATGGGGGCAACACTGTAAAAGTGATCTGAGCCACTTCGCTTTCGTGTCCAAAAATATTGCGAGCCTTTACCATAAAGGTGTAGGTGCCTGGCGAAAGGTTGTTAAACTCTTTGAAGTTTTCGCTTTTCCAATCGCTCCATCCGGCGTCGTTGTGTTCAAGAAAATATTTAAATTTAGTTTCTTCGGGATATTCGTACGAATTGGCTCCAAACTCAAATTTTACTCCGTTGAAATCGTATGGAAGTGTAATTTTTAATGATTCGGTTTGCAAAGAATCCACATCTCCTTCGTCTGTGACGTATGCTCCGCCAAACAATAGAGAATCGTTTGTAATGGTTTCCATTCTGCGGATAAAGGCTTTAAATGGAATATCAAAATATTTTTGAAGCTTAGAATCATAGTGCAAAAGTTCGTCGTCGCAACCGATGAGGTAGCAACTGTCTGCTATGTCTTTAACTGTTTTGAATTTGCTTGCAAACGGCACAAATAGTCTTGTGTTTTGTTTGGTGGTGTCAAAACCATTGAAATATCCAAAACAGAGTTCGCTTTTTGCATTTTTGCGTGTTTGCAGATAGTTGATCCATATTTTGCCGTATTGGTCTTGGTATATGGTGTATGCTTCTATCTCGCTATCAAATAGTGCGTTATATTTTTCTGATTTAACAAATGTGTCGTTTAATTTGTCGTAAGCGTAAAAGCCTTGCTGTGTGGCAACAATAATATCTTTGCCCACTTTGTAAACATAATTGCCCATCGATGATGGCAATCCGTCGTGCTGGTCGTATTGTTTTACGGTGATTACTTTTGAATACGATGAGTCGAGAATAAGTTTGTACAATCCTGTCTCTTTTTTTGATACCCAAAAGAATCCTTCGGGGTCTTCTACTATGTGGCGGGTTTCAACGTCAAACCCTGTAACGCTTTGCTGACGTTTGCTCCAATTGCCGTCGGGATTTTTTTCATAAACCGAAATACCACCTATGCAACCGCCGATTAGTAAATCAGGACGTTTTTCTGATTGTATCACAGGACGAACTACTTGTGTGGTTTTTTCTGCTGCATAACTTTCTCCGTTTGGGGTAATGCCGATAACGCCTTTGGCTGTGCCGCATATTATCTGATTGTCAACTGCATTGATGGAGTTTATGGTGTTTTGGGTTTTGTCGGCAGGAAAGGCAACTGATTGAAATGCATCTCCGCCAAGCGCAAGGTCTTTGTTGTGAATCCTTAACAAACTGCTTGCTCCAATATAAATGTCATCGTTGACGCAGCCTATTGCCGACACTTTTTTGATGCCTACGTGTATTGTAGAAATTGGCGAATAAATGTCGATGTAGGCTATTCCGTTGTTGGTGAGTGCCCACAAACCACCTTCGGGCGATTGGTAAAGATTGATTATCTGATTGCTGCACAATCCAAATGATTGATTAAAGCGGTTGATTTCGTTGAAATTGCTATCGGTAATGATAATACCTTTTTTGAGTGTGCCAAATGCGTAATATCCACCTTTTAGTTGAGTGGCGCAATAGAGGTCTGATTGAACGAGTTCGGCGTTAATAGGTATATCAAGTGGTATCAAACGGTTGTTTTTGTAAATCGAAATGCCGAGTTTTTTGGTTGCGAGCACCATTCCTCCGTTTTTGTCGCCAAGAATTGATACTACTTGGTTGTCGGGTATTGTATCAGTGCCTTCTAATGCAATAATAGGTTCTTCTTTGCGATTGATAAATTCGCAATATCCTTTGTCTGACTGATTTACGTATACGCGACCGTTGTGTTTGGTGATATACGAAAATACGTTGGTGCTGCCATCTGCAAGCGGGATCACTTTGATGGTGTCGTTGGCGTAGAGCATCAATTGCGACGATGCACAAAAGAGCACTTCGTTGTTTTCGGTAACAGTGATTCCATATACTTTGATATTGCGATAGCGTTCGGGCAAAAGTTCAAAAAGCGATACGTATTGCATTGTGCCGCTGCTGTCGGGACTTAAATATCCAATGTCGGTGTTGCCGCCCACGTATACGCGACGTTTGTCGTTGCTCAGCGCAAGTGCAAGTGCCGATGAGTTTTTTGATGTGCTTATCGACCGCCAATTAACGCCGTCGTATTCAAGCACTCCCTGTGTGTTGGCCACGTAAAGTATGCCGCGAAAGTCTTGTACCGCGCACCAATTTTGCTTGCTCGAATTGTAATCTTCGGGAAAAAAGTTTTTGATATATGGCGTACCTATATGCTTTATGGTTTGCGCCGAGATAGAGCATATACTTAGTATTAATGCAACTATAAGTGTTACAGTTCGTTTCATCGTTGTAAAAGTTTTATTGCGCCCAAAAAACACGAACGCTTAGATACTCCAAAGATACAAAAATTTTGCAAAACTTTACAAAAAAAAGATTTTTTGCATTGCAAAAAATCTTTTTTTAATGTTGGTATGTTAGCAAGCGGTTATTTTTCGCTGCTGTAAACAAAATTTCCGTTGATGTCGGCTATGTTGTAGATTATTTTGTCGGTGTTTGCAAGTGTTGTTTTTGCACTGCCTTTTACTGTGGGAACGCAAATTGTTTGAGCGTTTACTTTGGCAGGATATACCGAATATACAGGTCCTTGGCTACGCAAAGACGATGCGATGATTTTGTCGTCAACAGTAACAATGGCAACGTCTCCGCTGGATTTAAGGTCTATTTTGTCGGTTTCTGACGAGAGTGCCTTATAGTTGCAAACAGCAACAATTTTACCCGAAGCGAGGGTTATTCCCGAAACATTGCCATCAAGTTTGAACGAACCTTTTTTGGTGGCAGATTTTGCTGCAAAGTCGGCTGTGGCAATTTCTACATCTTCTTCACCAGCGGCAGTGTTGAGTTTAGAACCTTTAAAAATGGTTGTAACTTGTTCATTAACATCGTCGTATGCCGAAGCTATCGGAATTAAAGGCGAAGAAATGTCGGTTTTGGCAGATAGCTTACCTGTTTCGTCGTATTTGGCTACTTGGGTTTTATTGCCTGAATTGTCGGATGTTACAGTGGTGGTAACGTAGATGCCTCCGTCGCCAGGAATAACGCTTACTACAAAGTTTTGTCCTGCGGGCGAGTTGGTGATATTTCTGAGCCAAAGTACTTTGCCTTCTAAATCAATTTTAGCAACAAATCCTTGTGCGGCAGTGGATGTGGTTTTGCGGAATCCACACGAATAGCGGTTGCCAAATGCATCGCGGGTGTTGTACAAGGTGTAGTAGTTGCCGGCTTGTGCCTCGTCGAATGTACCTGTGTATACTGCTAACGATATGTTTGCCTTTTGCCACTGTACTTGAATAGCTGGATTAAACTCGTTGGCAGCAAAGGTGGTAAGGTTGCCAAGATAGCCGTTTTCGATGTTTTTGAGTTCGGTGCGTTGGCTTTGCTCAAAATTATTGTAAAAATCGTCGGTAGATGTGTAGAGGCTATCGATAAACACTTTGTGCTTGTTGACCGAGCGTTTGTCGGTACGGGTTTTAATAAGGTCGAGAATGTTGTCGCACTTATCTTTGTGTTGATAAAGGTCGTAGTAGTAAAGCACTTTGCTGCTGTAAGGTTCGGCAGATGAAGCTAATTCTGCGGGTTGGTTGTTAGTTTTTTGAGCAACGAGTTTGAAGCTTGCCAATGCGGTTTCGTAGTTGATACATGCCGACATAAGCGATTTGTAGTCGTATTTTTCGGTGAGGTTTACGAGTTTGTTGTTGGGTTTAAACTCTGCAATGGCGTCGGTGGGCTGTTTTGATTTTTCGTAACCTGCTATTACACTACGGATATTGGCAACGTATGCAATTGATTGACTTTTAACGTCGGCAATATTGCCGTCCATTACGCCGGTAACTTCTTTAACCCATGTGCGATAGTCCCAAATTGGAACTTTTTGTTGCAGAAAATCCGATGATGTAAGTCCGTCTAAACGGTAGGTAGAAATCGGAATTACCTCTAATTGCTGATTATACTGTTTGATAGGATAATTGGCAAGAGCGGTTTTATACTCGTTGAAATAATAATTTACCGAGTCGAAATTGTCTGATAATTCTTTTAACTGCTTTTTGATATTTTTGTCGGCAGTCATTACAAGGTTTTTGTAATTGCTTTGAGTGGCAACAATGTTTTTAAAAATCTCAACGCAGTTGTTGTTTTTTTCTACTGTCTTGGTGTAGAATCCTATGATACGGTTAACGTTGGTTTCGTATTCTTTTACCTTATCGATGGTTTTGTTAACATAGTTTACAACGTCTTGAAAATCAAGTTGCTCCATGTCAGAGATGATGGGGTAATTAGAATAATAAACCTTGTTTTTCTTAACTTCTTTGTCGTCGCGTTTGAGGTATCCTGCGCAAACACCGAGGTAAAGTTTTGTGTCGTAGATTAATTGATTAACTCTCTGAGTGTTAACAAACGGGTCTTCGTCTTGCAGCCAAGCCCAATCTAACAAACCCATTTGAAAATATGTGTTAGTAAATTCGGGGTCTTGCTGACGGAGTTCGTCGTAGCGCATGTATGATATTTCGGGTTTTACGTTTGGCATATCGTCGAATACGTCTTTGTATTTTAGGCGGCGTTGTGCCGAAACTGATTGTGCTGCAATACATGCAAGCAACACTATAATTATGCTTTTTATTTTCATGATTATTCGGATTATAAGTCGGTACCAATTATTTTGAATTCTACACGGCGGTTTTTAGCGCGGTTTTCGTCGCTTGTGTTGGGAACGAGGGGTTTGCTTTTGCCGTAACCTTTAGCTACAAGTCGGTTGGATGGTATACCTTTGAGTCGTAGGTAGTTAACAACCGAATTTGCACGACGGTCGGATAGTTTCATATTGTAGGCATCGGCGCCTTTGTCGTCGGTGTGTGCCGAAATTTCTACCTTGAATTGGTTGTTGAGTTTCAAAAGGTCTACAAGACGGTTCAACTCTTCGTAAGATGATGAGGCTATATCGGCACTGTTGGTGGCAAAGGTGATGTTTTCGAGCTCCATTTTTGAATCGGCTTGAAGTTTTTCGAGTTTAGCAAGCACTATACGTTTGTTCTCTTTGCTCAAATCGAGTGTTTCATTATAAAATGTGTAACCCTTTGGCATAATGTTGACTTCGTATTTGTCGCCTTTGCGCACAGGTATCACTGCCTTACCGTTTTTGTCGGTGGTAACGGTGGTAACGTGGTGGTCTTTGGTAGAAAGGTTGGTGATTTCAATTTCGATAGGCTCATTTACACCTTCAATATTGAATGTGAGGTTTTCTTTCATAGATACCAATTCGGCATCGCGCTCAAATTCTTGAAACTGTACTTTGCGGGTAAGGTCAAAATCCATTACATAATCTTCGTAGAGGTCTTGTGTAAGGTAGATTTTGTAGTTTTTGCCAATTGGAAGTGTCATTTTATAACGTCCAATATCCAATTTTTCGGGTTTGATGTTTTCGGTTTGTCCGTCAACTTTTACAGTAATGTCGGTTTCCAAGGGGTCGAACATTGCTTGGTCGTAGATGTTGAGGGTAAGTTGAACGTTTTTAAACAAACTTGCATCAATTTTCTCTTCTTTTTGGGTAACATTTTTGTCGAGAATAGTATGCGAATAGTTTTTTGCGCTATAATCAAGAAATACGTTTCGTTTGTCTTTTGGCAGAACAAAATCGTAGATTCCGGTTTCGTTATCGTTTGTAAATGTTGCAATTACGCCCGACGAAAATGCGTCACTCACTTCGATGTTGGCGGTCATCGGTTTTTGGGTTTCTTGATCGATGATTTTGCCATAGTAACGGCAGTTTTCCGACGGAAGAAGTTTTCCCGAGATGGAAACATCGGCAAATGTTACAACTTTTTTGTTTTTGGGGTCGCGGAATAGATATGCCAATTTGTTGCTTTCGGCGTTGTAAACTGGGAAAAGTTCATCGTTAGAGGTGTTGATGGTGTCTAACGCAACGGGCAAAATCCAATAAAGCGGCGACACCTTGTTGGCGTAGTAGATGTCGAATCCGCCTTTGCCGCCTTCGCGCATCGACGACATGTATAATGTCTTGTTGTCGGGAGCTATGTAAGGAGCGGTTTCGCAGCCGAGGTTGAGAGGTTCTACAAGTGCTGTAGCCTCGCTCCATTCGCCGTAAGGTGTGCGGGTAGATGTGAAAATTGTTCCGCAACGGTCGTCTTTTGCACCATTTTGAGGACGAATAAAGTAGATGCTAAGTCCGTCGCTACTTACTGATGGATAGGTTTCGTTGGCAGATGAGTTGATGGTTTCGCCCATGTTTACAGGCTCCGACCATTTGCCTTTGTCTTTGTCGGAATAAAAAATGTCGTTGTCGCCTTTTTCGTTTTTGGCAGAAAAGTAGATTCGTGTGCCGTCGTGGCTGAGCGATGGGGTAGTGGGGTTTTTCTTGTCGGCGATTAGTTGATCGAGAAAAGGAACAGCCTCGCCGTTAGAAAATTTGCTGCCTTGTTTTTCGTAGAGGAGAAATTTTACAGATTCGTCTTTTTTGAAACCTGCGATTGCTTTTTCACCGTTTCCTGATATGTAAAACGATGTGGTTTGGTAGCCTTCGGGAATTGTTATTCCTATCGGCGTTGTCGGTACTTGCGCATTTACCGCTGAAAATATGGCGGTTGCTGCTGCTAATAGAACAACTTTTTTCATGGTATAGTTTTTAGTTTTTTCAGTTAATTATTTGGCAAAATTACTAATTATTGGCAATTATTAATATTTTTTAACAAAAAAAGTTGGCTCAAAATAGTAAAAGTGTAAAACTGATACTATTAAGAGCCAACCGTTATGGTTTTGGGGCTATGAATTAAAGCGCCGATTGGTCTGCCTGCTGTTGAGCTTCGGCTACGTCGGCTTGCTGAGCTGCCTGAGGTTCTGCCATCTTTTGTTTAAGTTGGTCTAATTCAGAAACAGAAGCGTCTGAAATTGCTTTTGAAGATTCTACCGATGATTCAATAGCGTTTTGTGCGCTCATACGTGCTTTGAGAGCGGCAAGTGCGCTTGATGCTTCGAGACTGCCTCCTGTGCTTTCGAGTGCTGAGTCGATTTCGTTGTCGGCACCCACTTCGGCGTTGGCAATATCTAAGTACGAATCGGCAAGTGCTTCTTGCTGGTCAACTTTCTCTTTCATGCGTTCGAGCATTGCAATTGTGTCGCTACTATCGATGCCGGCTAATTGCTTGTTAACGTTGGCAGTAGCCTCGCTAACTTTGGCGCGTGCTTTAAGCATCTTGGCTTCGTTTTTCCATTTCGAAATGTTGTCGCGAAGTTTTTTTACCGAATCTTCGAGTTTGGCAACGGCTGCGCAATATTTGTCGTAATTGGCTTGCAGAGTGGGAATGCTCTGTACGGTTTCGCTTTTTTTCTGAAGTGCCATTGTTGCAAGACGGTCGGCTTCATCGCCCGACATAGCTCCTTGTTCGGCACGTTTCAAAAGCATCATAGCTTTGTTTTCGTAGTCGTTGGCCGATTGTTTTGCTTTGTCGAGTTCGTTTTTGGAGCGAACGCAGGTGGCTTTAACTTCGGCGAGTGCCTTGATGCTCTTGTCAAGGTCTTGTTCCATATCACGGATTCCTTGCTCTGTCATTTTGATAGGATCCTCCAAGCCATCGAGTGTGCTGTTAACTTCGGCTTGGCCTATTCTGAATAATCTTTTGAAAAATCCCATTGTCTTTTGTGTTTTTAAAAGGTTTTAGTTCTAATTTATTTTTATTTCCACAAATATATTAAAAAAAATAAATTGTCAAGGTTTTTTTTGTGTTTTTTTTCAAAATATTTAAAAAAACGCATTTTTTTTGAGTGTTGCAGCGATGCTATTGCGCTGTGTACATCAAACTGCATCCTCTGATATCCGACGCGTCAAAACGTCCAAGAATCTCAAAAGTGCCGTCGCTGTGCTTTATACCGATGTCTTGGGTTTCGATAAAGGCGCACGAATAGCGGTTGGCAAGGTCGATGACGTTGACACCTCCGGCT
>JAGCDD010000046.1 GCA_017651345.1 Bacteroidales bacterium | reverse complement strand
TTTTTTTTTATTTTTTTATTAAATATTTTCAGATTACAACAAACAAAGTAAACAAAGAAATTTCTAACTAACTGATATTATGATATTTATTAGTGATTAATAATAATTTATAAATAATTAGAAATAAATGCAAAAAAATGTTAATTTCCAAAAAAAATAATTAGTTTACAGAGATTTATGTAAAAACAAAGACAAAAAAAAAGGCGGATGTCCTCTCAACATCCGCCTCTTAACAATAGCACATCACATTAGGCTATATGCCTACAAACTAACAATCAGAATCAGAATTTAATGCTACAATATAACTCATTGTGTCAAAATGCTCTTCTTCTACAATTTTTGCGTTTTCGCCACGGAATAATACCGAAAGCCAAAGTAAAAGTTTCGATTTACGCTGTTCAATTTCTGTTTCTTTGTTAAACGCAAGTTTTAATTTCAATCGTCTCATTTTCTTAAAATTTTAGTTATTAAATAAAGTTTGTTGTTGTTTTGTTATTAATTACGATACAAAGATATGAGATGTTTCAATAAAATGCAAATATTTTACGTTAAATAATTGTTAAATATTACATATTAACAATAAAATGATTGAAAATAGACTAGATTGAGCATAAAATAGAAAGAAAAGGTAAGAGAATAATATAGTATGATATAGTAAAATTATCAGATGAATGATAATCGATTTCATAAATTGAGAAAATGTTTAAGGGAATAAATTGGAATGGGCATTTGAAAATATAAAAAACTCAAAATAATGAAGTAATAAGAAAAACTTTGTTTTAAAACATACACTATATATATATAGTAAATAGATTTGCAAAAAAGTTGAAACAGAATTGCCGATATGGTAAACCGAAACGCTTTTAAAACGTATACATTTTTATTAACAACAAAAAAGAGACAATATGATTTTAAACAAAAAAATTGAGATAATCTGCCGAAATACAGGCATTACCAAATTATACGACATTGGCATCACTCTTGCCGAAATTGCCGAAGACCAAAAAATAATTCTTAAACGCCCGATTCTTGGCGCAAAGGTCAACAACAAAATCAAAGAGTTGAACTACAATGTGTTCAAGCCCAAAGTGGTGGAATTTTTTGATATTCTCGACCCCGATGGTCAAAGGCTATACCGCCGCTCGCTAAAATTTATTTTTATTAAGGCCGTGGCTGATATCCTGCCCGAACTGAATGTTAATATCGAACACTCTATCAGCAAGGGTATCTACTGCGAACTCAAAACCAAAAACGGCGACGATTACAAGCCTACCGCTCAGCAAATCAGCGACATAAAAGAGCGGATGAAGATAATCGTTCAAAACAACCTTCCGTTTGAACGCCGCGAAATTTTGTCGAGCAAGGTGGCTGAGATTTACAGCAAAATGGGTTTGAACGAACGTGTTGACCTATTTAAAAAACGCGCACGTCTCTACTCGTCGATGTACTTTTTGGAAAATGCCTGCGACTATTTTTATGGATACCTTGCACCATCCACAGGAAGCATTACCACATTTGACCTTATTCCATACTACGACGGAGTGCTCTTGCAGCATCCCACCAATTACGAAAAGATGGAGATTGCTCCGCTTGAAATGCAGGAAAAACTTTTTGAGGTATTCCGCGAAAATAAGCAATGGGTTAAACTATTAAAGATTAATACAATAGATAGCATCAACAAATCTGTTGATTCAGGTGATTGCGGACTTATTATCAAACTTGGCGAGGCTCTACAAGAGAAAAAAATTGCCGAAATTGCCGAAACCATCAAGCAAAAACAAAATACAAAATTGGTGCTGATAGCAGGACCGTCGTCGTCGGGAAAAACAACTTTCTCGAAACGTTTGTGCGTGCAACTCGGCGTTTGCGGACTTAAACCCGTGCAGATTTCGCTCGACAACTATTTTGTAAACCGTGAGGATACTCCCAAAGACGAAAACGGCGAATACGATTTTGAAGCGTTGGAAGCGTTGGATTATGCGCAGTTTAACAACGATATGGTTGCTATGATGGAAGGCAAAGAGGTGGAAATGCCCACATTCAATTTTCACACAGGACAACGCGAATACAAGGGCGACAAAATGACTGCCAGCGCCGACACTGTGTTTGTGGTGGAAGGTATTCACGCCCTTAATCCAAAACTGAGCGAGAAAATTCCCGCCGAAAACAAATACAAAATCTACGTTTCGGCACTCACACAGGTGGCAATCGATAGTCACAACCGTATACCCACAACAGACAACCGTCTGCTGCGCCGCATAATACGCGACTTCCGCTACCGCCATTACAGCGCAGAGGAAACCATAAAACGTTGGCCGTCGGTGCGCAGAGGCGAGGATAAAAATATTTTCCCGTTTCAAGAGGAGGCTGATGTAATGTTCAACTCGGCTCTTCCTTACGAACTTGGTGTTATCAAACGTTACGCTACGCCGGTGTTGCGTGGGGTGAACGAAACTACGCCGGAATACAGCGAGGCACAACGATTGCTCAAATTTCTCTCGTATTTCCGCGAAATACCTGACGATGAGATACCTCCAACATCAATTTTGAGAGAATTTTTAACAGGAAGTTCGTTTCATTATTAACGTAGGGTGCGTACCTCGTCTACGCTCCGATACGGCACGTGCCGCACCGTCAGCATGAAAAACCCCGGACATCATCGCCGCTGAGCGGCTTGATGTCCGGGGTTAATGATATACCGTCTTCTAAACGGCTAACCAATAGGTATATTTTGGGGTTCAGGTGGTTTTCCACTTGTTACCAATAATGATGATTCAAAATTGATGTCTATTACCTGAATTTCAGGTTTTTGGTATGTTTTTTTTATTTTTGATGTTTCCATTTTTATTTAATTTTGAATGATTTATCACCAATTTTCACTATTAATATACCTTTGGCATTGAGAGTTACCTCCTCGCGGGAGGAATGTGTAACGCCTTTTTTGAGGATTCTGCCAGAGAGGTCTACAATAGTGTAATCCATATCGGGCTGTGCCTCAATATATAACGTGCCGTCAAACGACCAAACTTTTACGACGGATTCTTTGACAGTTTCTGTTACCGGGGTGATGATTTCAGTGTCAGAGGGTTCGCTCTCCACCTCGTCGGGGAAAACTACGCGGATGCGGTCGGGAAGAACGGTGGCGGCTTTGGTTGTTAGTTCGCCGTCTTTGTATGTAAGGTAACAACGCATCGGGTCTGCCCAAACGCCTTTCCCGGCACGGATAAAGTCGCCGACTTTGATTCCGTCAGCTTCCCTACCAGCAAAACCGTAATTGATTTGATCGTTGCCATACAAAAGTGTATATGCATAAACGCCATGGAGTGTCCAATCGCCGTTGGGGTTTTCCTTAATATCTGAGGTGGGTTGGAGTGTAATTCCAACTTCATCTTCAAACGATAATTCTGTTAAATTCTTCGCGGCTTTAAAGATATACGGTGTGTTGGCAGTTACATAGGTTACTGGGTTAGACATTGTGGCTATCCATTCACCGTTTTTGCATTCTACACTTTCAAGCGTGTAGAAAGAGCCAATATTATCATTATCTGGGGTAAAACCAAACGGCAGCATTATGGTGGCAGGGATTCCTTGGGAGAATGAGCGTTTGAAAATTACTTTGTCAACGGGGATGGATTTTGATATTTCCAACGGTTTGTCTTCGGAGGTGGTATTGGTAAAATCGCCTTGGATTTCGGCGGTGGTGCGGTTGCCGTATTCTGTGAGGGTGAGCGCGCCGAGGGTGGTAACTTTGGGAACGATAGAGAACGAAACCTTTCTTTCACCGATGTAATTACCTATGCCGGCGATTGTTGCCGTGGCTGTACCAGTATTAGTGTTGTCAGAATATTCAACGGTGTAATCCGTACCTTTGACGAGGGTAGCCTCGCCGTCTTTGATTGTTATTTCAGGTTCAATCTCTGCCCCAGTGAAGGGTTGGTCGGGGATGTCTGCAACGGTGATGAAGTTATACTCCAATGACAGAGGTATGGTATATAAAGCAAAATCCGTTTTCGTATCATTCCATCGAACCACAATTGGAACTTTTTCAATACCAATTTCATTATGGTCAAGCGAAAAGTAGGTGTTGAATGGCTCTTTTTGATGGTATGTTCCATAACCGCTTGTAAATGTTATCGGACATTCTCTTTTTACAATCTTAGGAAATGCAATGCCTATTTTAGCATCTTCTGTCAATTTTCCGTTAATAGTTATACGGCTTTCAGCCTCAAGAAGTGCTAAATTGTATTGAGTATTGCCGGATATAACCGGATTACCGGATATAGTAATTGCGCATCGAGCCCTTGCTTTTACACCGTCACTATTGCCGCTAATTTCGCCGCCCGTTATGGCAAAACTTCCAGCATCTGCATTTACTCCGATATTATCATTTGTAATTTTACCGCCTGTTATGTTGACCGAACCTCGCGAATAAACCGCAGATGATTTATCGTAACGTCCTACAAACATGCCACCTTGTATAGTTAATGAAGCATTATCTTGAACCTCAACACAGGAGATGGGGTTGCCTATTTCATCATAGCCGCCTTTGATAGTGCCTTCCGTGCCGTTATCTTTAATAGTAAGATTGCCAGCCACTTTTATTACCATACCATTATGCACGGCTGAAGTCAATTTCCTGTCAATTGTGTACCCGTTTAGGTCGATAGTTGCCGTTACTCCTGCGGGGACATAAATATACCCAGAGGTGTTGACATTATCTGTCAGTGTGTATGTTTTGCTTTGAAGAGTATAATGACTACTTTGCCCGTCAGGATCTTCGGTCAGTGTGCCAAAAAAAGACTTTACCAATTCTTGATACGAAACATGATGGTTACAATTGGCGTCACTGAAATACTTGTTGCACATAGTACATTGCCAATACTCTATGGTATAGTCGGTTTCAGGATGGTGCTGAGGTGAATGGTCTATCTTCGGGTCAAAGACTTCGGAAGATTGAAGTTCGTGATTGCCACTATTGTCAGCAAAAAACTTACCGTCATTTCGATAGTAGCAATTCTGTTTGATGCCGGACTTTTGACACGTAGATGCCTTCTGTGTCAAAAGAGTGTACGTATCTTTGCTTCCATAAAGACGGATTTCTGTCAATCTATAATCACCATCTTCATTATCTGAAACTTCCAAACGGAAATACTTGTAAGGCAAATTATCATCATTACTGCAAGCAGAACTGTATTCTTTTCCAGTAACAGGTATACGTGACCCCGAATGCGACGCAATAACAGTCCATTCGTCTTCAGGGTCAATCTTTGCTTTTAATACTAAAGTTTTTGCTTTACTTCTTGTATATGTATCATATGTGTTGTAGACATACCCCTTAGGAATTATAGGTATACCAGAGAAGAACTCAACAAACAAAAAGTTGTTTCCGACAAACCAGTATTTAGTTGTACTTGTTGTACTTGTATTACCGTCCACCATATTGGGATAACTGTAGTCGTCGACAACTCCATTTGTTCCAGACGTTGCGGTAAAACCTGTGTACAAGGTGTATTCCGTGCCGTCAATCGTGATTGTGGATTGAGTTTGAGCTGATACCGTGAATGCGGAGAACATCAACACGACAAAGATTGAAAAAAATTTGTTAATCATAATAATTGTTTATTAAAAGAACTACAATTTGCATATACGCAAAGCGGATTGTCGGAATTGAATTTTCCGCCTGTGGTCAGTCTGATATTTGTGCATCCGCCTAAACAAGAGGCGACGTATCCGCAGTGCTGATTATTTTTTTTGATTGAATATAAAAAAGCTAAGGGCTTCCCCTACCTATCGGCAAAGGAAGCCCTCGTATGTGTCGCACAGAAGTGCGG
>JAGCDD010000045.1 GCA_017651345.1 Bacteroidales bacterium | reverse complement strand
GCAAACGACAACATTACAAAAATGCGAATTGACCTGCCTGAAAATACGGTGGCTTGGTATTTTTCTTTCAATTGCGTGGAAAAATCGGGCAACAATGCTGCGTTGAATTTCTTCCCTGCGTTGCTCAAATTCTTTGACCCAACCAAAGGTTTGGCAAGTGATGTCCTTGAACAAATTATTCAGCCCAAAGGCTCGGTGGACTGCAATGTATATTTGGAAGACCAATACGAAAGGCGACTTTGCACAAAAATCACCCATCTTACAGAAGGCAAGGTGGAAGAAAAACAATACATCAGCGGAACGTATTATCTTGTATTTGAGAATCCGTATGTTTGGCGTGGAATAAGCGTTAATCTTGATGTAGTTGCAGAAACTATTGAAAAATAACAAAAAAATGACGAATATGATGAAGAAACTGATTTTAACATTGGTGCTGATCTCAAGTGTAATTTCTGTAATTGCACAACATCAGATTTTGATAGATATGCCTTTTTACAAAGCATATTTGGATGTGCCAATTGTAAAAAAAGCAAGTTTATCTAATGGTAAAATCACTATGGACATTACTACATACTTGCTGAATAGCACGAATCCAGCCGATGTTAAATATGCAGTTGTAAATGCACTGTGTATGAATGGTAAACATATAGAGTTTGCAGGACGAGAATGTGTAGAATTAGTTGACAACCGTGTAAATGAAGATTTAAACCTTGCTACAGAAATGTCAATTGCATACCTGTCTGTTCTAAGCCACGATTGTTATGATTTTGATAATCTATCACAAGGATTACAAAGAGCGGCAACTTTGGAAGATATTAATCAATCGGATGCAAAACAGTCGAGGGCAACATCAATCATTTACGGACTCCTATTTGCTCAAAACCACTTTAATGAAAACTATTGTGGAGGGTTAGGGCTTGGTAGCGAGGAAATGAGAGAAATGTGGCTTTTGGTTAGGGAAGGCATAAAACCTCTAAAAGAAGCGTGTTTTTCGACTTCGGCTAAAATTGAAAATGATATTAGGCAAAAGGCTATTGGTATAATTTGGGATAAAGTAAAAGAATATGATGAATAATAGTATTATTATTATTTTTGCTGCAATTTGTTTTGCAGTAAGTTGTGGTCCCTCAGCGCAGGAACAGCAAGCAATGGTTGAGAAGGCAAAAAGCGAGGTTCGCGATTCGATTGAACACGCCAAAAGAATGGCAGACTCTATTGTTAAGTCGAGGAACGACAAAAGGGATTCTATTGCCAAAGAAGAAGAAAAAAGACAAGCAATAGAAGATTCTCTGAACACAAATGTCAATTCTCGTAGATGGGTTTATGAGAAAAGGAATGACCCGAAGCAAACAATCATTGCTACATTGAAAAGTGAAGATGATAGTCTGACCATACAAGTTCTTGACTACCTCGTAAATGGAATGCGTGGCAATGAGATTAATTTCTATTGCGACAAACTTCATTTGAATAGCGGACTTTTTAGGGGTAAAAGTTCAATTCAAGTCAAATTCGATAAATCTCGTGCGATAGAATATGTAATCGTGGAAAATGGCGTTGATTGCGCAAAAATCAGGAACTTATATACTTATGTTCAGGACTTTAAAAAATCTCTTTTGAAGTCCAAGGACTTTGAAATTTGTTTTCCTACATCGGACGGTTGGAAAACTTATCAATTCAGTCCGGAAGAAGTTTTAAATTTTGAAAACGTCCAATAACAATGACGCAAGAACAAGTTAATCAACTTTTGCAGTTGCAAAAACTTTATGAAAGTGGTGTCTTGTCGGCAGACGAGTTCACCGCTGAAAAAGCAAAGGTTTTGAATGGTGAATGCAAAAACACCACAAAAGGTAACACATTTAAATCGCTATTTGCCAAAGTAAAAAACAGCAAATTAAGGATCCCCTTGCTGATACTTTGTGGAATGGTGGTTGGATTCGTTTGTCTTTTTGTTATTACAAAATTTGTCGTCAATTCCAATAATAATGGTGAAATAGATGACGCAGCAATTATCGAAGAAACCGATGCTGAATTATTTGAAGATAAATTCGAGCGTCTTTGGGTTATCGGCACAACTCGCGACTATACAGAAAAGGATTTCGAGGGTTGGAACAAGGACGATTTGAAGATTCTGCGCAACTATTTCTTTGCAAAAACTAATTATATTTTTGCGGCAAAAGATCTTAATGAATATTTTTCGCAGTATTCTTGGTATCAAGGATTGTACGTTGATGTTACCGACGATACATTTACCGACCTTCAAGTCAACAACGTCCAATTCATCAAGAAGTTGGAGGGTTTGTCAAATACATATAAATCACCGAGATAGCCAATTGTAAAATAAAATAATATATTGAAAATCAGGGTATTATGTCAAAAATGGACAAATTTAAAGTATTACTTTAAATTTGTCCATTTTCACTATAATATGCAGAATACCAATTGCTTACTCCTTCTCAAACTCCAATATTTCGCATTGGTGCTTCTTTGATTTTTCGTCGTAGTTGATGCCGACGAAAAGGAGATTGCCTTGGTAATGCTCCAAACTGTCGTAGTATTCTTTGGCTTGGATTTGGGATAATGCGCTTTCGGTTGAGCCGTTGCGTTTGAGTTCGATAATCATTGCCGGTTTGCCGGGGTAGAATGGAATGAAAACTACGTCGGCGAAACCTTTGCCGGTGGTCATTTCCTTGATGACGGTGTATTCGTTTTTGGCATAAATGTACGCCAAATATATCGCCGACATCAAAGCGTCCTCGTTGTTGTAACTGCGGTTGGATGCGACGTGTATATGGCTTTTGTCAAGTGCCTTTTCTACGGCGCGGCAGTTTTTCAGAAGTGTTTGATTCAGAAGTTCTTCCGACGATTTGATAATCTTGTCAGTTACGGAATAATTTTTCAGAATCGATACCGCACGGAACCATTCTTTTTCTACCTCCTTGTTGGGTATCCGGCAGGTTTTATCGTCCTTATTATAAGCCAAATAGCCGAGGTGTATAAGGTAAGTGAGCACATCGTCTTTCACCACAAAATCGGTCATTGTATTGAGGTACATACCCGTGTCCACCTTCACGCTTTCGCCCGCAATCATACGTACAACGTCGTCTTTTATGCCCTTGTAATTTTCTTTCAGACGGTCGGTAATTACTTGATATGTAGATGTTTTGCTCCAAAAACTTTCGATGCTTTTGGTCTGCATACATTTAACTACCGATTCGGGATTGTAAATTTCAAAACCATTTTGTTTGTATCCGTTGTATTCGCGTTTACATTCGGTAAAGTCAACTCCGTATTTTTCGCAGAGCGGTTTTACCTCCTCGTCTGTAAAGCCCACGTATTCAGAAAGATTGTAAGCGTCATGAATTGTGTATTCCCAAACATTGTTGAGTTTTGTTTGATCCATTATCTTAATTACGGGTAAAATTCCTGTTAAGTATGCCAAAGAAATTGCAGG
>JAGCDD010000044.1 GCA_017651345.1 Bacteroidales bacterium | reverse complement strand
ATTTTATTTGTCGTTTATGAAAAAAAGCAAGAGCGCGTCGCAAAATATCAATAGTATGTTTTTTGATCCTGATGGCGCATTAAACACTGAATTTCAGGAACTTTATTATTCACTGTTTCGCAATCCCGAACCATACGTCAATGTCATAAAAACGCTCGGCACCAAGCGTTGTGGACTTACTCGCGACGAAATTATCGCTATCGCAAACATCCCTGACAACGGTAATTTGTCCAAAATCCTTACCGACCTCGAATATTGCGGATTCATAAGGCGTTACAATCAAATCGGCGCAAGCGTCAAAAATTCGTTGTACCAACTTGTGGATTTTTTCACGCTGTTTTATTTTCAGTTTGTCGCCGACAATACTGACACCTCGCCAAATTTTTGGACGCGTTGTCAGTCCACAGTGCAGTATGCGGCGTGGAGTGGACTTGCGTTTGAGCGTGTTTGTTTTGCGCATTTGGAACAGATAAAACGTGCTTTGGGCATTTCGGGTGTAACGTGTTCGGTGTTTCCGTGGCGCAGCGACGATGCGCAGATAGATATGGTGATAGACCGCAGCGATGGTGTTGTGAATCTGTGTGAGATGAAGTTTTACAAGACCAAGTTTTCTGCCGATGCCGCCTTCGAGGACAATTTGCTCAACCAAAGGGAGAGTTTCAGAGCCATTACCAAGACGCAAAAATCCGTGCATCTTACTCTCATTACTTTTACAAACACCCCCGAAAATCAATATACCAACGAAATAACTAACTTCTTAACAATCAACGATTTAATAAAAGCATAAAAAACGATACTCGGCGGAATGTGTGTTTTTTTGGCAGATTCCGCCGAGTTTCGAGTTGTGCTAATTTGTTCAATTTGTTATTCCACCATATAAATCTTTGCATTGATTTTTACCCACGAGCCAACGTCCTCCACGGATTCTATGCGGCAGAAAAATTCTTTGCCGGCATCCATAAGGCGACTGATGACGGCGTTCAACTGTTGAGGAACCCATCCGATTTGCAAATCATTGTGATAAATGGCAATGGCAAGTTCGTCGTGCTTGTTGTTCGGCTGACGAATCATACGCAAAACCGTTGCGGGCTTCAATTCGGGTTCGATGTCGTGGATTTTTTCGCAATATGTAGTGCCCGCCACAATTATGTCCAATAGAAAAATCTCGCGGCTAAAAGGCATCAGGCTGTTAGCGTTGCCCGTGCCGACAAGTGCCAATAATTCCGGCGAAAGTTTTACGATACTTGTATTCATAATTGTTTGGATTTGTAAAGTTCCATCATTTCAACTATTTTGGCAAGATGGTCGCGTTTTTCTTTTAGTTGTTGCAGCGTTTCTTCATCTTTTTGCTGTTCTTGCTTTATCCAATTGTCATCGAGCAAATTGTCTTTGATTGTGAAAGGGAACATTTTTCCAAGGTCGGCGATTTTCTGTTCCAACGCTGCCACTTTGGGTTTCAGTTTGTCGATGTATTCCTTGATGCTGCCGATGTTGATGCTTGTTCCTGTGAGTTTTCCTGTGTCTAACGCAAGGCAAATTTCTTGTAGTTTTGCGATGTCTCTGTGTTGATAAGCGTTTTGAACCACAATAAACAAATCTTTGTCTTTGTCGCTTTGGTCGGGATTGGTGTCGGGGTGCAAGTGTTTGACCAACATACGGTAAAGTGTCCTGATTTCGGCGGTTTCTTTTTCGCTCAAAACCGGTGCTTCGAGTATGTCTTTGGCATCTTTCAGTTTCTGCGCCTCCTCGGCAAGTATTTGGTTATATTCATTGACAACAGCATCTACTTTTTGCGCAATTGCTTTTAAATCAGGTGTTTGGTTGCGGTTGATGTAACTTTGGAGGAGTTGTTTGCGCATTTCGAGCGTCTTGATTTCCACTTGAACGTTGAGAATTTCATACCGCTTGTTGCCTAACAATTTGAGATACATTGCGCTAAGCCTTGGACTTTGCTCCTGTACCATTTCTTCAAATGTCAGGGTTAGCGAGGCGAATTTCTTTTTCAATTCGTCGTATTCCAACCGCAACATTCGGTTTTCGGGTGTTATGTCGGGTGTGTTGTTCATAATTTTCGGTATGATTGAGGTTCAAAGATGAAACTATGTTTTTCCAAGAAATAATCCCATATTTCTTCCAAAAGACTTGCCTCCCGTGTGGGCAGAATCCTGCCCGAATGTCCGCCTGTCCAATCAAAATCTGGTATTGCCGATTGCAAATCCGTTGTTGGCAGTATAGGGAAAAACTGAGGATTGATGGCAACGTCTATTGACATATCCATATAATAGACCTCGCGTCCCTTGCCCGACCAATCTTCCCCTTGCCAAGGATCCGACACAAAATAGCCGCTCATACAGATTCCGTTATTCTTTGTGTTGCCACACTTAACGAGGAAAAAACGGTCTCCCTTTTTGGCTTTTTCGTGTTCCCAAACGCTCCAATTCATTGTGTCGATTTCGGCGTTTTGTATGCACTCTTGGAAGTCCTCAAATTTAATGCTCGAAATTTCAGGTTTCCAAAACAGGATTATTGTGTTCATTTTGTTTGCTTTTATCAACACGCAAATATATGTTTTTGCAGATTACCATACAAATTTTTTTCACCTTTTTCTACTTGGAATCTTCCGTAATAATATTTATTCCGCTATGACTTGCGAAAAAATGGTTTCGTTGCGGAAAATGTAAACTTCATTTAAACAACTCCTCGCCCGTTACTTGTCGTCCTGCCTTTCGCGCATACATATTGTTGGCGAGGCCTTGCGGCGTGATGAAGGCGTGGACGATTGTTTTGCTGGTTTTGGTAACTGTATTTCATTTCGCAGACGGTGATGGTCTTGTCTTTGCGGTCGATGTTGGAGGTAGATTCGCCTTACAACACTTACAAGCACACTGGACTGCCGCCGTCGCCCATCACTTTCCCCGAAAAGACCGCCCTCGACGCTGTCCTCGATTATGACCACAACGACTACATCTATATGTGCGCCAAGGCAGATTTCAGCGGCAAACATAGTTTCGCCAAGACGTATGCACAGCATTTGCAGAATGCCAAGGAATATAGGAAAGCATTGGATAAGGGGGGAATAAAGTGATGGATTCTTTCTGCAAATATAAGTCAATATTTTGATCTGTTGTATCGCAGAAGCGAACCTTTTTTCACTTAAACAACTCTTCGCCGGTTACCACCGATTGAAACACCTCTGCATATTCGTTTTTCACAAGCGGACTGATGCCGATGTAGGTCAGATGGAATGTTTTTGAAGGATTGGCTTCTTCGAGGGCGGCGACACGACTGTAAAGTTTTGTAGCATAATCTTTCGTTACGGTGTAAGGAGATTTGCTGTATTTGATTTCGCAGACATTAACAACGTCGTCGGCGCGGTCGATGAGAAGGTCGATTTGCATACCGGCGTTTTGATTGTCTTTTACGATGAGCGACGATTCTGAGGACGACACGCCCGCAATCTGCAATGCACTCTTAATCTGATGGATGTGTTGCAGACAGATTTCCTCAAAGGCAATTCCTCGCCACGACGAAATTTCTGATTCGTTGAGATGATTTTGCCAATAGTCGGTTTGACGGATGTCGCCGTTTTCCTTGAAGTGCAGCCAAAACCAACAGAAATTGTCAGTTAATTTGTACATCGTCTCGCGTTTGCTGCCGCCGTATGGAATGTACCGCGTTATAAAACCACTTTCTTCGAGTGCTTTCAAAACTTTTGAGAAATCGCCATTGGGTTCTGATTCCGTCATTTTTGCAATTTCGTCGCGAGTGAAACCCGAATGACGTTTGCCGAGTGTGCGGACGATTTCCATACATTTTTCAGCATTGTCGAATATGGAACTGAACAGACTCTCAAATTCGTCATCGAGTTTTGCTGTTCGGGTAAAAAACAGAGCATCAACGTTTTGTGCAAGGCTATAAGCCGGATTAAAATAGTCTAAATAAAAAGGTATGCCGCCCAGAATCATATAAGCCTGTGTGATGTTGTAACGCGACATTTTGATTCCACGGCTGTTGAAAAACTCTTCGCTTTCGCCAAGGGTGAATGGATGAAGTTTCATTTCCAAAGTCAGACGGCCATACAGACCACCCTTGTTGTTGATAAGATTGTCTATAATCCACGACGACGCGCTGCCACATACAACAAGGCAGAGGTTGTGCCTAGCGTTGCCCCAACCGTTCCAAAATGCCTCCAAAGCCGTCAGGAATCCCGACCGAGCGGTGTCCATCCAAGGCAATTCGTCGATGAAGACCACCTGCCGAGAGCCGTTGTCGATGCGCGTAAGGTATTGTTCCAAGAGAAAAAAAGCCTCCATCCACGTTTTAGGCGGTTCGATGCCGTCCATTCCGTGGCGCACCAGCGAAAAATAAAAGTTTTGGAGTTGGTCTTTCATCGTCATACGTTTTTTCTTGTCGTAAGGCGACAGCCCCGTATGTTTGAAGACCATATTATCGCGGAAAACTTCGTTAATTAAAAAAGTTTTCCCGACCCTCCGCCTACCGTAAACCGCGATAAATTCGGCGCGGTTGCTTTTTAAGCGGCGGTTGAGTTCCGCAATTTCCTGTTTCCTTCCAATTACTATGCACATAATCTTATCATTTTTATGCGCCAAAGGTAATAATTATTTTTGTTAACGGAAGTTAAATTTGGTAGAAAATCGCCTTTATTCCGCTATGAACTTCAAAAAAACTGTTTCGTAGCGGAATAAAGGTAAAAGTCTTCATTTAAACAACTCCTCGCCCGTTACTTGTCGTCCTGCCTTTCGCGCATACATATTGTTGGCGAGGCCTTGCGGCGT
>JAGCDD010000043.1 GCA_017651345.1 Bacteroidales bacterium | reverse complement strand
TGTGGTAAAGCATGTGATTGCTTTTTATATGTCCACATTCATGCCCTATTATGAATAGTATTTCATCTTCGGTACATAAGTCAACAAGACCAGAATTCAACACGATAATAGGATTTTCTGAACCTATCGTAAACGCATTTATATTATATCCCCATTGCATATACAATTCGGGTTTACGCTCTAAATCAAGAATTTGGGCTGCATAATCCAAGTATTCGTATATCTTTGGGTAGTTGTCTTTTGTTATTTTAAGATAACTTCCTGTATATTGTACCATACAAACCCTTTCAATAGTGTGCTTTGTGATAAAACTTCCTATCACATTCAAGCCAGGTGTTGACTCCAATGTGTCCAACGCCTTCTTATCAAACGGGTGTTCGTACTCGTCTTGGTTTAACCCTTTTAATATCTTCTTGTTTTTTAGCATATTCTCGTAGTGTTGTGAATGTTAACTATTCCTCACTCTATCTCTGCTGCCGATTCGATAACCTTCTTTATAGCCTTCGACATAAGTATCAAAAGCCTTATCGCCGTGAATAGCAAATTTCAATGATGCACCTGCTTTTATATAGTTAGGGTCTTTGCCTTTTAAAGCATCATTGTAGCCATCGTCGTAGCCACGTTTATAGTCGTTGGAATTAAGAATGCCCATTTTTGATTATTTACTTAGTTCAACATGCTTTTCTGTCATCGAAAAATCATAATGTTATTATGTTAACTCTGACACCCCAAATTTACCCAAAATCTCCGACCCCACAAAAATATACTGTCCCCGATTAGTGGACTTTTTGTCCCAAATTTGTGGATATTTCTGCGTTGACAATATCGGCGAGGTCTTGCAAAAAATTATGTTTGATGGCTATTGACAGGTTGATAAGCAAAAACAAATCGTTGAATTTCTTCTCGTTGACAATCTTATAACAATTGGAACGGCAGGTATGAAGCAATTCTGTAAGGTTCGCAGGGTTGAGCCTTTGACGGTCAAGTTCGTCCTGAATCATTTTGCGTATGTCGTCAACAGTCAGTTTCATAATTGGGTTATGAATGTCTGAGGCTCCGACAGACGTTCTACAATATAAAAAAGGCGTGGAACCTTATTATGCCCGTTCCACGAATTGAGGGCTTCGAACTTGCCCTTCCCTGTCGAAACGAGCAACGAAGACCCACGCGTATGCAAATACATACGGACACACCTTCGGTATGCCGTAGTAATATACATAACCCAATGGGCATCTATCGCTGCTAAGTTTCTGACAGGGAGTAATTGAAGTGTTCGAAGTTTCAATTCGTCAGTAACAAAGCGTAAATAAACGCCTTTGTTTATAAACATACTTCCGCCCGCCCAACGGCGGACTTCGCAGGGGCAAATTTACAAATTATTTTTTTATGAAAGGATTTTTTTGTGATAAAAAGAAAAAAAATGAAAAAAGGCAGGGGAAATCCTCTGCCTTTTTTTTGATAAGTCCTCACTTCACCGCCCCAATCACCACATCCGGCTTGGTTTCCATCAGAATTATTGCCGTGAGTTTTTTGCCCATATCCTTGAACGAATGACCGCAGAGAAAAAGATTATCGTCAATTATCAACCTAACGAACTACCGAGAAAACCACGGTAGTTGAATTCTTTCTTATCTTTTTGAAGCATAATCGGTTTCATTTGTTTCGGCAAATGTAATGATTTTGCGCAAAATAAACAAATATTCCATCATCCCGCCTTCCGATAACTCCAAATACCTATCGAACGACGGTATTTGGACAGATATTTCAGTATAAACGCCTTGATACCGAGGCGTTTATACATTTGCGAAAAGTGCTGCGAAAAGTAGTAGAACTCGGATTGAAATTTCAACTTCAAGCCCCAATCCTCAATCTCCAAAGGATTGTCGCAACCCCACGCAAAAGTTGCATTGGTTGCACTGACACTTTGCTGAGTTTCAGTGCGTTGACTGAAATTCTTGCTGATTCGCTCAATGTGGATTTCGGCATTTGGGAAATTGTTGTCGATGTTCTCGAAAATCCTTTTTATCTGATTTTCTGTGAGATACATCGCCACGCCTTCCATAATGAACAGGAAATGACCGTTGGGATGCTGCGCCTTGATGGTATCAATCCATTCGCGATTGGTGATGTCGCCGATAATGTACTGATTGCTAACACTTTCCGGCAAAATATTGCGGCGAAAATCAATCACGTCAGCAAAGTCCAAAAGGTACGAACTGAACGGCTTGCCAACGTTGGTGCGCTCAATCCTTGGGTCGAGTCCGCACGCCAAAAGCACCACAACAGCATCGTCGTATTTGGCAACAAAATTTCTGAGAATTTCGTCGAAATACTTGGTGCGCACCGAAATACAAAATTGACATCGCTTATCCGCAGAAAACTTGTTGAAATTGTAGTCGATTTTCGCGAGAATTTTTTGCGAAACTTCGTCCACAATAATCGGATTCTTCTCCTCAGCCTCCTTTGCACGCATATACAAAGGAATCAGGAGCGTTTCTGAAACATTTTCTTTGAATGTCGGTTTTATCTTTTTCATAATTGTTTTATTTGGATAAATGATGTCAAAATAATTGTTTCGGTCTTTGATTTAAACTTGCGCCAAATCTTTGACCATAAAAATACTTGTCGCCGTATGTCCCGAATTGCCAAGACGATGCGGTATAATACTGAATCCATATTTTTGATACATCGCCACCGCTGACGAAAATTCAGGGAATGATTCAATATACAGATGACTGTATCCTTTTGATTTAGAGGCGTTTATAATTGTATTCAAAAGTATTCCGCCAATACCTTTGCCACGAGATTCTTGTCGCAAATAGAATTTAATTACCTCTGCATAACCATTCGGAAGACCTTCGGTGGGATAAAAACCACAACCACCAAGTAGCACATCGTCTTCAATGTACACATAATAATCTGATACTGAATTATTTACTGTGTCATAGATAGTGAATGTGCGCGAATCGTCGTAAACAGTATTTTTGAGAGGTGCAGAAAATTCTATAAAAGCATTTCTGACAATTTGTGCAACTACGTTTTGGTCTTGTGGTTGTATCTTCCTGATACAGAATGTCTTTTCCATCATAATGTCGCAACGCTCGTATGAATTTCCGGCAATCGGTATCTCTCTGAATCCGTGTTTTTTATAGAGATTTATCGATGCTTTTAGTTTGGTGTTTCCAATTAAAAATACACGTCTTGCGCCGATTTTGCGGACGTGGCGAAGAAGTTCGCCAACCAACAAATCTCCTATACCTTGCCCCTGAAATTCTTCCGAAACAGCCAATTTAGCCAATTCGTAACCTTCTGAACCTTTGTTGATTAATGCCACGCAGCCGGCGGTTTTGCCGCTGCCCTTATCAACGGCAAAAAATATCCGCCCACCGTGCGCATTAATATCATCAACGTGGCTAAACGTCTCAATATCACAATCTTCCAAGTGGAAATATTTTTCAATCCAATGCTTGTTAAGATTGATGAAATCCTGTTTGAGACCGACGTTGTAATCTGTTATGATTTCAATCATCTTGGTATCAGTCAATTACTCCAACGCCTGCCTGAAATCCTCTATCAAATCTTCGGTATCCTCGATGCCTGCCGAAACGCGAATTAAGGTGTCGGAAATGCCGTTCTGTTCGCGGACTTCCTTGGGCACGGAGGCGTGTGTCATTATCGCCGGAATCTCGATGAGACTCTCCACTCCGCCGAGACTTTCTGCCGTGGCAAAGAGTTTGAGTTTTGAGAGAAAATTCTGCGCATCGTCCAATGTACCAACGAGTTCAAACGAGAAAATTCCACTCGAACCCGACGACTGAGCCTCTGCAAGAGCGTGCTGCGGATGCGATTTCAACAGCGGAAAATTCACACGTTTCACCTTGGGCGAACTCTCCAAAAACTCAGCCAAAGCCAAGGCATTTTTCTGATGCTGTTGC
>JAGCDD010000042.1 GCA_017651345.1 Bacteroidales bacterium | reverse complement strand
TTTCGTCGTAATGCCAGTTAACAGTAACCTCGCCGCCGTCGTCCTCATAGTCTTTAAGAACGTTGAGCAAGTCCAAAATGCATCGCGACGTACTTGTATTAAAATACGTTAGCTTTATAATAAAAGCAATGGGGCGTTTAATTTTTGTGGTAAATTCCACAAGCCAGTCTACGAGGGGTTTGTAAAATTCCGCCGTATCTTCCAAAAACGATTCGCCTGACAATTCACAAATACCTGTTTGGGCATCGAATTTCACAGTCGGGGTGAAAAAGTTTTTGTGCGAACCCTCTATTTCAATATTTTCTAATTCCATTTTCGAATGTTGTTAAAGTGACCAATTATTATTCCTTTTCAATTAATTATTTCTAAAATTATCTTTCGATATCTTAACGGCTATCGACAAGAATGATTCATCGTCGTTTACCGGTGTGAGTTCAATATCTAACGGACTTTCAGCGGTTAATGCCACTTGAATAAGTCCAATGTTGCCGCTGTTGGGTTTCCCCTCGTTGGCTAGTCGGCGTTGTTCGCGGCGGTATTCGCGTAGGCTTTCACGGTCGAGCGAGTTGATAGTCTCGCATTTTTCGATCACTGGCACCACATCGGCATTGTTTACCACATTACCTGTAACAAATGTGTAAGAATCACCACATTCGCTCACTACAAGTGTGCCTAAACCCACGGACTTGCCGTTTTCAAGCTTACAACTTTCAGCGCTATACAACCAAACGTTTTGAGCAAGTTCCATAAAGACTTTAAAAATCTTGTTTTTGGCCTTGTCGCCTCCATCGTTGGTAACAAGGAGAATATTTTCTCCTATCACGGTCATAATCCTCTCGTCAATTGGTCCTTTGTACGAAACCAATATATTTTGATTCATCAGATTATGATACTCATAAAGGCTGAAATCGTATTTCTCTTTTTTCTTTACCATATCAAAGTCAATTTTAGGTCAGGTGCAAATATAAACTTAATTTCTATTATATTAAAATATCAGCGTACTTTTTTTATTATTTTTGTTCTTCGGATATAGGGATAATGTTAATATCCAATCCAGTTTCGAGTATAAAATCCTCAACTTCTTCGAGTTCCTCTTCCGAATCGTCGTAATACCAGTTAACTTCCACGTCGCCGCCTTCTTTCTGATACTTTTTAAGCATATCGAGAATGTCAACTAAACATTTAGAACTGCTTGTGTTAAAGTAACTCAGCTTAAAATTGAAATGAAGAGGACCTTTTATTGTTTCGGTGTATTCATTGATCCACGCGAACAACGGAGTGTAAAATTTTATGGTCTCCTCCAAATATGATTCTCCCTCAAGCTCGCAGATTCCGGTTTTGGAATCGAAGTTTACCGTGGGAACGAAGAATGCTTCGTGTACGCCTTTAATATGAATGTCGTTCATTTTGTTTGTCGTTTTGTTTAACAATTTGTACGGTCATACAAAATTATTTGTTTATTTTAACACTGACTATATAAAAATAATTGTTGTCTTCGCATTTTACCACTCCGTATTCAATAGGATTGTCGGCGGTGAGGGCTACTTGAATTAAGCCGATATTTCCGCCTCCTTTTTGACTTGCCGGCATATTGCGTTGCAAACGTCGGTATTCGCGGAGTTTTTCTCGTGTCATGGAGTTGATGTTGTCGCATTTCTCGATAACGGGGATAATGCTCTCCATGGTGGTTTTGTTACCGGTAGAGAACTGAAAATAATCATCGTATTCCTTAATAAGCATAGTGCCAACACCCATCGATTCGCCCGAAGAGTTTGGTTCGCGTTCAAGGCTATACTGCGATATGTTCTGCGCAAGTTCCAAAAATATTTTGAAAACTTTTTTTGTAACCTTATCATTAGATGTCAGCGTGCCCTCTATACCCTGCGCCAAAATGGTTAGGATTTCAGAATCGAACAAACCTGTGTACGAAATACACACATTGTCGGTGGCTCTTCTCTTATTTGTGTTTACGCTTTCCATCTCGTATTTATTTTTATTGTAGTTATTCAATAATCAAACCAATTTTCACTCCAAAAGCCCTTTTTTAGAGCTTAAATTGCAATAATTTTTACAAATTGTTTATTATCAATATGTTACACGGAATAAAAAAATGTATTTTTCCTACCCGACATACCTTCTAATAACAATTCAAAAATATTAAATATTTCTGATTGTATGCAAATTTTTTTGTAATAAAATTAACGCAAAGTTTATTTTTTTTTTCGAGAAATGCAAGAGCTAATCAAATAATTAATTATAATATTGATAATAAGAGCATTACATAAGCCACTCAATTGCACAAAACAATGCTATATAATATATAAGGTGTGGTTTGTGAAATAAAAATTGATAAACTTATCGATTTTTATCAAAAAGAGAACTATATTTGCATCAATTAAAAGAAAAACGAAAGATGAAAAAGATATTTTTAGCATTAATAATGGCAGTGGCAATGTGCTCTACATTTGCACAGCAGACCAACGAACAACTTCGCAGTCAGTTTGAAAAGTGCTATTACACCGACACTTGCGGAACTGTTTTGCCATACCGTCTTTTAAAACCGCAAAATATTGATACCACAAAACAATATCCCGTGGTGCTTTTTTTACATGGAGCGGGCGAACGTGGCAGCGACAACGAAACTCAGCTTACCTACATGGATAAAATTTTTGGAAACAGTAATTTCCGCCAAAAGTATCCTTGTTATGTAATTCTGCCTCAGTGCGCTGAGAATTTCCGTTGGTGCGAAACCGATTGGACTCTCCCATCGCACACCATGCCCGATACAATTTCGGTTTATCTTAATGCAGCTAATCAATTGTTAGATAGCATTGTAGATGCAGTCAACGGCGACACATCGCGCCTTTATATTACTGGCATGTCGATGGGCGGATTCGGCACTTGGGATTTGATTTCGCGTTATCCACAAAAGTTTGCGGCTGCAGTGCCAATTTGCGGAGGCGCCGACCTCAATATGGCATGCATTCTTAAAGATATGCCTATCAAGACTTTCCACGGATCTACCGACAAACTTGTAAAAGTTACCCGCACCCGCAATATGACCATCGCTATTCATAAATGCGGAGGCAACAAAATTGATTTCACCGAACTCACAGGCAAAGGTCATCTCATTTGGAATCAAGTATATAACATGCCGTCAACATTTCAATGGATGTTTGCCCAAAAGAAAAATAAATAACCATGAAACCAATTTGGAAATTTATAGCCATTTTAGCTGCAACAACCGCAATATTAGCGGCTTACTCGTTTAGTAGCAGCCCAGTAGAAGTAGCAGGTGCAGAGCTTAAACAATCTGACATCAAAAAATTTCTCTGCGGCGACACCACGCCCGTGTACACTACCGAAATGTACACTTCGGAATACACACCTCAAACAGGCATCGACAGCACAAGTCAAACAATCCTCTTGATTGGCGACAGCATGTTAGAGCAGTTTCGTTGGCGTTTGCGCGACTATTGTGCCGAAAACGGTCATCAAATGCAATCGGTAATTTGGTATAGTTCGCAAAGCGAATGGTATGGCACCACCGACACTCTAAAACATTTTATCAACAAATTTAAACCAACTTACGTAATTTTAATTTTAGGTGCCAACGAACTTTTTGTCCGCGATATTATCACAAAACGCACCCCATACGTAAAACACATTATAGAACAGATAGATACAATTCCGTTTGTGTGGGTTGGACCTCCCAACTGGAAAGAAGATACAGGCATAAACGAAATGATACTTGCCAACGTAGGTAGCCGACAGTATTATCCGTCTAAAAACCTGAAATACAAGCGATATGCCGATGGAGCCCACCCAAAACCCGAATCTGCATTTATGTGGTGCGATTCGGTGGCTAAATTTATTATGGACAAAAGCCGTCACCCAATTTTGCTGAATCCACCTACAAAAAAATATTCAGGCTCGCCAAATTCTACAATTTTGCAGCCGTGGAAACAATAACGCTTAATAGCTGAAAATTAAATAATTAACCTTGCAATACAAAAGATGGCAAAAAAATTAAAGCACCATATTAACAAATCGGGAGTGAAGGCTCAAATACTGCTCTCGATTGCATTGACGGTTGCGTTGCTGCTGCCATACACACTTTTTGTGTTGCAAGAGCATCAAATGTACATAGATTCAGATAGTTACGGAATAATTTCATTCTTTCAATTTAGATATCAAACCAAATACGCTTTAATAACCGACATAGTGGTATTGCTGATACTATCCTTTACCATAGTTACCACCATCAAGATATACCATTATCTTAAAAGCAACCATATTTTTTCGGAACTAACGCAATCGGCTGAAATTCCGTTATTTATATTAGACGACAACCATCAATTGTATTGGACCAACGCTGAACAGGTATCGTATCTAACCAATATCAACCACAATAGGGCACTAACCTTGTTTTTAGCCGATGATGCCGCTGTGGGCAAGCTCAACGAATGTTTTGCCACAGGCGAATCTCAACACATCGAAAAATCATTTAAAGTTGGCGGCAAAACGTATTGGTTTCACATTACATTGGCAAAACTAAAATCCAAAAACCTTGTATCTGGCTTTCTGAGCGACATTACCGAACTGAAATCTGCCACCAACAAAATCGACAATCAGCAGCGCGAAATGCAGATGCAAAACGAAATGCTCTCTATCATTACGGCTCAGCTTGAAGTGCAACAAGCGGCTATGAAAGAGCAAAACGATGTGCTAACCGAACAACACAAAAAACTTGAACTTCAAGCACGAATGTTGAAAACCAACAACGAAGAGCTTGAACTCCGCAACAAGCTGATTACCAAAAAGAACATCTATATCACCGACAGTATTCGCTATGCACAGACAATCCAAGAAGCTCTGTTGCCAAGCGAAAAACAGATGAAGAATTTTTTTGAAAATTTTGTTATCTACCGTCCCAAAGATATTGTTTCGGGCGATTTTTATTGGTTTGCAGTCACTGAGCAAT
>JAGCDD010000041.1 GCA_017651345.1 Bacteroidales bacterium | reverse complement strand
TCTCTCGCCTTGGATAAAATATACTTACGACGATGATGTGATTGTAAAATCGCAAAATTTTACAAACGGCTGCCTTTATGCAATATACAACGAAGATATTGAAATCAATCCGATTTGGATTGATTATCTGACAGAGAATTACGTAATTCTCAGAGATTTTGCATTTTGGAATTTGACAGAATTTCTGCAAAAGCGAAATCCAAATGTACCAAATCTACCTGCAAAACTTGTAAAACCTTTGCAGCGCGAGTCGCTGACTAAACAGCGCAAGTTTTGGGACACTTACATCGAATCTGTTGGAAAAATCAATTGCATATACACGGGTAACGAAATCTTTGCCAAGAAATACGATTTAGACCATTTTGTGCCGTGGAGTTTCGTGTCGCACAATTTGTTGTGGAATTTGTTGCCCGCTGATGCAAGCATCAATTCTTCAAAAAGCAACAATCTTCCGCCGTTGGAAAAGTATTTGAAACCGTTTTCAAAAATGCAGCAAAACGCATTGAAAACGTTGTATGCTCAGAATCCAAATAACAATATTTTTGAAGATTATCTTACGGTTTTTGATTCGGTTTCAGAATTGGTAAAAATGCCGCAAAACGAGTTTTGCGATGTTTTGGGCAAAACATTTACGCCGCTTGTTCAAATTGCGGAAAATTCAGGTTTTAAAATTTGGCAGCAATGAAAAAGACTAAAAATAATCCGCATCTGACAGCGAAAGAGCGCACAACAATCTCGTTTCCAACTCGTTGGCTCAAACAAAACGATTGTTTAAAAGGCGAAATCTTAGATTTCGGCTGTGGATTTGGTTTTGATACCGACGAACTCGCAAAAGAGGGTTTCGATATTATCGGTTATGACAATTATTACCGCCCCGAATATCCGTCAAAACGCTTTGACACAATCATTTGCAACTATGTTCTTAATGTTCTCGAACCCGACGAACAGGCAAGCGTTTTGATGGCTGTTTCGGAATTGTTGAAACCCGAAGGCAAGGCGTATTTTGCTGTGCGCCGCGATTTGAAATACGAAGGATTTCGCACGCATTTTGTACACAAAATGCCTACATATCAATGCAATGTGATTTTGCCATACAAAAGTGTTTTCGCAAATGAAAACTGCGAAATTTATGAATATCAGCATTTTAATAAAACGGACTTCAAAGAAAAATACGAACTTTCACATACTTGTCCCTTTTGCAATCTCAATCCCAAAGTAGAAATCATCAGTGAAACTGCGACCGCTGTGGCATTTTTAGACGGTTATCCCGTCAGCAAAGGACATACATTGATAATCCCCAAACGCCACGTGACGGATTATTTTGAACTTACGTTGCGAGAGCAACGCGCCCTTTGGTTGCTTGTCAACCGCTGCAAAACAATCCTTTCCGACCGCTACCATCCCGACGGTTTCAACGTCGGCATCAACGTTGGACAAGCCGCCGGATAATCAGTTTTCCACGTGCATATACACATCATTCCAAGGTACAAAGGCGACGTGGAGAATCCCAAAGGCGGGGTGAGAGGGGTGATACCACACAAACAGAAGTATTGAAAGTTTAGGTTAAAACTTTCTTTAACCACTCAATATATTTTTCGGCTTTGTCAATGTTGTTGAATGTTTTTTCGTGAGAAAAATGATATTTGCTATGCAAAAATGAAACGTTGGTTACATAAAACGTATAAGAGTCGTCATAGTGTAGTACAATGATGTTTTTGCTCAGTTTTGTATAACTGATGATTATTGTTTCTTTTGTAAAGTGTTTGTCAATAGATAATTTTGCTTCATATTGTTCTATGACGTCGTAATTGTCCAATGGTTTGAAATCCAAGTATTTGCCTTTGAAATACTCAGCCATATAATTGTCAAGGTTGTTGCAAATCATATAATATCGACCATTTTCTTGAAATGTTTCTACTAAATATTTGCAGGTCGTTTTAAATGCACAATTGTCGCAGTAGCCAACACCTTTGCCAATGTATTCGTTTTCTTGTAATAAGAGTTTGATGCGTTTTTGTTCTATTGTGCCGCTTTCCAAATATTGATTATTGCTTGTTGTGTTTATTATTGGGGGGTAATTGCTTTCTACGAAATCTGTTGCGAAGATCTCGTTTCCTGTTGGACCCCAATATTGATTCTGTTTGTTATCGTTTTGGGAAAATTCATCTAATTCAATTTGTTCTATGATGTTATCATAAAATGGATTAGCCAACCATTTTTTGTCGTCGGTAGAGTTCAACAAAAAATCTTGCAAATTTTCCAAAGTGATTTGTTCTGCATTAAGTTCAAGACAGGGAAATTCATTGCCTATCATTCGTCTGCCTCGTCCCTTAATACGTTTGTATCTGAGGTGAATTTCCATTCCTTCTTCTGTCTCTGCAATAATCTCAGGCAAAATTTTAATGTTATCGGAATAACGATTCGCCCGAATGTTTTTGAGTTTAACTGTTTGTGATTCGATTGAATAGTAGTGTGGCAATTTTATGTATTGTGCTTGCTCCAAAATTTCCAATGCACGCATAAAGTATGTTTCTTGAAGGTGTAGGCAAGAGTCGTCGTCGCATTGATGTGCAAAATGGTGTATGCGTATTTCACCTTGTTTTGCTATCAGTGCGCATTTGCAAGTGGGACAAATACAGCCGCAATTAAGGCCGTTTTCTACTTCATCTACGTGAACCAATCGATCCCCTTTCAATCCGTAAGGATTTTTAGTAGAACCGAATTTGTATTCAGATCCTTTCATACCAAATCAATTTGTTACATACAATACATATCAATGGATTCTTCGCCTTCCCACGTCAAGCCTTGCATTTCTGTAAAAAACTGCATTGCGCCGTTTTCTGCAAAAAATGTCGAGATGCTTTCGTGGACAAATTGTCCTCCCAAACAATAGATTCTTACCAAACCGTATGGTTTTATTGCGTATTCTGTTGTGTCGTGGGTTACAACCAATAGTTTTGTGTCATTTTCAATCAGTGCACTTTCCATAACGATGTGCGTTGAATACTGATTCTTTGAAAATACATTTCCTTTTTTCAAATTTTCAGAATATTCTTTCAATCCATTGTTATGAAAGTTTGTCGGACAGCAATGGAACTCGGTTGGAGTTTTCCATCTCATTTGGATTGCTGTTTCCGGGAATGTTGCTTTTACGAACTCAGGTTTGTAATCTTCTACAACATAGTTGTCAAAACTATTATTGTTAATCCAATCTGATTTTTCGTTTTTTGGGTGTCGTTTCTTCTTTTTCTCAGAATCAATTGGACGCAATCCCCACTTCATTACGTTTAGGTAGGTGTTGGCGGCTTCCTGTGGTGATACGGTGCGCATCCACATCAAATCCTTGTTGGTCCCTGTCAGGTCGCGAAGACAAGACGGATTTTCGATGAATTTTTGAATATCACCTCCACAAAGTATTTTTATGCGTTTAAGTGTTACGGGATTCAACAAGGCGTTTTCCAATCGGGTAAGCCATCGCAAGTTTTCTGCCCGATTGTTGCAGCGGTTCGTGTCGATGTGGTCAACCACATAGATTTTAGAATCTTTCTGACCATAAAATGCTGTTGCAACAATTATATGTACACGATGTGAACCTATGTACATATATCCGTTGGTGTCGTCTTTTTTGCCAAAAGACCATACTCCGTCATCTTTGCGAATTTTTTTACCTTGCCGTGAATGTCGCATCACAGCACCGTTGTCGCGAACCGAATACACTTCGCCTTTGTATTCGCATTCCTTTTCTTCCGAAAAATTGTCCATTAATGTTTCCATATTGTTTGTACCGAGTTTATAGTATTGCCGCCACTTTTAAATTCGCTGCAAATATAAAGTTGATTTTTTATATTTGCAAATATTTTAACAAAATTATTTACAGATTTGCCAATTTTTTCAAAAAATATTTGTAAATTCATTTTTTTTATCTACTTTTGTCGCAAAATTAATTTAGATATGATACGTTCACAGATTTCGGGCAATTATCCGGCAAAAGTTAACTTTGTTGAACAAAACAAAGTTAAGATTGAATTGCCTGACAATACATACATAGCAATTTTTGCCACTAATTACAACTATATGACAACTGTACACGGCGACAATCATTTTTTGAGACTGATGGCCGCCGAGTTTACTATGTATATGTATTATACGCCGCGTCCTGATTTTGAAACAGGGGTGCGAAATATAAATGCCAATTTATATCGTGATGGATACGAAATGATGTTATTCGTGTCGCCTGACCAAGACAAAATCGATGAACGTCAAAGAATTGGGACAAGAATCAAAGAACTGCGTCAAAAACAAAATATTGACGCGAGAACGTTGGCTATTAGGGCGGGCATTGATGCTTCCAATCTGAGCCGAATTGAACAAGGTCGTTATTCTGTCGGTTTAGACATATTGGCAAAAATTGCGAATGCTCTAAATGCACGTGTCGAAATTGTTGAAAACACTAAATGATGTGAATATGGTAACAAATGGAATATCAATAGCAATTAAAAATTATATTTTTGTTGTATTGTTTGCTGCACTATTTTGTGTTGAGACCAATGCACAAACTTATCTTCAAACCGAAAAAGGTTCGGCAGATTTGGAGTATGAAGACGGTGTAGAATGGGCAGTTCAGCGGAAAGATGGTTTTGTCGTTGCGGCTTCATTGTCATTTACCAAAGAATATGGGAAATACTACAAAGTTGATTTGTTTGTCAAAAATCTTAATTCGGATGATGTTGTTTTCAATCCTGAAAAAATTAAATCAAGGTTGTATATGCAAGGTCGTTACGGACTTGATACTATTGCGTTAAAAGTTTATACGTGTGAACAGTATATGAAAAAAGTTCGACGTCAACAAAATTTGGCAATGGCATTGTACGGTGTTGCAGCGGGTCTAAATGCTGCATCCGCCGCATATAGTGAATCAACATCATATACCTACGGTTCTAATGGTACAACTTATATCACAGAAACATATAATTATGATGCAGGTGCCGCTGCACTTGCAAATATTCAGTCAACTAATGAGATTATTTCTCTTTCACGAATGATGAATGACGAGCAAAATGTCAAAAAACAGGGGTATCTAAAAATAAATACACTCCGTTTTGGCGAGGCTGTGTCAGGGTATGTCAATGTTGATCGTTTTTGCAGGGCTGATATTTTTTCAGTGCGAATTGAGGTCAATGATTCCAAGTTTTATTTTGAGTGGATTGTTAAAGATTGGCGTAAAATCGCGCGTGAAAAACGCCGTGCAGAACGATACGATAGATATGACGAACAAGATGATGATTATTAGTTGATAATAAATCTTCGTTCTGCACGTTTCCCGCCCGTGCCATACAAAAATTTCTCTTTGCAATCTTGATTATCCTCATTATCTTTGTCCCAAAAATCGCGATGATATATTTGGACAGTTTTTCACTTGCGAGCGAGAACGACGAAAACAATTTCATTTCGTATGGCTATCAGGCGAAGATGACGTGTTACAGGTCGTTTTATCCGTTCAATATCTTTCCGTTGAAGGGTTTTGAGCGGATGGATTTTGACGCGCCCATTACCATACTCTACGGCGGCAACGGCAGCGGCAAAACTACCGTCCT
>JAGCDD010000040.1 GCA_017651345.1 Bacteroidales bacterium | reverse complement strand
GGGGGATATAATGATTTCGCGCTATAAAAATTTTGATTTGATAAGTTTTGTAATCCAACGGTCATTCCATTGGATAAGCCTGCATAAATTGTTTTGTATGCATTTGTATGATACAAAAACTCATAATATTTGGATACCAATGGGCGTTGCTGTTTGAAAACTCCATAGTGAAATGACACCTTACCTTCAATTGTTGCAGCAAACATAACGCCCAAATGTGCCTTGAATCTATTTAAAACCAAATCGCCAATTAATACTTTTTTCCATCCATCATAACTTGATGTTTTTAATGAATTTTCTTTCATTTCATCTGTTGCGATTAAGCCATCGGCTTGTGATAATGATAATGGAATGTCTGAATCATTAGAACGCCTGACTTCTTCCTTAAATAAATATCCTGTTTTCGTCACACTCCATCCTTCCGGAATCATTCCAATCCACTGAATACCGCTGTCTTTGAGTTTTGCATTTTTGTTCAAACCTTTTGTAACAGCCTCAGTGATAGTAGATTTTTTCAACTCGTTGAGAGTTTCAATCTGTTTGTTAATATCCGCAATCAAACCGTCTATCTCCGAACATTTCGTGTCGAGATAGGTGGCGATAGAGGTTTGGGTGGCGAGGGGAGGAAGTAAAACCAATGTATTTTCAAAATCATTAGCGGGCAAATCCCATTGCCCCTCTCTTATGCCGGTTGAAATTCGTCTAAATTCTTCTTTATAACAGTTTCTAATAAGATAATGAAAATATTTTTTATTAAATACTTCATCAGTGAAATTGTATATAAAGTAGGCTGGACTAACAATTCCTTCATAATCAGAAACGGCCAAAGACCCTTGCCACGCCTTCATTTTATTAATAACCAAATCACCTTTTCTTACAAATTTGTATTTTGAGGTATCTTCTGATGTTACATTATGGTTATCATCACGGCTGTTTTTCGGAATGACGCCATATTCTCTATAAACAGAAAGTACTTCTGCATTTCCTGGATTTCGGGGTTCATTTCGCCTAAAATGAAATTTGATTTTATCCACCTCCCAATTATCAGGAATCTCGCCAATCCATTGTATGTTAGAGTTTTTCATTTTGTTTCCGATAATTAGTTAAACAATTTTTCAATCCTCTCATTTACCGATTTTTCCAAATCCAAAAACTGTTTTTGGAGTTCGTCGGATGGGGTTGGCTCTTGGTATTTGTAGAAATAGCGGGTGAAGGGGATTTCTGCGCCGGTTTTGATGACGGGTTTCTTTTTGGAGAGGTCTTCCTCAAAGAAATATTTGGCGTCGGGCACGTGCGGCAATACTTCCGCCTTCATGTAGTCGTCGATGTCGGTTTTGTAAGGCACAATTTCGATGTCCTTGCTGTCGGGGTCGTAGATGATGTTGCCGGATTTGTCGCGCTGGATTTCGGCGTTTTTGTCCATCTTGGAGAGACCTTTGGCTACTTTTTCTACAAATTTTGAAAGGTCTTTGCCGTTGTATTTGTCGGCGATAAGGCGTGCCAATACCGGGATGAAGGTCTTGGGATTGTTGTAAACCTTGTCGGAAACGGCGTTGTTGAGGGTTTCGATTATTGAATCGTACACCGGCTTGCTGGCTATGTAACTATCGAGACGGTCTTTTTCCTTGCCCGAAAGTTCTTCTTTGCCTTCGAGTTCCGCCACTTTTGCCTCGTCGTACAGGGCGGAGAGCGCACCCGACGAAATCATATTGCCGATGCGCTCTTCGGTGATGGCGTAACTACGTTGCAAAGGTTGCATTACGCAATATTCGCGGTACATAAAATCCTCGTTGGAGTGTATCTGGCAATATTCGTTTTCCTCAAAGTCGGAATACAACTTGGTGATAGACATGCGGTCGTCGGGCGAAATTTCGTTTCGCTTGTTGCCCAACGATTTGCGCAAAGCGTGTTTGAATCCCGAAGCGTCAATCAGTTGCACTTTGCCCTTGCGTTTTTCTGATTTGCATTTCGACAAAATCCAAATGTATGTGGCAATGCCGGTATTATAAAACATGTCGGTTGACAACTGTATAATGGCTTCCAAATAGTCGTTTTGCAACAGCCAACGCCTTATCTGCGATTCGCCCGACGAAGTGCCGCCGGTAAAGAGCGGCGAACCGTTTTCTATGATGGCGCACCGTCCGCAGGTGTCGTCTAATTTGTCTAATGCCGACTGCACAAAGAGCAACTGCATATCGCCCGTACCTGGTGCACCGGCTGGGAAACGTCCCGATTCTTTTTTGTTGACTTCGGCATTTACCGCATTTTCGCAGCCTTCTGCCGCGTCTTTGCCGCCCCACGCCGTGCCAAATGGCGGATTTTCTATCACAAAACGCATTTTGGTATCGGGGAAACAATCCATTTTCATAGAATCTTGCAGACGGATATTGTCGGCGTTTTGACCACGGATAAGCATTTCGGCAAAGCACATGGCGTAAGATTGGGGGTTGATTTCCTGTGAAAATAGTCGGATGTCTGCCGATGGGTTCATACGTTTGATGTAACTATTGGCAATCGACAACATTCCGCCCGTTCCCGATGCTTGGTCGAGAATGGTGATTACCTTGGCATTGTCGAAAATATCGTCGCAACCTTCGGCAGTAAGCACCGACACCATAAGTTTGATGATGTCGCGTCCTGTGTAATGGTCGCCCGCCTCGGCATTTTCAGAGAATTTTCGTATCAACTCCTCAAAGATATATCCCATGGTCATGTTGTCAATCTTTGAAGGGTCGAGGTCTATTTCGCTAAACGCCTTTACCACAGCGTACAATCGGTCGTGCTTGTCCATCTTGTCGATTTCCTTTTCAAATTCAAGGTTTTTGATGATGTTTTGCACATTTTCGGAAAAATCGCCGATGTAACTCTTGAAATTAGATGCAAGGTTGTCGGCATCATCTACAAGTCTTGCAAGAGTGTATTTGCTTTTGTTGTAAAAATGAAAGCCCGACACCTTATATAATGATTTTGCTGGTTCGAGAGGATTGGCAGTTACCTTGTCTAATACAGCCTTTTTGGTAGGCTCCAAAGCGCATTCAAACCGCCTTATGATAGTCATAGGGATAATAACATTCTTGTACTTGTCGCTCTGATAAGTACCTCTGAGTTTGTTGGCAATCGACCAAATGAAGTTTACTTCTTTGGTAACGTCCATCGGGGAATCGTCCCACGGGTCATTTATAGTGATTGTGTGTTGTATATCGCCCATGACAATTGATTAGTGTTTTGATGTGCAAAGTTAAGTTTTTTTTTCAATTTAGTTGTCAATCGTCGAAAAAAATCATTATAAAGCAAAATAATCCGCGCTATCTTTTCAGACGGCGCGGATTTTTTTATGTACTTTAATCT
>JAGCDD010000039.1 GCA_017651345.1 Bacteroidales bacterium | reverse complement strand
ATCATCGAGCACAAACCAGAACTTGTTGCCCTCGGTGTCCCATCTCAGCCGGATGTTGTAGTTATCGTATTTATTGTTTGAGAAATCGTATGTGCTAAAATCGTTGCTCATTGATGCCCTGTTTATTATTTTATCATATCCTCCATTGTGAGCACACCAATATGGATTGTGGTTTTGCTGAGTTCGGGGGTTTGCGATAGCATTGTTTCTACTTTTTGGCGCAGGAGGTCTTCTTTGTAGCGGCTACCCTGTTTTTTGAGTTCGTAAACCCAAGTCTCCTTGTTGACGGGGTCGGTAACTATAAGGTCTATTTCGTTTGTGCCTTTGCGATCCCACCATTTGCCAACAATGTAGCGGCCTTTTTCTTGAAATTTTTGCATAAAGAATCGCTCCATCATAAGTCCCGAAAAGGTGCTGTAATCTCTTTGGATTATTTCACCGAGTGTGGCTAATGCCTTGTTTTCTACAAGTGCCTGATATTTGTAGAAGAATCGGAACCAAAATGTAAGAAAACAGTCGTTGAGGGCGTATCTGACTTTTTTGCTGTTTTGTTTGGCGTATATGGGCTGCGATTTGGTGATGATGTTGTAATAGTCTTCCATTTTTGCCAAATACGGTCCGAGGTTGTTGTTGCCGAGTTCAGCCTCTATTTCTGCGCGGGTTTTCATACCCGAGGCAATGCTTGTGAGTATCGAGAAATAGGTTATGTAATCAGTGCCAAACTCCTCAATCAGAATGTTTTTGCCTTCGTTGATAAAAGGGGAATCCATTTCGGTGAGTGCCATCAGCATTTTGTCTTTGTTGGTTTTGCCTTTGTCGAGCAATAGCGACACATACCACGGTACGCCGCCTGTGATGCTGTATAGGGCAAGAAGGTCTTCGGCAGTGTATTTGGGGTTGAAATCTGCGAGAATCTCCTTTAAAGTGTCGGTGGCAAATGGTTGGAGTGTGATTTTTTGGTCGGCGCGTCCAAAAAGCGGTTCTTCGTAGTCTTCGAATATTTTTTTCATTAGGGTGAATACCGAACCGCTGATTATTAGGTTGATGTGGCTTTTACGCTTATACAAGTCCCAATCGCGTTGAATGTCGCTGAACACTGTCGGGTTGATTTTTGCAAAGTTTTGAAACTCATCTATTATTAGTGTCAGCGGACGGTTTTGCGACAATTGCAGCACATACCTAAATATGTCGGAGAACGAGCCGGGGAGTCCCAATATTGGTGAGCCAGTTTTTTCTTGAATTTCACGCACAAAATCACGGCAGAGTAGCGTTTCAGTTTTTTTACCAACAAAGAAATAAAGAATGGTTTGGTCGCCGCATCTTAATGAAAGTTCGGTTTTTCCTATTCTACGCCGCCCCATCAGTACGGTCATACGTGCTTCGTTCTTGCTCTGACTGAGTAAGTTGCTTAATATCTGTTGTTCCTTTTCTCGGTTGTAAAACTTCATAGCGCAATAGTAATGGTGATTACTGTAATGGTCGTTACCTTTTTGCAAAGATACGATATTTTTTTTAAAATAGGTTAGGGGAGGGGAATTTTTGCAAATATATCCATTTTTTTTATATTTGCCGAAAAATAAACCGCAATATTATGGGCATCTATTTGAATCCGAGTAATGTAGGCTTTAAGCAAATTTTGGCTGCTGATATTTATGTTGATAAAACTATGATGATTAGCGAATTAAACAAGTTTATCGACAAATGCAACCAATATATATGCGTGTCGCGTCCGCGAAGGTTTGGCAAAACTTTCGCTACTAATATGCTGTGCGCTTATTATTCAAAGGGTTGCGATTCGAGAGAGTTGTTTCAAAACCTAAAAATATCCAAGGCAGATAATTACGAAAAATATCTTAACAAACTGAATTTTATTGCAATAGACGTTGCAAGCGAATATCAGAATGCCAAGGATAAGGACAATATGCTTAATAAATTATCTGATTTTGTTGTTTCAGAGTTTAAAACGCAGTTTCCTTCTGTTGATTTGTCAAGTGCAGAAACCATTGCGGATTGTATGTTGCGAGTTTACGCCGCCAAGGGTGAAACTTTTGTGATTATTCTCGACGAGTACGATTCGTTGGTGCGAATGAATGTTTCGCCCAAACTTTTTGCAGATTATTTGGAATTCCTCAATGGATTGTTTAAAAGCAACACCCTCAAACCTGCCATTTCGCTTGCCTACATTACAGGTATCCTGCCCGTAGTGCGCGACAAGGTGCAGAGCAAACTCAATAATTTTGATGAATATACAATTATTGATGCCAAGGAATTGTCAGAGTATGTTGGCTTTACAGATGAAGAAGTTGCCATTCTCTGTGACAAATATCAAATCAACCACACTGAATGTAAAAATTGGTATCAAGGATATAGTCAGAATGGTTTTGATATTTACAATCCTGAGTCGGTGATAAAAAGTATAAAGAACCGCCGTTTTGAAGGACATTGGAGCAAAACATCATCATATCAGGTAATTATCGACCGTCTTAATGCCAATTTCAAGGGAATGAAAGACGACGTAATAAAAATGGTTTCGGGCGAAAATGTTAAGGTTAACGTGAGCCGATATATGAACACGATGACCGATTTTAACAACAAGGATGATGCTTTTACCTACTTGACCCACCTTGGCTATTTGGCTTACGACTACAACACCCAAACCTGCCGAATACCAAACAAAGAAGTTCGTTTAGAATGGTTCAACGCTTTGGAAGACGATAAAACTTACAAGGTTACCGACCAAATAATCAAGGCTTCGGAAGAGTTACTTCAACAAACACTTCAACTCAACGGCAACGAAGTTGCCAAAGCCCTCAACCGCAGCCATATCCACGTGGCATCGCACCGCAATTACGACAACGAGCAGGCACTTGCCTCGGCGGTTTACTTGGCATTTATCGACGCTTTGAATTATTACACCGTTTTTAAAGAAACCTCAGCCGGTAATGGCATTGCTGACCTGATTTATACTCCTCTTCACGCCGACAGTAAATATCCGCCAATGATTATAGAATTAAAGTCAAACAAAACCCCCGGCCGTGCCATAGCCCAAATCAAGAGCAAAGAATATTTTCACGCCTTCGACCATTACAACGGCAAAATTCTCTTCATCGGCATCAATTACGACGAAAAGAAAAAACATCAATGCGAAATTGAGGAGTTTACAAATCTCGATTAAGCACTTGGCATATATCGTTGGTTTCGGTTTTGGGTTGCCATTGGCTCATTACTTCGCACACTAAAACGCCCTGGTTGTTGGTTAAGGTATGCAGATATTGGCCGTTGCCTAAATTTGACATTTTGCACGTGAGAGTATCGTTGAGATATGTTTCGTGGAGCCAATGAACAATGAGCGAAGTTATGTTTTGTGTGTCAAGTATTTCTGATGGCATTGTCAGCAAGGCTATGCTTAAATAACTGCGATTGGTAACGTGATGGTTGAAATCGAGGTCGAGCAACGTGGGGTGATGCTCTATTTGCATATCTGCCGTTTGCGCCTTTGGAAACCGGATTTTTTTGTGGCTTTCGGTCATTAATTGCGGCACAACGGTGAGTTTTTCGGCAAGAAAATCTGTGGTTTCTAAACGTTTGGTGTTGAGATTAAGAATGTTCCATTGACTTGTGCCATAGGCTATTAACTCCTTATTGTGGGTGCGCACAATTCTAAAATCGCAGTATATCCGTAGTGATGTTAGTTCGCTTACCCAAATTTCTACCGTGAATGCTTCCGACCAATAAATGTCGGTTTGTTTGATGTTTAAATTTAGTTCGGTAATTACCCACATACGCTGCTGTTTTTCAATGTCGAATGCGGCAAATTTGTGGATTGTCATCAGCCTTGCAAAACTATCTTGAAAGTACATTGCCATAGCGTTTGGCGTAAGCCTGTATTGCGGCGTCATATCCGACGCGTTGACTGTGTAGGTGTGTGTGTAAATTCCGTTGGTAAGCATATCGTTATTTTTTTGCAAATATATCAATTATCTCCATTTATCGGCACCTTGCCGCCGCTTTTTACTGTCCCGATTACAAAAAAACTGTTGAGCGAACCTATGCAGTCGATTTCGCCAAGGGTGTCGAGAACAAAACTCTGGTAGTGTTTCATATCGCGGACATAGATTTTCATCATAAAATCGTATACGCCCGAGGTGTTCCAACACTCTGATATTTCGGGTATTTGCTGCACCGATTCCACAAATTGCCGCCCGAGGTTTTTAGCGTGCTGCCTTAGCGTTATGCCACAGAGCACCAAAAGTCCGTTGCCCACTTTTTCGGGGTTGACAACAGCCATATAATGATCGATATATCCCTCACGTTCAAGACGTTTCTGCCGCTCAAAGGTGGGAGAGGGGGTGAGGTTTACTTTGGCTGCGAGTTCTTTGGTGGTGATGTCAGAGTTGGTTTGCAGCACGTTGAGCATCTTGATGTCGGTTTCGTCTAATTTTGCCATTCTGTAAAAATTTAGTTTTAAAGGATAATTTGCTGCAAAGTTATAGTTTTTTCGGGATAAAAAGCAAAGTTTCCTTAATTTTTAAAAATGTTTGTATGGTAAAGTTTTGTGTTTCAACTTTGCGGCAGAATTACTAATTTAAAATTTTGAAAATGACACAAATAATAAAAACCAACGTCCTCGGTTTTCCGCGTATCGGCCGCAACCGCGAACTCAAAAAAGCCGAAGAAGCATATTGGAACGGCAAATCTTCTATTGAACAATTACTCGAAGTGGCACGTGCTATTCGTTTAGAAAATTGGAAGATACAATCGCAAGCCGGTGTAAAATTTATTCCCTCAAATGATTTCTCGTTTTACGACCAAGTGCTCGACCAGACTCTCGCCCTCGGTGTTATTCCCGAACGTTACAACGCTTTGAAAAACAATCTTATAGAGT